>CAYWMW010000072.1:0-16938 GCA_964458975.1 uncultured Lewinella sp. | reverse complement strand
CTGGTGGTTCGGTGGTCTGGTGGTACTGGTGAGGAAACGTGGAAATACGCACTATAAAATACGGTAGCAGCCACATTACCACTGAACCACATTGCCACTGAACCACTGAACCACCGAACCACCGAACCACCGAACCAAATTACTACCTACTTACAAGCCGCAGCCTTCCGCTGATAAGCCTGCAAGTGCACATACTTCATCTTGCCCACCTCCTGCCGCTGGCGCAGGGCTGCCAGCCGGCGGTCATCCCGGCTCCGCAGGGCGCGGGTTTCCTGCCGATGGCGGCGGCGCAGGGCTTTTAGCTCCACCCGTTGCTCGCGGCGGAGCTGTTTCCGGGCTACCCGGCAGGAGATGGCATCACCGCCGCCGGTCACAATTACCGTCGGGACATTACCGTCCATCGCCTTGAAGACGTTGTAGGTACAGAAGGGCTTTTGGCGCAGGCCGCGTTCCCGCGTCCGCAGCAGCGTTTGCTCCTGGATATAGCTACAAATGCCCGGCCAGGAGGTGAGCCGTTGGTCGGCAAATACTTCCTGGAGGGCGTAGAGGACTTCGCTGAAGAAAATGCCCCCGTCCCGGCTCAGGAACGTTTCGTATTCCCGGTCGGAGCTTACCAGATCAATTACTTTGGTGTACCCCGGCTGATCGCTGAACAGGGTGTGGTACGGCCGGTCTCCCGTTGGTACCGAGGCCAATCTACCACTCGACGGGGCGGTGTCTTGCGGGCGGCCGGGCGCAACGCGCTGGTTCTCCTGCGTAGAGTTACAGGCAATCACCAGGTTAATCAGAAGACTGGGGTTCTTTTCCAGCAAGCGGAAGCGTAGTTCGTCTCCCTCCATCGCATTTTCGTAGCCACTGAAGTACAGTTTTGGCAGCTGCGACATGCTCCCCTTCTCCCGAAAACCGTGGCCGGTATAGACGAAGATAATGATGTCGCGTTCCTGGTAAGACAGTTGATAGTCCACGACAAAGTCAAGCGCCTCACGGTTGAAGTTATGGCCATTCAGGCGGTAGTAATGAACGTCGGATATACCCAGCGCTTTCTGCATCCGGTCTACTTCCCGCTGTACGCCGTAGTCAATACTTCGGGAGCCCTCACGGATCAGGTAAGTCGGGCTGTTATCATCGAGCATTTGGATGACGTGGATGTGGCGGGTTTCGGCCTTCAGGTGCGTAAAAAACAAGGTGCACAGGCACAGGAATAACAATCTCTGCGTTTGCATGAGTCAGGTTTAAACAGGTTCTTGAAGTGGGAACTTTGGGAAAGACACTGTTTAAACGTAGGCGGTATTTGTTGTAGTATGTTTTCCGATATTAAGGATTACCATAAGCGTATATGAGGGCGCGGCCGCAGGTGCGGTGGAGGGCTTACCGGTCTTGTCTCTACCGAACCAGCACCACCCCACCCTTAAACGCCGCCGGATCTCCGTTAACGTCCGTGTACTGTACGTCCCACAAATAGCCTCCTCCCGGGCTTTGGCGGCCTTTATAGGTGCCATCCCAACCACCTTTCACATCATTGGTTGAGAAGACCAATTCGCCCCAGCGCGTCCATACGCGCAGGCGGTAATCGGTCACCCCGTCCAGCAAGCCTACGGGGAAGAAGGAATCGTTCAGACCGTCTCCGTTGGGGGTAAAGACATCGGGCAGGAAGTAAGTATTGATTAGCTTTAGGTTGAGCGACTTCGTAATCGTATCAACACAGCCGCTGGGGTGGGTCACGAATTGGGTAATAAACACCCGGCCGGTATCGCGGAGGGTGTAGTCGAAGTCTTGCAACGGGGTGGTAAAAAGTAACTCTCCGGCGAAGTTCGTGAGCACATAGCGTTGGCGATTAGCGCCAGTGCTTTGGTCAAATACGCGGATGTCCGGCAGGATGTTGGTAGGCTCTTCTGGCGTCCAGTCGAAATCGGCCATAGGCGCATCGCGTACGTCAACGAGATTTACAAAGGTCGTATCTACAAAACAACCCGTCGGGCTTGTAATTCCGAGGTAGACATCATAAACGCCACTGTTTTCATAAACGTAGGTGGGGCTGGCAACGTCGTCCGTACCGCCATCTCCAAACTCCCACTCAAAGATGTAATCATCGTTGATGGGTTGGCTCAGGTTGATGAATTCTTTAGTGAAGGGTGCGCAGCCAAATCCTTCGTCGGGCTCAATCAGGATCGTTCGGGGGCTGGGGAAGTACTCCAGGTCCCTTGTTACGGTAGCCGTACAGTTGTTGTTATCCGTGGTGGTTAAGGTCACGCCGAAGTTTCCAGGAATATTGTAGCGATGCCGGGGGTTTTGCCGGGTATCCTCGTTGGAGTTGTCCGCAAAATCCCAGGACCAACCGGTGATGGTATTCATACCCTGCGGTACGGAAAGGTCCGTAAAATCAATCGGCTCGTCGTCGCAGCCGGGTACCGTGAATTCAAAATCCGGTTCGGTATCCGGGAATACCCCAAGCAAGAACTCTGCGGTATCCCGGCAATTAGAGGCAATGGAGTTTCGGTTCAGGATCATCGTCCCCTCGTAGACACCTACCGTAGTGATGGTGGAAGTGAAATCCCGGTTAGAGCCCGAAATCAACCCATCTGGCCCGTTAAGCTCCCAGTCGTACTCCGTGATGAAGCGCTCTACCGTACTCTCATTGATGATCGTATTCTGCCCCGGCCCGCACTGGCGGATAAAGAAGCGCCCCTGCGCGTCGATCTCCGTTTCCAGAAGATCAGCAAATACCTGATTACCACATAAGCCAACCGTAATCTGGAACTCTCGTTTTGTTTCACTTAACAGAATCGGCACACTATCCCGGCTCCATTCCTCCACACAGACCGCAAGCGAAAATGTTCCTCGAAAAATAGGATTCCCGGACATGAGCCCTGTCTCCGAATCCAGTTCGAATCGGCTACCAACACCCAGTTGGTTGTTCACATTGAACTGAGGCATTTGGAAGCTGGCAGCCGTGTAGGGCGGAGGAGATTCAATCCGCGGAACAACATCGTCAAAGGTTGTTGGCGTCTGCCCACTTCCGTCCCGTCCACCACCAACAATGGGGTCACAAAGCTTATAAACCAGGCTGTCGTTTTCACGCTCAGTGGCACCAAGATCGATCTGGAAGTCAGCGTTGGCACACAGGGCAATCGGTGGGTTGATGTTAAACTTAGGGCTCTCGTTGCACCGCTGCTGTGCTTCCGGGGTAATCGTAATAAAGTAGGTTGATCCAATTTGACTGGGGTTCACCAGGTTAAGAATCGTCATGTTGCGGCAGCAACGCTGATAAGTAAGCGTGTATGACTGGTCTGAAACAGGCAACTCCACCTCAAAATCATATACACCAATTTGCTGACAGGCTTCTTCTTCAAACTCCAGACACGGGTTTCCGATATTGAGTGGTACATCCTGAACCGGCCCGAGTAGCAACACCCTGGTTGCTTGAAAAGGCGTAGTGTTTGCCCCTTGGTAAATAGAAATATTCATCTGAGAGCTAGAGAAACCACCCGGGCCGGTTGTACCATTAGGGTCAGCATTCACGCCGTCAAAGAAAGCCCCGTCCCCAATACAATCCCGGTACATATTGATCTGGCAGGAATAGACCTTAATTCCGGTACTCGGGTCATCGTTCAGCCAGCCATTACAGGAGTAGGTAAATTCTCCACCAACGATGTGATCGGCAAAGACTTCCGTAAAGGGAAGAAAAAGCAGCGTTAGTACGAGGAAAAGGCTTTGGGGCAGTTTATTTTGGAAGCTCAATCTTAAAATTTTAGGGAGGGTACAATCTGAACGGTAAAATACGGGTTCCTAGTCTGAAAGCTACGATCAGCGTCCTAAAAATACGTTATTTATGGTGGTAGCTGACAATAATTATAGTCCCGAAAGTTAAATAATGTGTCTTGCGTATCCGGCCTCCCCTCCGGGAATACGCTAATTGGCACACCTCACGATTGTATTGAAACCCCGGCCATCGCCCCGAATTGAGCGGTTCGCCCTTCCAAAAAGTAATATGAACCTACGGACTAATTTCACCCCCGAGATGCACCACCCGCTGCCTCCGCGAGGCTCCCAAGCCTTACCCACCCTTCACGCTGGCGGCCTCGTGCTTTTACCCTCCGCCAATTTGTGGCAACTTACCGCTCACGTACAGCACCCCGTAGCGGTGCATAAGCTGCTCGCTGCTTGCCCGGCCTCTCCTACCAACCGACCTGAGTTGGTTTTTGCGGATCAGGAAACCCTCTTCGCGTGGTGCCCCCGCATTCATCCACGTTTGTTCACCTTATTGTCTTACCACAAGCGGCCGCTCACCCTCCTGGTGCCGGCGGGCCCCAGGGTTCCCCTCGCGCTGATGGATGCGCGGGGCGAGGTGGCCGTCCGGCTGGCGATGGACAGCTTCGTCTACCGCCTGTGTGAGGATATGGAAGCACCCCTGGTTTGCTGTATGGCCATCGGCCAGGGCGAGCATCAGTTGCCCACCAGCTTCGGTAAAATCCGCTCAGATGTACTACGAGCGGCAGACTACACCGTTAAACGCCGACAACGGGATGAACTGGGCCATTTCCGCGCCGTAAGCGCCCGGTACGACGGCAAGGGAGAGATTGAATTTCTGGTGTAGCCCATATCCAATCTTCTTTGGCTGTTTTGGGGCGCGTACGCTGGTACCGTGTGAGGTAATAAAGCAAGGTCTACCATTCCAATCAGGACGGAACCTTAAGGAAGTTAGGAAAACCGTTCGGCAGCCCCACCTATTCCTCCAGGTAAATCCCCGCCGGTCCGTTATTGTTAGCAATGATCCAGCCGGTTTTGCCGTCTGCCAGTTTAACGGGTGCCAGGCGGCGGGCATCCAGGCTGGCCCAGAAGCCATGGTCCCGGTTAGGCGGCACAGACCAGCCTCCTTTACCGTCGTTCAGGAGTAGCGTTCCGTTGCCTGCATCAATTCTACCGGTTTCTACATTGAGCGAGTAGTCGTTCCCGACCATCAGGAGGTCCATCCGCCCATCGGCGTTGAAGTCTTCAGCGTAGGCGGCCCGAATTGGCGCGACCTGAGCTTGGGCCGGAAGCAGCCTAGACCGCCAAACATCTCCTTCCCGGTGAAAGCTCATCGAGGTAACCGTTTCCAGATCAAAGGTGGTCGCCTTCGCCAATTCCTCCGCCGTAAAGATGTCTTTGATGGAAGCTTTAGCATAGTTCTTTGTCCGAACGAACTTCTTCTTCATCCCCGGCAATTGCTTCAGGAACTGGGCTTTGGTCGTCATCGGGACCATCCGGCCGTCCTTGTCCGCAACCGTAAGGATGGGATCTACCATTCCGTTATCGTCAAAGTCATCGGCGTAGAGGCGGATCGGGCGTTCGGCGGAGGGTTTGAAACGGCTGTTGGTCCCTTCATTTCCGGCAATGATTTCGTTTTGGCCGTCGCCGTTCAGATCAACAATCAGTAGACTTTGCCAGTTCCCGGCGGTGCCTTTCGGGCTGGAAGCCGACCTTCCGTAACCTGAATCACTCGCGGAGAAGATGGTTATCGGCATCCATTCCCCGGCGAGCACAATTTCAGGGCGCTCATCCCCTTCCAGATCGCCCACGGCAATGGTGGTCACCATGCCTACGTTCGCCAGCTCCGGCATTACGCTTTCCGTTACGTCCGTGAACTTCCCCCCATTATTTTGCAACAGGTAAGAACGGGGCGCACGCGGGTAAGCTCCCGGTACGGAGCGGCCGCCCACCAGTAAGTCCGTATCTCCGTCGGCATCATAATCGATGGCGGCAACGGCACCAGTACTCGTCGGCATTGTTGGCAACGAAGCCCTGGCAAACTTACCTCCCTCGTTGAGGTACAACCGGTCCTGGTAACGGCTGGAGCCGTTAGGGAAAGCACTACCGCCGCTCGTTACGTAGAGGTCTTTATCTCCGTCACCGTCTGCGTCGAACAGCAGTGCGTTGGTGTCTTCATAGCTTTTGTCCGCATCCGGGAGCTGATGAGGAGAAGCCCTGAACGTACCGTCCGGTCCTTGCCAAAAGATGGCGGAAGCACTTCCGGCTGCTCCGCCGAAGAACACATCTTCCCGTCCGTCGCCGTTCAGGTCTCCGGTGGTCAGGGCGGGGCCTTCTTTGCTCAGCATCCGGGGGATGAGGGCCTGGCGATCAAAGTCATCGAAGGCGTTTTCGCGGTGCGCGAACTTAAGCCCCCTTTGATCCCCAGGATAGGAAAACAATTTTTCACCTGCGGCCGCGCCCGGCAACTTCTTATTGCCTGCATTTTTATGATCGACGGTTAGCCGCTGATTGACGGCAATATCTTCCAGTACCTGGGTCTTGCCATCCGGCCAGCGGAGTTCCAAACGGTCAATAGTATTGACCCCACCCAGCCCAAACTGCAAAACGGGATCAACGGAACCAAGGAAGCCACGCACCGGCTGGAGTTCGCGCAAAAACCGTCGGCCACCAGCAACGACGGTGGCGGTAAGCCCGTAAGCAGCCGGGTTAAATGCAGACCCTGCGGCACTGATTTGCAGCCAATTACCGCCCATTCCTTTCTCCACCGCCTGGTTGCGGTATACCAGCGGCGGGGAATCCAGTGTAGCCACCACCAGGTCCAGATCACCGTCATTATCGAGGTCTCCGTAAACGGCGCTGCTGGAATAATTGTCTCCACCAACCCCCCAGGCTTCGGCGGCTTTCTCGAACTTAAGGTCGCCCAGGTTGCGGTACAAATGGTTGGGCTGCGGAGCCGTGGGAATCAGCGAAAGGTAGGTCTCAAAGTCCGCAACGCTCGCATTTTCCAGCATTCCCGCCGCCACCAAAGAGTCTGAGGTGAAGGCGATAAAATCCATATCCGTCACGTCGTACCGAAAGCCGTTGGAGATGAAAACGTCCGTATTTCCGTCGTTATCGAAGTCCGCCAGCAGCGGTGCCCAGCTCCAATCGGTTGCCGAAATCCCGGTCATTTCGCCCACTTCGGAGAAGCCAGCGCCGTTGTTGATCTGCATTTGGTTGCGCATCATCTGGTGGCCGTAACCGAGCCGTGTGAGGGAGTTGTAGCGGTCTGGTCGCATTCCGTTTTCCAGGCTTTTCAGCCGAACGGGGTCGTCGGCCAACATGTCTACTGAGACAAGGTCGGGCAGGTCATCTCCGTTCAAATCGGCCAGGTCACTGCCCATTGAGTTGAGTGAGGAGTGGCGAAAATAGGTTGCGGCCTGGTCCGTAAACTGGCCCTTACCGTTGTTGATATAGAGCTTGTCGGAGTCGATGTAATCGTTGGCGATGTAGATGTCCGGCTGGCCGTCTCCGTTGAAGTCATGGATTAGGGAGCTGAGCGAAAAGCCGTAGTTGTACACGCCTGCGGCCATCGTTACGTCGGTGAAATGGGTACCGTCGTTGCGCAGCAGTTGGTCGGATTCGTAGGCGTGTGCGGGGGTGGTGATCCGCTTGATGCCATTTTTGGTTTGCTGGGCGCGCACCTTGTTTACGGCGCTAAAATCCGTCGGGATGTTCAACAGGTAGCAGTCCAGGTCGCCGTCGCCGTCGTAGTCAAAAAAGTTAGCGTGGTTGGTTGCCCGGTCACTGTCCAGACCGTAGCGGGCGGCCTCTTCTTTGAAAGTACCGTCTTTCTGGTTGAGGAAAAGCTGGTTTTTGCGCTCGGGCTGGGGGCCATCATCTTTCTGGAGGCCGGTTCGGGCCAGGTAGATGTCCGGGTAGCCATCGGCGTTCACGTCCACGATGGTTACGCCGGATTTTAGTCCACCGTTTGCCCCTACCCCGGCGCTTCCGGTGATGTCTTCAAACTTCCAGTTTCCGGTATTGCGGTATAGTTTGTTGTCTTTTTGGTTGCTGACGAAGTAGAGGTCCATCAGCCCATCCTGATCATAATCCAACATGGCCGTTCCGCCGCCGTTGAAGATGTAGGCGTAGTTTACGTAGTTCAGCTCTTTGTTGACTTCTACTGAATTTACAAATTCAATTCCCGAAGCCGCTGCTGGCTGGAGCGCAAACAGATTAGCAACTGCTTCGGTGGTTTGGCGCTTATTACCGGCGGTGCCCACCTCTTCCTTATCACCGCAGGCAACAATCGATAACACCAACATTAAGTAGCAACAAGCTCGGACCGTCTTCATCATAACTTTACTTTTGAGCGATCAAAGGTAATGATGTTTGACTTCCTTGTTTCGTAAAGCCCGTAGCGAATTTTGGGCGCGGCCGCAGGTGCCGTGGAAGGTTAAATAGTTCGTCTGAGGCGTTTAAGGAACGCGAACAAAATAAAACACGATTTCTGACCGACTTATTTTGCCCCTGCCGCCGCCAAAAATCATTTCCGTAACGGGGGCTATGCAAAGGATTTTTGACAACGGCAGGAACAAAAACGCCAGGTCAGAAAATCGTGTTTTATTCTATTCGCGTTCCTAAGAGATGGGAAAAGAATAAAGTGTCATCCCTAAACGATGGGCTACCGCAAAGAAACTGATTTTTAGCCCTTTACGGATTACCACCGTTTACCAAACTGTATGTTGATGAAAAGATTGAGGTGCAGCGGTGTATTCGTCACCCCCGGCGTAAGGTCGCTCTCAATCAGGATATCGGTATCTCCGAAAAGAAAGTCAGCAGATACGCCAGCTTCCAGGGATTTGGCCATTTCATCGTAAGCACCAAAAGCAAAATGCGCAGCGGCTTTAACGTGAATGCCCGGGCGGATGCCCAGCTCATCAATGCCCTGCGTCCAGGCCGAGGCGCCAAAGATGGCATCCTCGTTGAGAAACACCGCGCCATTGTCTCCGGTGTAGCGGACGTCAATGATGCTGTTATTGTTGGGCTCTCCGGAGTTCACCTCCAGGTAGTAAGGTTTCAGGATGCCCAGTGTTGGGCCAAACTCGTAGGAATAACCAATGGCCACACCCCGCTGGCGGGCCTTTTCGCTCAGGTACTTGCGTTTACCCCAGCCAAAACGTAGCGCGTAGAGTTGGTTTTGCTTGCCGAAAACGTATGCCCGGCTTACCCGGTTGGTCAGCAGGTTGATTCGGTCCGGGTTTTCACGGCGCTCGCGGCTGTGGCGGAGATCACCGAAAGAAAGCGACCAGTATTTCATCTCATCAAACGAGATCAGCTTCCCGGAGCGCATCCCGATCAGAAAGTTGCGGGGCGTTGCCAACGAGACGTTGAACGACAGCTCATTGTCGTATACCAACCCTTTGCCCGTGGTACCGTAAATATTGCTATTGCCCGGCAGGCGCTGCTGTGCCATGACCGTGCCAACGATCAGGAAACTAAGGGCGAGGAAGAAAAGGGTACGTATCATAGTCAGGGAATATAAATCAGTAAATCTTACCTTTAAGACAGTGAAAGGTAAGGCTTTGTTGTTTAGCATCCGCCCTGAACCGCAATTTGCGTTTTAGGCGACGGTTAGGCTCCTTACATTATCTTTGCCCCTGCATGGCAACCGTAACCGAAGAAAACTACCTGAAGGCCCTTCTCTCCCTTTCCGATGCGGAAGGGAAGGTGGCCGTATCCGAGTTGTCCCGAGCCCTGGAAGTAAGCAAGCCCTCTGCCAACAGCATGGTTCGCAAGCTGGCTGAATCCGGCCTTGTTCACTACGAAAAGTACAAACCACTAAGCCTGACCGCCGCTGGCCGAAAAGCGGCCGCCCTCATCGTGCGGAAGCACCGGCTTACCGAAATGTTTCTCGTTGAGCAAATGGGCTTCGGCTGGGAAGAGGTCCACGCGATCGCCGAACAAATTGAGCACGTTAAATCCCCCGACTTTTTCTCCCGGATGGACGAGCTGATGGGCTACCCCACCGTAGACCCCCACGGCTCCCCCATCCCGGATAAGGCCGGAAACTTCGTACGAACCGATCACCGTCGGCTAAGTGATTGCGCTGGTGGCCAAACGGTTACGATGGTTGGCCTCGCGCATACCTCCAACGACTTCCTCCACTTCCTCAACGACCGGGAGCTGAAGCTCAACTCCGTCATCAAGGTTCATTACCGGGAAGCATTCGATGGCTCACTGACCATCTCCTACCCCGAGCACGAAAAAGTTGTTTTCAGTAAGGTGGCTGCTGATCGGATTTTAGTGCGGTAGGGGACATTGCCCCAAACGGCCTAAACCTCAAAGTATCTAATCCGTTAACTACCTTTGCCCCCTCAAACGAAAAACCAGATAGAACTATGACCTACGACCTCATCGTTATCGGCAGTGGCCCCGGCGGATACCCCGCCGCCATCCGCGCCTCCCAACTTGGCATGAAAGTCGCAATCGTGGAACGCGAAAACCTCGGAGGTATTTGCCTCAACTGGGGTTGTATCCCCACCAAGGCCCTCATCAAAAGTGCGCAGGTTTTTGAATACATCCAGCACGCCGAAGATTACGGCATCAAGGTGGGCAAACCGAAAGTCGACTTCGACGCGGTGATCGGCCGCAGCCGTGGTGTCGCCGACGGTATGAGCAAGGGCATCAGCTTCCTGATGCGCAAGAATAAGATCGAGGTGATTGAGGGAACCGGTAAGTTGGTCCGCGGCAAGAAGGTCGAAGTGACGGCCCCTTCCGGCAAGGCGACCACCTACGATGCCGAACACATCATCATTGCAACCGGCGCCCGCGCCCGCGCCCTGCCCAACCTGCCCATCGACGGCGAAAAGGTCATTGAGTACCGCAAAGCGATGACGCTGCCCAAACAGCCTAAGCGGATGGTTGTTGTAGGTGCCGGAGCTATCGGTGTTGAGTTTGCCTACGTGTACCACAGCATGGGCACGGAGGTAACCATTGTTGAGTTCATGCCCGAAGGCCTCGTCCCCCGCGAAGATGCCGACGTGAGCAAAGAACTGACCAAGATCTACAAAAAGAAAGGCATCAACGTACTCGCCAATACCAGCGTAGAATCCGTTGACACCAGCAAGAAAACCCTCAAGGTGGCCACCAAGAACCGCAAGACGGGCAAGGAGGAAATCATCGAGTGTGACGTGGTGCTCTCCGCCGCCGGCGTTGCGCCCAACACCGAAAACATCGGCCTCGAAGACCTCGGCATCAAGACCGACCGTGGCCTGATCGAGACGGACGAGATGTACCGCACCAACGTGCCCGGCATCTACGCCATCGGCGACGTAACGAAAGGCCAGGCCCTGGCCCACGTTGCCACCGCCGAAGGCATAACCTGTGTGGAAGCCATCGCTGGCCACCACCCCGAGCCTATCGACTACAACAACATCCCCGGTTGTACCTACTGCATCCCCGAGATCGCCAGCGTCGGCTACACCGAAAAAGCCGCCAAAGAAGCCGGTTACGAGCTCAAAGTGGGCAAGTTCCCCTTCAGTGCCTCAGGTAAGGCGAGTGCCGCAGGTGCCAAGCAAGGTTTCGTAAAAGTCATCTTCGACGCGAAGTACGGTGAATTCCTCGGCGCCCACCTCATCGGCACCAACGTAACGGAGATGATCGCCGAGGTGGTCGTTGCCCGCAAACTGGAGACTACGGGTATGGAGATCGTGAAGTCGGTCCACCCACACCCCACCATGTCCGAAGCGATCATGGAAGCCGCCGCCGCTGCTTACGATGAGGTTATTCACCTCTAACCTGGAGCGGTGCACACAGTAGGCGCGGCTTCAGCCGCTGCCTTGAAAGTTAAAAACAGCCATGAACTTGCGTTCGTGGCTGTTTTTTTTAGCTTCAAGGCATCGGCTAAAGCCGAACCTACTGTAAAAGGCACTTCCGGTTAACAACTAGCCGCAGCCACCGAAACCCGCACCGCCAGCCCTCCCTCAGCCGTCTCCTTATAGTCAGCGTGCATCGCCCGGGCGGTATCAAGCATGGTTTGGATCACGGAATCCAGGTCAACGATGGCATCGTCGGCTTCGGATTGCAGGGCCAGGTTAGCCGCCGTGATGGCCTTCATCGCACCCATCGCGTTGCGCTCGATGCAGGGTATTTGCACCAGGCCGCCGATGGGATCGCAGGTAAGGCCGAGGTGGTGCTCCATCGCAATTTCGGCGGCCATCAGGGTTTGTTCGGGGGTGCCGCCGAGGGCTTCGGCCAGGGCAGCGGCGGCCATAGCGGAGCTTACGCCGATTTCGGCCTGGCAACCGCCCTCCGCCGCGGAGATGGTGGCGTTTTTCTTGAACAGAGAGCCGATCTCTCCGGCAACGAGGAAGAAGTTGCGTTCACCTTCAGGGTTCGCCTCCTTGCAGAAATAACGGTAGTAGAACAGCACTGCGGGGATTACCCCGGCCGCGCCGTTGGTCGGGCTGGTGATGACGCGGCCCAGGGCCGCGTTTTCTTCGTTCACCGCCAGGGCGAAGCAGCTTACCCAGCTGGTTACGGTGGTAAAATCGGGCTCGATGGCGCGCAGTTGTTCATGAAAAACCACAGGATCAGTGGAGGCTGGAGCCCCGAGTAGCCGGGCGGCCATTTTCTTCGCCCGCCGCTTCACGTTCAGGCCACCGGGCAGGTTCACCTCCGGGGCCGTACAGCCTTTATGAACCACCCCCTTAAATACCCTTAGGTAGCGGTCAATTTTTGCGTTCAATTCCTCCGGGGAATATTCCCGTAGCTCGTTAGCACGGACGATCTCCGCAATCGACTTTCCGGAAGAACGGGCATAGTGAAGCAGCTCTTCAGCCGTCTCGATCGGGAACGGGATATGCGGTCGTTCCTCCAGCTTGCTCGCCGAGCCTTCCCGGACGATGAAGCCGCCGCCGATGGAATAGTAGGTACGGCGAACCTTTCGCCCGGAGCGCAGGCGAGCGATGAAGGTCAGACCGTTGGGATGAAAAGAGCGGCTCCTTTGCTCAAAGACGATGTCTTCGTCGGGGTCAAACGGTACGCTGACCGGCCCTTCCGCTCGCTGTGCCATCTGCAACATTTTCTCCGACCGGATGCGGCTGAGGTGAAAGGGGATATCCGCCGTTTCGATGGTTTCCGGGTCAAAGCCTTCGAGGCCGAGCTGCACGGCGATGTCTGTTCCGTGGCCAACCCCCGTTTTGCTCAACGAACCATAAAGCAAGACTTTGACGGACACTACCTCCAGCATCTCCGGCAGCAAGTCCCGAAATGCCAAAGCAGCCTTCCAGGGCCCGAGGGTATGAGAGCTGGATGGGCCTACGCCGATTTTGAAGATGTCGAAGACGGAGATGGTTTGCATGCCAGGACTATTTTCTTGAGCGGAAAGATAGTTAGTTGTTTTGACAATTATTTTCTTGGCCGAGGTCTCCGCCTGGAAAGAATCAATCTGGATCTGTGTACACTGATTTAGCGTAGCTCATCAATCGACAACAACTAATCTTTTTGTAAGCGAAAAACCACTCCCCTGCGTCAAAACGATAAAGTAAGAACCTGATTTCAACCCGTGTAAATCTACACTCGCCACCACGCCTTCGATTATCCGTTCTTCTGACTTTCGTACGAGACGACCGAGTTGGTCCAGAACTTTCACGCCTACAACAGCTCCGTTAAAAGCCCCCCCTTCTATTCTTAAATTGATTGACCGAGAGTAAACCGGGTTAGGGTAAATATTTAATGTCGGTAGCTCTTCCAGTGTCAAATACTCATCTGAGGTTAAGCAGCCGTTATTATCTCCGACAACTATTGTATCGCCCTCCGATATTAGCACACTACCCTCGTAAAATATATCGCAATTTGAGTCCAGGCACTGCCTCCTTAGAAAAGGATATTCTACCTCACCAAAGCCTTCTTTCCAGACAAAATCATATTGTCCATCAAGCAGAGACTGGCTAGTTGTGCTTAGATAAATTGTACGCTCAGTACCTCCGTCGTCACAGTTTGTAATTTCTCGGTCGGTCACCGTTACCTCAACCGAATCAAGAGAAAAAGCAAACGGAGCTACTATGAAGAACGTATCGCCTATTTCAGCAGAAAAGTCATACATTAGCCCCTCTGATTCACCAAATCCAAAATCTTTGTAGCGCACTTTATCACCATCGACGTAATAAGCACCAACATTTAATACTCGAGCAATAACAAGTCCTTGAAAGTCAATCAGACTCGTTCGCTGCACTATCGGCCACTCCTCGCCGTCTGAGGATAACAAATCTCCCGTAAGTGTATATCGTTCCTCAAATACTCCTGTGGTACTGGAAGTTGACACAATCCACTCTGGATTTTGCTCAGGTAAAGGGAAAACTTGCGACTTTACAATTTGCGGCACCAAGAACACTATGAAAAAGTATAACCAAATATAGTACCCCTTAGGTAGTTGCGGTTTGCTCTTAACTATGCAGGTAATAATGTTACTGCCGTTTGTGTACTTATGAAACATGTGTTGTTGGTTGTGTTACTCAAGTTACAAATATTATGTTAGGTTACAATTCGTACCTCTTTACGAAACTAGCTCACTAACAAAATATGAGTCCTGTAGGCTGCTCCTCTTTTAAAGCTATTCGATGACCGCGATTCCTGATTTTAAATAATTTCCATCTGTGATCCAATAATAGCCGATACCTTTTTCCAAGCCTACTAAAGTACGCTCAAACCTTTCAGGTTTTACCGTAACATTCGTTTCTATTTGATAGGAATTACAATTTCCTGAGAAATCGCACACCGTTAAATTCATACTAGCTTTTTTCTTGGCAAGAATTTCAAGGGAAAATATATCGCTCCTTACAGGATTATAAACTGTACAAACGGGCTCATCAAGTGTAGCGACTGTTTGTTTTGCATCAAAATCCTCTATTTGGACCTCTAGGTTTAACAAATTTACCCCTACGGAGGAAAAATCAATTTCCCCTAAAAGTGTTAAAATATCTTCTTCTTTGACCTTCCCTTTAATATCTGCAACTACATAAAATAAAAATTCAGATGCTGTACTTTCTGTCTTCCCATTTGAATAACTAAACACCCCTTTCTCCCCAGAATAGAAACAACGTAATTTTCCCTCACTAGGATTATTAACCTCATTTACCATTGCATGATCCATAAGTTCTGGCGCAACAATTTCGGGATATATACGAGAAAAAATTATGCGACCTTCTTCAATTTCATTATTATGTCTCCCAACATTGAACTTTGCTAAAAAAGCCTTGACTCTCTGACCGGAAGACAAACTAAAACTTATTTTCACACTACGCTCCTTACTATTGTAAGATGACTGGTCATCAATTGCTAGATTCACTGTCCTACCTACCTCCGCCCCGTCGTCCTCTTGGTAGATGTTACCCGATTCCACCACCTTAAAAGATACAGCTTCGCTAATTTGAGTATATTCACTTGGAAATTGGTGCTTGAAACCTTTTAAATTCGGTAAACCAGTTTCGTCAATACGATCTCCCAAATAACTAGAATATTCCTCATCCTGAAGGTAGTTATACTGCTTATCTTGAAAATTCCAGCTAGCAGTAAATGGGTCTATTTCGAAGGCTGTACTGAACATTTCATCCGACACAAAAGCTAACTCTGGAACCATTCTAAAATCAGGAACGTCAAAATTTTCTGAAACCCCCAAAATTCTCTGTATAAGGCTAACAATATCGGATGTCCTTATAGTTCCGCTATTATTTAAATCAGCAGCAATTTTAAGGTAAGGGGATTCTAATGGGAACTCTCCTGTCACGTGTCTTAGGAGAGCTATAACATCGTTAATGTTGAGGTTCTCTTCAAAAAATAGCCCCTCTTCAGAACATCCTAATTCAAAATCATCAAACTCGAATTGGATTGACCCACCACGATCAACTTCAACAAGTGGCCTTTTGACTCTACCATCTAAAATGTAAGAAGAAACATTTTGAACGTCTGAAAAAATTGGTGGATTTGTATTAATACTTTCGTAGCTCAGTCGTCCACGAAAAATTGGCTGAAGTGCTACCTCATTTTCAACGACTTTTACTAAATTAATATTTGACCAACCGTATAAAAACACTGGTGAAACCTCGCTGTGATCATTACATTCATTAGCAACAATACTATTTTCCCTCAAAATTGAAAAGTCAGGCTGAAAGGGTGAATTAGGCCCTTCGGGATGACCGATTGGTGGCAATTCGCCTAAAAAAACACCCAGCATTCTGTTTTTTTGCCCGTCTGTCATCTGCGTAGAAAGAATGCTAGATCCGTTTGCTCTTAAGATATTAGTCCAAGACGGAGTATAATCATATTCTTGACCGTTTATATCCCTTGTTACTATTGATGGACATATATTATCCATCCCTCCAATATCTACAGGTGTATCGGCAACTAAATCGCCCGAGCAAAAACCTAGATCCATATCGCCACATTCTTCTACTGACAACCCGTTAGAGTTATCTCCTGGTATACAGTTTTCTACTAACGAATTATCTGGATATAGCAGAATCCTATCAGGGCAGTCTTCTGTATCTCTAGCAAATGTCCCATAATCCGTATGGTAGAGACCGAAATAATGACCAACCTCATGAAAGAAAACAGTTTGAAAAGGTGAGATAAACACACCATCAGGGGAATTACCCCAATTTTGAGAACCGTCTCCAATAAATATTTGTAACGACTCATTTGGGTCTTCTGTCATTAATTCCGGATAATTACGACGTACCCATTTATGCGTCCAAGGAGCGTAACCACTTGTACGCGCAGACTCTATTGCAAAAACTGAATGAAAACTACATAACTCAAGTTGCAGCCTTGGCACTAAGTCATTCCACTCCTCAATTCTTAGCAGTAATAACGAATAAATATCTTGCTGATTATACTCAAGTATGCCTTCTAGAACTTCGTCAAATCCTCCCTCTTCATCCAAAAGCAGGTACGCATTTACTGGAATTGTAAAGATTTGATCTGGATCAAATGAATTTACCGAGGTAGGCTGTGTAAGTACAGCACTCCCGCCTTGTAAAGGAGTTACCCCCACTAAACCACAGTTAGAACGATCGTAATAACTTTCTACGCTTTGCAGCAAATCTTCTTGTGCATAAAGAACATCGAATGTAAAAAAAACAATTAAGCTTAGAACTAGTACTCTACAGAAGATGTGGTGTGGTGTGGTGTGGTGTGGTGTGGTGT
>CAYWMW010000071.1:0-16989 GCA_964458975.1 uncultured Lewinella sp. | reverse complement strand
CTGACGGCGGGGTGATGGTTGTCCTCATGTTTTTTCCGTAAGGACCGTCAGCCAGGTTTAACAGCCTACCCTTAAACCTCACCTTGCACCTGCGCCCGCGCCTTCATCTCCTTCGCCACCTCGTGCCCCAGGTAGCGGTCAATCCAGCTGTGAAAGAGGTAAATTACCGGCGTCATCAGTACGGCCATGATGAACTTGAAGGTGTACTGAACCGTGGCCACCGCTAGCAGACGCGACCACGGCCAGGGCTCAATCAGCCCGCCAAACAACTCCGGCCCCAACTTGAAGGCTACGAATAAAACCACCAGGCTATCCACCAGCTGCGAGATAAGGGTAGAGCCAGTAGCCCGTAGCCACAAGCGTTGCTCTCCGGTAGATTTGCGGATGCGTTGAAATACGAAAACATCCGTTAACTGCGCCAGTAGAAAAGCCGAAACGGAGCCCACAATGATGTACATCCCCTGGCCAAAAGTAACCAGAAAGGCCGCCTGGCTATCGGGCACCCCCTGACGTACCGATTGGCTCACCCACCAGTCTGCCGGAGCAAGGTTGATGGTCGCAAAGATCATCAGGAAAGCATACAGGATTAGCCCGACCGTAAGGTAGCTCAACAGCCGAACGCCCCGCTGACCGTAGTATTCGTTCAGCAGGTCCGTCATCACAAAAACAATAGGCCAAAGCAAAACACCTGCGGAAAACTGAAGCGCACCTACTTCTCCGAAGAGGCTGAAGTTCCACGGCTGAACGCCAAGGGTGTCTTCGAGCGCAAAAATCTTAACCCCGATGAGTTCTGCTACCAGCGCATTGGCTACAAAAAAACCGGCCAGAATGATGAATAGCCGGCTCGGACGATGGGTGATCACATCTGGAAATGATTGGAACTGACTTTTGATCTCAAGCATAGGAATAAAAAGTAGAAGTTATTGAACTGGTTTAAACTGGGGAAAACTGACCCCTGCTGAAAAAAAGGAGAACGTCTTTCAAAAAAACCGACGTATAACAAACGTAAGTTGCCTACCTTAACGTCTAAATCTATACAACCCTGTCCGTACCCACCCAGTGTATTTTCTATGCGTTCAAGCCTATTCACCCTTGCCCTGTTATTTTGTGGCTGCCTATTTGCTCAGAACTACCAATCCCGCATCCACTATAAAGTAGAGTTGGGGAACGAAGAACAGTTGCACCAACTTATTCTTTTGGACTATACCAAACTGCTGGGAACAGCACTGGAGGTAGACGAGACCAACATCCGCTTCCGGGTACGGTCAGCAACAGAAGTTTCCGTGATCCCTACCAGTAAACTTCGTTTCCTGGGCGTGTTCCGCCCCGTAGGAGAGGGTTCGCGTGGGGGAGGCTCGAACGCGCCGACCGTCGGGTTTACAGACCTTACCTACGAGCCTACCGCCTTGCCCTACGGCACTAAAGCAGAGGTGAAAACCATCAACCTTGTCTACGCAACTACGGAGTGGAGCTTAAACGATCATCTTCAAATTGGGGTAGGCCTCGCTGGCCCTTTAGGAGCCTTATCCACCCAGCGCGCCCGTTGGAGCCTTTCGCCACTTCTGCACGTCGGGGTGAGTAATAAATTGCTCTACGTACCGATTGGCCAGTCGTTCAACGGCGGGCGGCTCCCAATCCTAGGCGACCTCCACGGCATGCTCACCATCGGGACCAGCCGCCGGTTTCTGAACTTTGGTACGGGCTTGTTTTATAACAACACTGCCGGACGTCGTGGAGACGGAAGTTCAACGGCCTGGGCCCACCGCATGGCCATCGGCGCCCAACTCAGTAAAAGTTGGACGATTTACTCCGAAGCACTCATGATCCTGACCAGCGAAACCCGCTTCCAGAACCGAAACCTGATTTTACTGCCTACCTTCAACGCTGCCCTCCACGTACGCCAGCACCGTTGGAACTTTGGCATAGCTACTGTTCAGGAAGGAGGGAACTCCTTCTTTCCTCCACCTATTCCCTACGTTAGCTATTCTTACTACTGGGGGCGGTTGTAGAACTTGAGCGTTTAGCTTAAAGCATTCAGCACTTAGTCTAAATGCTTTAAGCTAAATGCTGATTAAAACGCCACCCCCTGCGTCCGCGTAAGCTCCGCAAACAACTCATTAAGTTTATCCAGTACCGAGCTGTCGTGCTTGTTCACAATCTTACGCGCATCGATGCTTTCCACGCGGGTGAGTTCGCCCATGGTGCCGGTGGTGAAGACTTCGTCGGCCGTATAAAACTCGGTCATCGACAGGCGTTTTTCCTGGGCGGGAATACCATTATCCTTACAGATTTGCAGTACCGTCGCACGGGTGATTCCCGGCAGGCAGTAGTCTGCGTACGGTGTGTAGACTACTCCCCGGCGGATGGTGAATACGTTCACGCCGTTGGCTTCGGAGACGTAGCCGTCTTTATCGAGCATCAGGCCGGCATCAGCTCCGGCGTTGTTGGCCTCAATCTTCGCCATGATGTTGTTGATCAGGTTATTGTGGTGGATCTTACTGTCGATGCTCATCGGGCTGTTGCGCCGTACGGAGCTGGTGGCCAGCTTGATGGACGGCGGGTAGACCGGTGGCTTGTATTCGGCCAGCACGATCAGGCTGCAGCCCGCCTGGTTCAAGCGGGGATCCATGCCTGAAGTGATCTTCCGGCCCCTCGTGAGGGTGAGGCGAATATGGACGCCATCGCGCATATCGTTGGCGCGCAGGGTGGTGAATATGGCCTCGCGGACTTCCTCCCGCGAAGGAACCCCCGCAAAAAGCATGGCGTGTGCGGAGTCGAAGAGGCGGTCGAGGTGGGCATCAAGGGAAAACACGCGACCGTTGTAGACGCGGATGCCTTCCCAGACGGCATCTCCCCCCTGCACGACGCTGTCGAATACACTGACCTTGGCTTCGTCGCGGTGCAGCATTTCGCCGTCGATGTACACTTTAAGGTCTTTGTTGGCGGGGTTGAATTCTTGTAGCATAGTTGTTAAGGTTGATCTTTTGGTTTGAAAAGGATTGGGTAGTGTTTAATCAGACGTTTACCTCAGGGCTTCCCGAAGCATCTCTTCGTAAGCGGGGCGGCAATCTTCGGCAATTTTCTGTAGGGTGGGGGAGAGTTGGAAGCTTTTCTCACTCCAGGGCTTAAAACCGGTGCTTTTATGGACGTTTGCGTACCAGTGCTCCGCCCAGACACCGTCTTCGGGCCTGGCGCCAGCGTTCCAGCGCAGCATTTTTTCGGTAAAAGGGACACCGAGCCGGTCGCATAACTTGCGGAGTACCCCTTCCGGGTTCATCAGCAGGAGCTTTGCGTCTACTACGGCGGTGAGCTTCCCCGCTTTTTTCAGTTGCTGAAAAAGCTGGTACTGCTGCGGAATTCCGATGTCTTCTGCGGTTACCTTATCAACCACTTTGCTGAAAGAGTTCAGGATCGCGCGCGGGTCGCGGATGAGGAGAACGTTGTCCATCTTATCCAAAAAAGCAGGGTCAAGCGCTACCAGGTGGTGGGTCATTTGCTTGAAGACTACGGCTTCGGCACCGTAGTCGTTGCTCAGCATCTGGTTGACGACCTTGCTGCCGTCCGCATCCTGGCTGGCCAAAATTTCTTCGCGACCCGGATGGTCGGCTTCGGTTGTTTGCCGAACCAGGTAATGTGCGTACAGTGGCTCATCAACAACTGCGGTATCCGACCGCTGAGCAAAACTGTACATCAGGGCGGTGCTGATGTTTCGGGGCGAAGACCACAAGTTTATTCGTTTTTGCATAATCGACTTTTTTGGCGCGGACGCAGGATGCAAGGTTGGTTAACAAAATCGTTACGGGCTGCAAGCAAAGCATTGTTTAGCTGGAAACCAAACCTTTAGCTTTCTATGTATAAAATGATAGGGTAGTAAACCCGATAGTGTGTATAACAATGGTCCGCTACGGTTTTGAGAAAGGAACTGATTTTGTTTCAAGCTCAGTTATGCGCGAGGGGCTAAACGGTGCCCGTTGGGCACACGTTTAACCCCTCGCTAGCGGACCGACCCTTTCAGGGCCGTTAAGTATTGCCGTTTAGCACCTCAGTGCCCTGAAAGGGTACGTCGTCTAGCGATGGGTTGATCGAAAGCCGAAGGCTGAGATCAGCCCATCGCGATTTGGAGGGGTTGAGCCACCCATAGCGTAGTCCTGAGTTTAGAACTATCTTGCCCCTCCCAAAATTCAGGCCTATCCACCCCGAGCAATTAGCCTTCGACCGTAGCCACCTCTGGCACCCTTACACTTCCCTTACGGAGCCACTCCCCGTATACCCCGTTGCCTCCGCCCACGGCGCCACCATCATCCTGGCCGATGGCCGCGAACTTACCGACGGCATGGCCTCCTGGTGGTGCGCCATCCACGGCTACAACGTCCCGGAGCTCAACGCCGCCATCGCTGCGCAGACCGCTAAAATGAGCCACGTCATGTTCGGCGGCTTCACCCACGAGCCCGCCGTTGAGCTGGGCCGAAGATTGGTAGACATCACCCCAGCAGGCTTAAACAAGGTTTTTTTCTCCGACAGCGGATCGGTCTCCGTAGAAGTGGCCATGAAGATGGCCGTCCAGTACCAACACGCACGCGGAGAACGGGGCCGGGGCAAGTTCCTCACCTTCCGGGGCGGCTACCACGGAGATACTACCGGGCCGATGTCCGTCTGTGACCCGGATACGGGGATGCACGGATTGTTCAACGGCTTTTTACCGGTTCACCACTTCGTTGCCCGCCCTCCGGGAGGGTTTGCTGCACCGCCGGAGGAAGCTTACCTGGAGCAGCTTACTACCGCTTTCCGTGCACACGCCCACGAGTGTGCCGCCTTCATTTGCGAACCCGTAGTTCAGGGCGCGGGAGGGATGCATTTTTATAACCCTGGATACCTCCGTGCGGTAAAAGAGCTGTGCCATGAACATAGCCTTCTGCTGATCTTCGATGAAATCGCTACCGGCTTCGGCCGTACGGGTACAATGTTTGCAGCTGAGCACGCTGGCTTCACGCCCAACATCATGTGCATCGGCAAAGCCCTCACTGGTGGCTACCTCTCCCTCGCCGCAACGCTTTGTACGGACGAAGTAGCCGGAGCCATCAACCAGAGCGAAGCCCGGGTGCTCATGCACGGCCCCACCTTCATGGCCAACCCCCTGGCTTGCGCCGTTGCCTGCGCCAGCATCGATCTCCTCCTCGCATCCCCCTGGCAGGAGCGGATTACCAGCCTCTCCGAAAACCTGTCTTTGCACCTGCGCGCCGCCGCCCAACTGCCTGCCGTGAAAGACGTCCGCGTGCTCGGGGGCATCGGTGTGGTCGAAACCCACGAACCGGTCGATGTAGCTGAAATTCAGGCCTTTTTCGTAGCCCGTGGTGTTTGGATTCGCCCTTTCGGTACCCGAATCTACGTTATGCCACCTTATGTGGTCTCGGACGAGGAGGTGGCGAAGCTTTGTGGGGCGATTGTTGAATGGGTGGGGCGGTGAGTTGGGTTCAGGTAGCGCAAGAGCGCGCGCAGTAATAATTAAAAGCACAGCAAGCAGCGTTTTTCTTGTGCCCTGCGTTACGGTTTTACTTGACTGATACTACCAAAAAAGGTGCTCAGTTTACACTTATGCGCGGTCAGGTAGACTAAAACCTCAAGCTAAGTGAAAGTACGGCTATTCTTTTTTCCGTCCCTCTAGCGGAATCCAGAATGTCAAAATGGTGTCATTTGGCTTGCTGAGTGAACATCTGAGCGCCTAGCAATTTAATTGAATACATACATTTGAATAACCTATTCAAAACATCCACTTAATCAAAACCAAATTCAACATGAAAAGATTTCTACTAGTCTCAGGACTACTTCTTTTTGTCGTGGGCATTACCATGGCGCAAAAGATGGTCACCGGAACGGTGATCGACGACGAAGGCGAATCCCTGATCGGGGTGAGCATCCTGGTTGAAGGCACCGGTACTGGCGCAGTAACTGATCTGGACGGTACCTACAGCATTAACGTACCGGACGGCAGCAAGGTTCTCCTCTTTAGCTACACTGGTTTTGCCAACCAGCGGGTTGAAGTTGGTACACAATCCGTAATCAATGTAACCATGGAGCCTTCCGCCGCTATCCTCGACGAGGTAATCGTTACGGCCTTCGGTACCACCACCAAGGAAGCCTTCTCTGGTTCTGCCGACGTTATCGGGGCTAAGGACCTTGAGGTTCGAAACGTAACTTCTCCCATCGCCGCCATTGAAGGTATCGCGACAGGCGTTCAGTTCACTTCTGCTAATGGCGGACCGGGTTCCTCTCCCGGCATCTTCATCCGTGGAGTCGGCACACTGAACGGTGGTGCCGGTCCTCTTTTCATTGTCGATGGTATCCAGTTTGAGGGCGGGCTCGTGAACATCAACCAGGAAGACATTGAGTCGATGACGGTCCTGAAGGATGCCTCCTCTACCGCGCTTTACGGTTCGAGAGCTGCTGGCGGGGTGATCCTCATTACCACCAAAAAAGGTTCCCGCAAGGGTAAGACGCAGGTTTCGGCTTCCGTCAATCACGGTTGGGTATCTCCTTCTGTTCCTTTCTACGACGAAGTAACGCCCGGCGAATACTACGAGATCATGTGGGAAGCGCTTAAAAACTCAAGTGCGGCCAATGGTGATGCACAATTTGCCTCCGATAACATCTTTAACAACCTCGGCTATAACCCGTTCAACGTGCCCAACGACCAGATCGTGGGTACTGACGGCCAGCTCAACCCCAATGCCGAGGTGATCTACCAGAGTCTGAACTGGTATGATGAACTTCAGGTGTCGAATACACGGACTAACTACAACTTAAATGTATCCAGTGGCGGTGAAGATCACAGTATCTTTTTCTCTACTTCTTATCTCGAAGAAGGCGGTTTTATCCAAAGCTCTGAGTACGACCGGCTTACTTCCCGGGTAAGCGCTGATTTTGATGTCAACAACTGGTTGAGCCTTGGTGGTAGTGCCAACGTGACGGTTTCCAATGCTGCCGGACCTAGTTCTGCGGGCACGGGTAGCATCGTAAACCCCTTTGGTTTTGCAAAGAACATTGGTTCTATTTACCCCGTATTCGTTAACGACCAGCAGGGTAACATTGTAACGGATGCAGCGGGTAATCCTCGTTTTGACTCTGGAGAAGGTTTCCCTGAATTTGGTGTCGGTTCACGCCCCATCAACCAGGGGCGCCACGCACTCCAGGAGCTGCTGCTCAACGATGAGCGCGACCGGGACAATACTTATGGTTTCCGTTTTTACGCCGACATTGCTCTGCCGATTAACGGCCTTACGGCAACGCTTAGGTACGGGCGCGACATTAACGAAGGCCTGGAGAAGGAATACGAAAACAACATCATCGGTGATGCCCAGCCTACTGGCCGTTATGGTGAGGTTCGTTTCCGCCGGCAAGTCGAAAACTTTGTGCAGCAGCTGAATTACAATACCAACATCGGTGGACTAAGTAACCTGGAATTTAAGCTCGGTCACGAAAGCTTTGACCGAACCTTCACCAGCAATAATGCACTAGCCATTGATCAAACCGCAGAAGGTATCTTCGAATTCGCCAACTTCGCTACGCCGGTTTCTGTTGGTGGTTCCACTACCGTTAAGCGTGTTGAGGGCTATTTTGCACAAGCACTCTATAACTTTGACGAGAAATACTACCTCAGCCTCTCCGGTCGGTATGATGGGTCTTCCGCCTTTAGCCCCGGTGCTCAGTGGGGAGCCTTTTGGGGTGTTGGTGGCTCATGGCGCCTCGATCAGGAAGAATTCATCCAGAATGTTCCGTGGATCGACCGCCTGAAGCTACGGTCTTCCTACGGTCTTACGGGTAGTGATGACCTGGGCTTCTTTGCTTCGCGTGCCCTGTTTGACCTTACTTCTAACGCTGGTAACCCTGCCATCGTTTTCTCTGAGATTGGTAACAACGAACTTCAGTGGGAGACTACTGAACTCTTTGACGTTGCCCTCGAGTTTACCTTATTCAATAACTTCCTGGATGGTTCGTTGGAATATTTCAACCGGGCTTCAACTGATCTCTTATTTGATCAGCCCATCGCACTTAGTAACGGTGCAAACTCCATTCCCGCCAACATCGCCGACATGGTAAACTCCGGAATCGAACTTGGCCTGACGGCCAACCTGATTACCCGAAGCAACTTCCGCTGGAACGTACGGGTAACCGCTTCTACCTTCAGAAACGAGATAACTAGCATCCCTGAACCGGTGGTTGTTGGGCAACAGCGCTGGGAAGAAGGACGCTCCCGCTACGACTTCTTCATGTTTCACACCGCTGGAGTAGACCCAGAGACTGGTGACCAGCTGTATTTTGATTATGAATTAGATGAGAACAATAATTCTATCCCGGTACTGGAGGAAGATGGTTCGCACGCCGTTGTTAATGACTGGCAAGATACCGAAAGAGCTTACATTGATAAGAGCTCTGTTCCCGATATGAACGGATCTGTTTCCACGAACCTGTTCTACAAAGGATTCTCTTTAAACATCCTGACCAACTTCGGCATCGGTGGCTTCGTTCTCGACAATGGGTACTCCGCCATGATGCACAGTGGTAATTACGGCAGCTCGCTTCATCCCGACATCTTGAACGCCTGGCGCCAGCCCGGTGACATTACCGATGTTCCCCGGATGGAAAACGGCAACAACGTTCTGGTTCGACGCGATGCTTCCCGTTTCCTGACCAGTGCTTCATTCTTCGCCCTGCGTAACGTTAATTTGGGTTACACCTTTGGTAACAACGTCACCGATAAGCTTGGCATGTCAAACCTGCGCGTATCTGTTACCGGAGAAAACCTCGCAGTTCTGGCTGCCCGCCGTGGCTTGAACCCCCAGTTCAACCTCGCAGGTACTCCTAACGGTAATACTTTTGCGCCCACCCGGATCATCTCCGTTGGTGTAAACGGAAACTTCTAAACTACTTAGATAAGGGTTACGGAGGGCTGGGGGCAGATACGTGTTAGCAACTAACGCGCTTACTCGCCCCTTAGGTCTTCCCTCCGTAACTCCTCTTCGTATAACCTTTTAAAGTTCATAAAAATGATGTCATACATAAAATACGCTTTCTTACTGGTCACCACTCTGGTGTTTTTCTCCTGTGAGCAAGAGTTTCTTAATACAAGCCCGACGGACGCTATTTCTACGACTGACGCCCTGGCTACCGAAGCCAACATGGCGTTGATCATCAACGGAATGCACCGTACGCAGTACGCCCAGTCACAGACGGTACTACCTGGTGGAAGCACCATTGCCAGTACCCAACGGGCTGGCGAGCACTACTGGGTGCCCATGGGTGATAACCTTGCGGGTGGCCTGATCCACAGTGCCAACGCCAACAACCTGGGCTGGCGCAGTGAAGCCCAGTGGGTTTCACACACCGATCAGTTTACCAACACCGTAGATATCCTGTGGTACCACCGGTACAATATCATCCTGAACGCCAACTCCATCATCAACGGAGTAGAAGCTGGTGGGCTACCCATGACCCCGAGGCTGCGCACTATTCTCGGCCAGGCTTACGCTTACCGGGCTTATGCTTATCTTTCCTTGGTGCAGCATTACGCAAAGGGTTACCTGATCGGCAACCCAGCCAGTGACCCCGGAGTGCCGATTCTGTTTGCTTCCGAGGCTCCCTTTGAGAGTGGCCCCCGGGAAAGCGTTCAGGCTGTGTACGATCAGATCTTTGCTGACCTTGAAACTGCCCTCGAAAACTTTGCCGAAGGAGAACCACGCCCAACCGGAAGTGCTTTCGACAAAGCCAACCTGAACGCTGACGTCGTCTGGGGGCTACGCGCCCGCGCAGCGCTCGCTACCGGCCGGTGGCAGGAAGCTGCTGACGCTGCGGTGAACGCCCGCGCCAACTACCCAATTATGGGCGAAGATGACTGGAAGGCTGGGTTCAACTCTACGCTGCTTCCCGAAGTAATCTGGGGCTACAACGTGATCACTACAGAAACGACTTTCTTCCGTTCTTACTTCTACCTCGCATCTAACACCTTTAACGGTAGCCAGGTACGTAACAACCCCAAGATCGCTGACCGCCGCCTGATCGATGCCACACCTGATACCGACTATCGTAAGGACATGTTCCTGATCGACGCACCTAACACAAACCTCTCCGCAGCAAACCTAATGGGTGGCTTTGATAATAATACAAACCCACTATACACTACGCAGGAAGAGTTTGATGCGGCCCGGTCTGCGCTGGAAAGCCAGTGGGGCTGGACTTCCCGCCACAATGCTCACCCCTACATGCACGTGAAACTGCGTCAGCAGATTCCCGGTGGTATCGCGCCGGATGATATCATCATGATGCGTTCTTCCGAAATGTACCTGATTGAGGCCGAAGCTAAGCTGATGATGGGTGACCTTTCCGGTGCTCAGGAAGCATTGCGCCCCCTTGGTGAGGAGCGCGACAGTGCTTACGACGTAACCGCTTTTGATACCCAGGAAGAGTTCATGGAGCACATCAAGTTCCAGCGCGGTATCGAGCTGTGGGGCGAAGGCTTCCTCTTCCAGGATAAAATTCGTTGGGACGACCCCATCGATCACGCTGCTAACGGTGGCTCCGGTGCTTCCGAAGTCATATACCAGCAAGCCTACCAGGTTGACCGGCCTTCCGTAGAGCCACGGTGGGTATTCAAAATCCCGCAGCGGGAGATTGATACCAACCCGAACATGACCCAGGAGGATCAAAACCCGTAAGGTTTGCTAATCATATACTATTGATGATCGGCACCTTGTGCTGGATCAACAACTGCTAAGTTATCCCGAACTTTGCCCCTCGTGGCGAAGTTCGGGATACTTGTTTTAGGAAAATAGCTATCGTAATAAGGTGACTATCCCACGGACCGTTCTTCGCCGACCGGTCAGGTACTGTACTTCAATAACGTAGGCGTAAACACCGGGCGCGGCGTCCGCTCCGTCCCATACCGCAGCGGAGCGCGGAAAGGCTGTCCGGCCTGTTTCTGCGGTCAGGCCTCCCCAACGGTCATAGATGCGGCAGCTCTGCACTTCCGCCCGAATGTCCAGGGCTTTGAAGATTCTCAACTCATCGTTGATGCCGTCGCCGTTGGGGGAGAAGGCACTCGGTACGTAAAGTGGCCGTACCTCCGCGCACCGTTGGTTGAAGGTACTGTCGGTGGGGAGGAGGCAAAAGCCGCAATCGTCGAAAATGGACAGGCCGTTGGGTACGCCAGCGCAATCTTTACAGGCTTCGTTAAACGCTGGATCGGTAGGCAGCAGGCAAAAACCGCAGGAGTCAACAATGGCAATGCCCCCCGGCGTACCGAGGCAATCAAAGCAAGTTTGGTTGAAAAGCGAATCGGTTGGTTCCAGGCAGAGCCCGCAGTTGTCCACTACGAAGTTGCCGAACAGGGTACCGGTGCAATCCGTACAGCTTGCGTTAAAGTCAGGGCTACCGGGGAAACGGCAGACACCGCAGGAGTCAAGGATGGATTGCCCGTTGGGTACTCCGGCGCAGTCTGCGCAGGATTGGTTGAATGCGGGGTCTTCAGGCTCAAGGCATTCACCGCAGGCATCCAGTCGTGCGGTGCCGTTGGCAACGCCCTGGCAGTCAACCGGAGGCGTAGATGATATAGCACAGACCGCGTCGATGTCGGCTCCGGTGATGGCCCCGGCGCAGTCGCCCTCTTGTTCGTCTCGAATTTGAATGGCATCGAAGCGGAGTTCGCCGTCAGCGAAACCGGGCAAAAACTGGTCAAGGTCAAGACCGGTAGTAGAACCCTCAATGACCCCGATGGTAAAGTAACCATCTCCATCGATGTCGGGGAACCCGGCGGCGATCAGCGCTGAACGCGAAGCAACGTCGACGGGCCGGAGTGCAATTGAAGACCGCTCCGCAGAAGTGCCCACTTCAAAGACCCACAGGTCAATGGCCGTAGAACCGGAGTTAGATAACTGGTTGTTGGTGAAACCCAATCTCAGTGTTCCACCCTTACCCAGGGAAAGAATCGAGGGAGCTCCCGTACTGTCCTCAGACCAATCCGCTACCCCAAGTACGTTTTCCAGCTCACCTACCAGAGTACCACAGTTTTGCTCGAAGAGCAAGATCTCATCCGCGAAACTCAGGCCGTCAGGACAAACAGCGCAGCCACCGTTGGGTAGCTCGCCGCAGTCGGGGTCTTCGCAATCTACCAGCCCGTCGCCGTCGTTGTCGCGGCCATCAGCGCAGTCGAGTGCTGTATTTTCCTGAGCGGATAAGCACACACCAACCAGTAATAAAAACAGAACGGATAAATAGCGCATCTCGGAAGGGGATTACCGTGGTAACGCTAAAAGGGAGCAGAATGTCTATTTTGAGTTGCCTTTTATCCGTAAGCATGGCGACTAATTTAGCCTCCTGTATTTTATGCGCGGGTATTTAATACCTAAAAAATCCCCATCTTCCCAAACCGCTCCCCCAGTACCGCCAAACCATCCCCCTCCAACCAATCATTAATCACGTTGGCGTAGACCTGCCGGAAGTCAACCTGATGGATGAGGTCGGAATTCTTGAGGTTAGACAGGTCGGGGGCGGGGTTGTAAAAGCCAGCCTTCTTCAGTTTCCCACCGAGTAGGAGCAGGTTGTTGGCCGTTCCGTGGTCCGTACCCCGGCTGCCGTTTTCTGCCAGTCGGCGTCCGAATTCGGAGAAGGTCATGATGAGGACGTCGTTGAAGAGGTTGTTGGCCTTCAGGTCTTTAACCAGGGCCGCGACGCCCTGGGCGTACTGGCTCAAGAGGCGTTGTTGCCGGTTGCGTTGGCCGGCGTGGGTATCGAAACCGCCGAGGCTGGCGTAGTAAATTTGGGTGGCGGTATCGGAGGTGATGAGCTCGGCTATTTGCTTCAGGTCTTTACCGAAGGCACCGTTGGGGTACTCGGCCGCTGCGCGGTGAACTTTCGATTGTTGGTAGAGGTAGCCAGCCCCTTCGGTGGTAGCGGTGAGGGTTTTGTAGAGGTAGCCGAGGTTGCCGCCCTGGTCCGTCCCGGCAGCTTTTAGTCCTTGCAGGTGGGGGCTGTCTACTGCGCGGCGGAGCCGGTTGGCGTCGCTCATAGCGAAGCCGTTGCGGATTTCTCCTTTCATAGCCAGGCTTAGCCCATCGTCTACTTCCAGGGCGTGGTAGGCGGGTTTTCCGGCGCAGGCGTGGTCTAGGTAGCGGCCGATCCAGCCGCTGGACCAGTTTTCGGTGGCGGGGCTTCCGGTCTGCCAGATGTCCATCGAGCGGAAATGAGACCGGTCCGGATTCGGGTAGCCGACACTGTTGATGATGCTGAGTTCCCCCTGATCGTAGAGGCTTTGCAGGGGCGCTAACGCAGGATGCAGGCCCTGTTGATCGGTGAGTTGCACCACTTCACCGGGTTGGATGCCAAGGGTGGGCCGTTGCTGGTAGTAAATATCGTTGCCGTAGGGTACAATGGTGTTCAGCCCATCGTTACCGCCCGAGAGCTGCAAAACGATCAGAATTTTACCAGCGCGCGATGCGGTAGTATAAGCCCCGGCCATACTGCGGAGGAAGGCCGGCGTTAAAACAGCCGTAGAGGCCAGGCTGGAGGATTTTAGGAAGTTGCGGCGGTTCATTGTTTTTAGGTTTGGGTTTTGTGCTTTGGTTATAGTTGTGGTGATTGACTGAAATTTTGTGCGCCTCAGAACCCCCCTCTCCAACCCCTCCCCACGGGGGAGGGGCTTGTAAAAACGCTCTGCGTTTTAAGGTAATGTCAGCAGTAGTATTGAACGTTTTCAATAGCTGATAACAACCGTAGCTGCAGCGTATTTACTCCCCTCCCCAGCCGGAGGCGGTTGGGGAGGGGCTGGGGGAGAGGGTTTTACGAAGTTGATCTGCTTCATAATCAGATTGTACTACCCGAGCTTCAGTTATCTCACAGCGTTCAGCAGAGTTACACAGAGTTTTCCGTTGGCACTACTCGCTTCGCTCGTTTGGCTTCGCTTTGGATAGGATCAGTAAAGTTGATATTCCGGCAAAGACATCAACCTAAGCGCCATCAACTCCGGCGTCGGGTTAGGACGGGTTTTTAGCGGGGGTGGGGGAGCGGCCAGTAGGTATTTAACGAGGTTTTCCGAAGGGGAGGGTGTGTTAACCATCTTTGCATCCTGCGCGCCGTCGCCCGTATTATTTTGCGCCATAAGCGCCGCTAAAGGAGCGGTGTTGATGGTCGCGTTCAGCCGCTTGAGCTGTTTTTTATTGTCTTGCTCCAGCTCAGGAGCAAGCTCAAAGTCGAAATCTGCCGCCTGGAAAATCGCCGCCGCCAGGTTGAGGCGCAGCAGTAGGGTAGAGTTGTCAATCCACGTACGGCCGCCCGGCCAGCCCGCTACGTTGGGCGGCCGAAAGAGGGTCTGGCCCAGCGCCTGCTGCAGGAAAAAAAGGCTGCGCGGCGGAACGCCGGATACTTCCAACTGGCGCATCGCACCCGCGAGCAATTCTATCGGAGATTTGATCTTATTTCCAACGTTTTCTGGCGCGTAAAACCAGTCGCTGGTGAAGACGGACCGCATCAGGGCTTCAATGTCGTAACCCGAGCTGCGGAAGCCAGCAGCGAGCGCATTAACGTGCTGTTCGTTCACTTCCTCGTTGACGAAATGGCGGTACACTTTACCACAAATGAAACGGGCCGTTGCGGGTTGTTCCAGGATGATGTCGATGATGTCATCTCCGTCAAAATTTTCGGTTTTTCCCATGAAGGTCTTCTTGCCTTCGTCGTGTTGCCGTTGCCGGAAAAAGTACTCCCCCTTCAGGTTTCCAGACCAGCCGGTGAAGGCGCGGGCGGCTTCCTTCACGTCCGTTTCGGTGTAGTTGCCCCGGCCGATGGTGAAGAGCTCCATCAGCTCCCGGGCAAAGTTTTCGTTGGGCGAGCGTTTTTTATTTTGCTGGTTGTTCAGGTAGCGAATCATCGCCGGATCGCGGGCTACGGCCAGCAGCAAGTCCCGGAAATTACCTAAGCTATGCTGACGAAAAGTGTTGAGCTGCCGAATGCCCAACAGGCCAAATTTGACCTCGCAGGCGAAATGTCCGTGCCAAAAGAAGCACATACGCTCCAGCAGCGCACTCTCCTCCGGAGCTGCCATCCGGCCAATCCATGCGTGGTTGATTTGCATCATTCGCTGCCGCTCTTTCTTCTGATTTTCCCGGCGGTTGGTGGCCATCATCTGTCGGCCCTGGCTATAATCCGGGTTCGTTCCCTCCGGCAGTAGAGCAGGATTTGCTGCTCGTCTAAACAGGTCGTTCACCGCCTGGTCTAAGGTCCAGTTACGGCGCGTTTGCCATTCTGCCGGACTGAGGCCAAAGCCAGCGCGGCGGTAAAGATGGAGGAGCTGAGACATGGGCGGAAAGCTTTTATTGGTGCCTGTTTGACTAACGCCAGGGCGGATGGTTTAATTCTTGGCTATCGGTTGTATTGCGGCTGGTCGTGCGATAGCAGAATGTAATCTATGCCCTATTTTTAACGCCCCTTCAACTCCGTAACCACCTCCACCGTCTCGTGCAGCGTCCGGTGTACCGGGCAGCGGTCCGCAATTTGTACGAGGCGGGCGAGTTGGGCTTCGTCCAGGTCCCCCTCGATAATGAGCGTACGGTCGAAGCGATCAATCTTAGTTGGTTTTTCGTTGGCTTCGGTCATGTCGGTGGCGTAGTCTTTCTTATGGTCGATGTGGACTTCGACGGATTCGAGGGGCCATTTCTTGCGGCGGGCGTACATGTGCAGCGTCATGGCGGTGCAGGCGCCAAGTCCGGCGCTCACCAGTTCGTAGGGGCCGGGGCCGTAATCGTTTCCGCCCACTGATTTTGGCTCGTCGGCCGTGATGGCGTGGTGGCGGACCATGACCTCCGTCGTAAATCCGTCTTCCGCATCCAGCCGAACCGCAACTTCTTTATCAGATTTTAGGGGCGCGGCCGCAGGTGCCGGGGTGGGGATATAGCGGGAAGACCAACCCGCAATCACCTGCCCCGCATAATGAGCATCGTTCGGAGCCGTAAGCAGGTGGTCCGCTCCGTCGAGCGAGACAAAGCTCTTCGGATGCCGGGCGGCAGCGTACAGCTTGGCCGCCTCGTCGATGCTAACCGTCCGGTCCTGCGGAGAATGCAGGATCAGCAGCGCAACGTCGAGGTCTTTGATGTGGTCCTCGATCTTTTGGTTCTCCAGGTCGTCCAGGAACTGCTTCGCAATCTGAAACGGTCGCCCGCCGATGTTGACCGTCGCGGAACCCTGGGCAACAATCTCCTCCAGCTCTTCCGCGAAGTGAGCGCTGACGTGCGCCGGCGCAAAGGGTGCTCCGATGGTAGCAACTGCCTTCACTGAATCCAACACGGATGCGGCGCAAAGCACCGCCGCTCCACCAAGGCTGTGCCCCACCAGCAAGGCCGGTTGTTCGTAATGCTCGCCCAGCCAATCCGCTGCCGCAATTAAGTCTGAGATGTTGGTCGTGAAGTTGGTATCTACAAAATCCCCATCGCTGCGGCCCAGCCCCGTAAAATCAAACCGAAGCACGCCGTAACCCTTCAGGTTGAGCTCCCGGCTGATGTTGCGCACCACCCCCAGCGCACTGGAACAGGTGAAGCAGTGCGCAAAAATCGCGTAGGCGTGCGGGTGCTGGTTAACGGGTAACTCGAGCCTTGCGGCAAGGTCTTGCCCCCGGCCGTTGGGGAAGGTGATGCGGGTGGAGTTCAAAAGAATATTTTTTTATGGTTGGAGGAAATTACGTTTGCTACTCGGTGGGAAAGTTAATTCAAAATGAATAATCTTTCCGTCGTCATCCGACGAAGGTGTAGAAGCGGCTTTGGTAGGTGATAGAATAAATTGAAATGTAACGCTAGCCTCAAACCTCCCAATGCACCCGCGCCCGCGCCCAAATCACATCCACCAACACTCACTGTATTTGCTTGCACTTCTTGTTTGAAAATTCAGAACCGCCAGGAATCAAAGATTCCTGGCGGTTCTGAATTTTCAAACAAGAAGTGCAAGCAGCACCCCCTTACA
>CAYWMW010000070.1:15958-17211 GCA_964458975.1 uncultured Lewinella sp. | reverse complement strand
TTTTCAACCCAACCAGCTAAAAGTATGCCAACCCCGACCTTCCACTTCGCCATCCTCGGCCTCGGCAACATTGCCCGCAAATTCGCTGAAGACCTGGCGCTCATCCCCGATGCCCAACTGGTAGCGGTCGGATCAAGATCCCTGGAAAGAGCCCAGGCCTTCGCTGCAGACTACGGAGCGGAGTTCGCTGCGGGGAGCTACGAAGAGACCTTTTCCGGCCCGAGGGTAGATGCGGTCTACATCGCCACGCCCCACATCAGCCATAAGGAACTCACCCTGATGTGCCTCGAAAAAGGCATCCCGGTGATCTGTGAAAAGCCCCTGGGGCTCAACCTGAGCGAAGTGGAGGAGTTGGTTGCCGCAGCACGGGAGAAAAAGGTATACCTGATGGAAGCGCTCTGGACGCGGTTTCTCCCCTCTACCCTAAAGCTAAAGGAGCTTATCGATGCCGGAACGATTGGGAAAATCCAAAGCATCCGCTCGGATTTCGGCTTCCGAGCTAAGGACCTTGCCTCCATCCTCCCCTCTGCACCTGCTACCGAGCCAAGCCCCACAATCCCCAATGGGGAAGCATGGCGCAATCGTATCCTGAACCCAGCCCTCGGCGGTGGCGCGCTGCTAGACATCGGTATCTACCCGCTCTTTCTTTCCCAATTCCTGCTCGGCAAACCGGAGGAAATTCACGCCACAGCGCGGCTTTCGCCCCAGGGCGTTGATTTGGATACCCAGGTAACCTGCCGCCACGCAGGCGGTAAACTGAGCCACAATTACAGCACCGTACTGGGCCGCACAAAAACCGAGGCCTTAATAATAGGCAGCGAGGCCAGCCTGCACTGGCACCCGCGCTGGCACGAGCCGAGCAGTTTCAGCCTGCTGCGCGGAAAAGACACCCCGCCCGAAAATTTCTACTTCGACTTCGGCGGGGCCAACGGCTATCGCTACGAGGCCGAAGCTGTGATGGCCGACGTGCGGGCAGGGCGGAACGAAAATTCGCTTTGGTCGTTGGACGATTCGCTGGCTTTGCATCAGACGCTGACGGAGGTGCGTAAGAAAATCGGGATGGTTTATGATGGGGAGGTCGCTTAGATACTGGCAAGATAATAATTTTAAAAAACGGATAGATACGAGTTGACAAATTAAGAGACGTCCGAGAGTCCTCGAACCACGTATAAGTGTACTTATACACCTTAGAAAACTGAATTCTCCACTCAAGCCACGTATAAGTGTACTTATACACCTTGAGAAAACTGAAT
>CAYWMW010000070.1:13897-15858 GCA_964458975.1 uncultured Lewinella sp. | reverse complement strand
CCACTTAAGCCACGTATAAGTGTACTTATACACCCTTAGAAAACTGAATCCCCCACTTAAGCCACGTATAAGTGTACTTATACACCCTTAAAAATTCAAGCAAAGCTCAAAATGATAGACTACATCTCCCTAAACCAAGACCAGTGGGACCAACGCACCAAGGCCCACCTAACCAGCGATTTCTACGACGTCCCCGGATGGCTTGCCGGTGCTGAATCCCTGAAAGCCCCCGAGCTCGCTATTCTGCCCGACGACCTGACCGGCCTGAAAATCCTCCACCTTCAGTGCCATTTCGGGCAGGACACCCTGAGTTTTGTCCGGCGCGGAGCCGAAACCACCGGCGTGGACCTCAGCCCGGCAGCCATCTCCGCCGCCAAAGACCTCGCCCAAAAAGCTGGCCTGGAAGCCCGCTTCATCAACTGCGACCTCTACAGTCTCCCCGAGCACCTCCACGAGGAATTCGACATCGTCTTCACCAGCTACGGCACCATCACCTGGCTGCCCGATCTCGACAAATGGGCCAGCATCGTGAACCGCTACCTCAAGCCCGGCGGCCAGTTCGTGTTCGCCGAGTTCCACAACATGGCCTACCTCTGGAACGAGGATCGCACGGCCATCAAATACCCCTATTTCAACCCCGAACCCATCGTGGAGCCCATCACCTCCAGCTACACCGACGGCAGCGACGACGTGCAGGGAACGGAAGTCAACTGGGACCACACTATAAGCTCCGTCATCAACGCCCTCCTCAAAACGGGGCTGACTTTGCGCGGCTTCCAGGAATACGATTATTCCCCCTACAACTGTTTCGACGACATGGTGCCCGCCGGAGCACCCGGCCACTGGCACCTGAAGCAAATGCCAGGTTTGATTCCGCTGGTGTATACCCTAAATATGGTAAAGTAAGGGCGGAAAGGAAGAAAGGAACTAAGAATTTGTTCCCCCACCCCTTAATCCTTTCTCCCCTTCATTCCTTTACTTAGGGCGCGGCCGCAGGATGCAAAGAAGGTTTTTGAAGCACAAGGCACCACCGAAATGTCTCGTCTAGCTTCCAACACCTGCCTCGCCTCCGACCTACGGCAGCGACTACAAAACTACATTACTACAAGACTATACTACTAAACAAATGCACCTCGTAGCCCCCTCTCTACTCGCCGCAGACTTCCGCCGCCTCGATCAAGCCATTGACTTCGTCAACACCAGCGAAGCCGACTGGTTCCACCTTGATGTGATGGACGGCAACTTCGTCCCCAACATCTCCTTCGGCCAGTTCATCATCGAGCAGGTCGCTAAAGACGCCACCAAATTCCTCGACGTTCACCTAATGATTGACGAGCCGGGCCGCTACATCGAAAGCTTCGCCAAAGCCGGAGCGCACGGCATCACCGTCCACGCCGAGGCCACCAACCATTTGCACCGCGTAGTACAACAGATCAAAGCCGCCGGTTGCAAAGCCGGTGTGGCCCTGAATCCGCACACCCCCGTCAGCGTCCTTGAAGACATCATCGAAGACCTGGACCTGGTCCTCATTATGTCCGTTAACCCCGGTTTCGGCGGGCAAAAGTTCATCTACCGCAGCCTGGCCAAGATCAAGCAGGCCTACGACATGATCAGCATCCGCAACAGCCCCGCCATCATCGAAGTAGACGGAGGGGTCGGCCTGCAAAATGCGCAGAAAGTCCTTGAAGCCGGAGCCCGCGTCCTCGTAGCCGGCTCCGCCGTCTTCAAAGCAGACGATCCCGCCGGAGTTGTAAGCCAGCTCAAGGCCATCTCCCCCAACCCCACCGGCTATGTCTAGCGGCCACGAGCGCAGCGGGCACCTCCTTCCTGCCCTACCTCCAGCGTCCGCTATCGCGCAGCAATTACCCCATGGATACCCCCGGACGAGCACAGCGTAGTCCGGGATCACTCCCACCAGCTGGACATCCCACCACCTCCTGCTCCACCTCCCCCACTAGCTA
>CAYWMW010000070.1:0-13797 GCA_964458975.1 uncultured Lewinella sp. | reverse complement strand
GGGGGTGAGGACGCAGCGCAGCGAAGTCCGGGGCCACTCCCACCAGCTGGACATCCCACCACCTCCTGCTCCACCTCCCCCACTAGCTATCGCGTAGCGATTACACACAAGTAACCCCGGACGAGCGTAGCGAAGTCCGGGGCCCTTCACCCCAGCCGGGGCCCAGCCCCGGCCCTTAAAATACTCCTCTATCTCTCCTCCCAAAGTCCATCTCCCCAAAATCCCCGCCCTCCTCCCCGCCCGCCGCTGGAAGCTCTCCAACGGCCTGCCGGTCATCGCGATGCCGGGGGTGGAGGCTCCCGTCCTCCGGGTCGAGATGATCTGGGACGCCGGGCGGCCCTACGAGCAAAAAAAGCTACAGGCCGGAGCTACGGCCGACATGCTGGTGGAGGGCACCCGCTGCCGTTCCGCCGGAGACCTGGAGGCTTACTTCGAGCAGTTCGGTACGGGCCTCACCCAACCGGACCTGATGGATACGGCCAACCTGGCCCTGTCTACCATCATCCGCCATGCCGACGAGGTCCTGCCCGTCATGGCAGAAGTCATCGCCGAACCGGCCTTCGACGATGCCAGCTTCCGCCGCTTCATGAAGCGCCGCAAGCAGCGTCTCCGTGAGGGGATGAGCGATAACGACACCCTCGCCTTCCGCCTCATTACCGAGTCCGTTTTCGGGTCAGATCACCCCTACGGCTACAACGGTTATAAAGAGAACTACAACGCACTCACGGTAGAAGATGTCCGCGCTTTTCACCGGAGCCATTTTCATGCGGGCAACGCTACCCTCTACGTAGCGGGCCACATCTCCGCCCAAGTAGAAGCAATACTGGAGCGGAGTTTCGGGCAGCTGCCAAGCGGACCCCGAGCCACTCCCCCTACCCTACCTAATACGCCCAACCAACCCGAAATACTCCAGGTCTTGCGCCCGCGAGCGCAGCAGACCATGATCAGGCGCGGGCGGCGCGGCATCCACATCGGTGCCGAAGATTACGGTGGGCTGGTGGTGCTGGAAACCATCTTTGGAGGTTACTTCAGCAGCCGGCTGATGAAGAACATCCGGGAGGAAAAAGGCTACACTTACGGCATCGACTCTGAGCTCGACACCTTCCGCCACGATGGCTCCTTCGGCGTATCAGCTGATGTAGCCAACGAGAACCTCGCGGCGGTACGACGGGAGATCGACATTGAGATTGACAAATTACTTCAGGAACCCGTCCCTACGGCGGAGCTGGACATGGTTCGGGCCTACCTGGCGGGTAGTATAGCTATGGAGCTGGACGGGCCCTTTGGCCACGGCTTTCGCCACCGCTCTGCCCTCATCAAAGACTACGACCCCGAGCATTTGCTCCGAAACCTAGACGAAGCCGTGCGGGGGATCTCACCGGTTGAACTTCAGGATTTAGCGCAACAATACCTATCCAAAGGAGAAGATTTCGAGGTAATCCTCGGCGGAGCGGGCCAGGTAGAAGGCGCGCGGGAAATCACTGTACTAGACCGGCCGTTGGGAGGCTAAATTATATAAGCTCAATGCTAATCGCTACCCTACCCTGCACCTGCGGCCGCGCCCAAAACCACCCCGTAAAAAAAAGCTACCGATTGAACTAAAAAACCGACCGATCCCTCCCAATTGTAACTTTTTCCTATATTTGAGCCAGTATTATAGTTATCCCAAGAACAGGTGTCAAATATTCGGTTATGAACAGTAGTTTATGGTGTTCAGGCTGGTTTATCCTGGTAAGAAGTGAGTTCCCATGAAAAAAATAATAATGAGCAGTTTGCTGCTGCTCTGTGTCTGCGGCCTGTCCGCTCAGATGAATAAGTCGAATCATTATAACGCCCTTTCCGCCCGGGTGCTAGCCATTGACCACCAAAACCTGAACGAGGATATCGACGAAGCCTCTATCACCTACGCACTGGAATTCGGTTTCCGGCGGCAATTCAGTAAGCTCTTCGGAATCATGGTACCCATCAAGGTCGGCATCATTGATGTAGGAGAGCTAGACAATATTACCGTTTCTGGCATTGAGGTGCTCGGGCAGCTCTACCCCGCTGGAACAGAAGGAAAAATATCCCCTTATCTCCACGCAGGCTACGGAGTAGTTTCCGAGCGCTTTCAGGATGCCAATCGCCAAATTCCCCTCGGTCTGGGTTTCAACTTCAAACTTGACGGCAACTCCTGGTTCAACTTACAGGGAGAATACCGCATATCCGATCAGGAAAATCGTGACAACCTCATGGCGGGCATCGGCTACGTCTACCGCCTGAGCAGTATTGATTCCGATAAAGACGGCATCATCAACCGCGACGATCAATGCCCCGATCTTCCCGGCCCGCTGGCCACCAATGGCTGCCCGGATACCGATATGGACGGCATCACCGACGAAGAAGACCGCTGCCCCACCGACGCAGGAAACGCCAACCTGGCCGGCTGCCCGGACGAAGACATGGACGGCACCCCCGACATCGACGATAAATGCCCCAAAATTGCCGGACCAGCAGAGAAAATGGGCTGCCCCGACGCCGATGGCGACGGCATCAACGACAACGAGGACCACTGCCCCGACCTGCCCGGCAAGGCAGAAATGAACGGATGCCCCGACAGCGACGACGATGGCGTAAGTGACGACGAAGACGAATGCCCCGAAAGCGCAGGCAACCCACGCCTCAAGGGTTGCCCCGATACCGACGCCGACGGCGTACCCGATAAAGACGATGAATGCCCCGAAATAGCCGGACCCGCAGCCACCAAAGGCTGCCCGGACCGCGACGGCGACGGATTCAACGACGGAGACGATAAATGCCCCGGCATCGCCGGCACCTTCAACGGCTGCCCCGATACCGACGGTGACGGTGTAAGCGATGACCTCGACCGCTGCCCCACCCAGGCCGGAGAAGCCGCTAACTCCGGCTGCCCCGAAATCAAGCAGGAAGTGCAAGAACGACTCGAATACGCCGCCCGTGCCGTCCGCTTCCAAACCGGGTCTGAAAAACTGAAGGAGGAGAGCTACATCGTCCTTTCCGAAGTCGCAGGCATCATGCGCCAATACCCCGATTACGACCTCACCATCAGCGGACACACGGACAACGTAGGCTCCGATGTAACCAACCTCGCCTTAAGCAAACGCCGCGCGGAGGCCTGTCGCAAATTCATCGTAGCTACCGGCATCAACGAAAGCCGCATCAGTAGTGCCGGGTTCGGAGAATCCCGCCCGGTAGCGGATAACGCCACGGCCGACGGCCGACGGATTAACCGCCGGGTAGAATTCGGGCTACAACCACGGCGCTAAGTAGTACGGGGAGATTGACTAACTTGATGCCGATAATAACCTTCCATGCTTCGCCTCTTGATCCTTTGCCTGCTGTTGCCGTGCGGATATGCCCTGCTGGCGCAGAATACCATCTTGCGTGACCCCGCCCCCTTCACCACCGTAGGGTTCAGGATGGTAATGCTCGATCACGAAATTCCTAATGACTTCAATAAAAGTCTACAAAAAAGCTATGCGCTGGAGATCGCACCCTGCCACCAATACACAAAACACTTCGGCATGCTGATGCCCCTGCGTTTGGGGAATGCGGACGTTGGGAAGTTTAAAAACCCTCGCTTCGGTACCGTAGACTTTCTCGCCAGGCTGACACCATTCGGCAGCGAAAACAAACTCTCTCCCTACCTCCAGGCGGGTTACGGATTAAGTTTTGAGCAGGACGATCGCGCTTTCCAGGCTTTACCCTTCGGCGCGGGAGCCTCTCTTAAAATAGGCAAAGACATGTGGGTCAGCCTCCAGGCCGAGTACCGCGCTACCAACCGGGAAAACCGGGACAACGTCAACTTTAGCCTCGGCTACGTATTCCGCTTCGGCAGTCCGGACCGCGACGGAGACCGCATCCCCGACGGGCAAGACAAATGCCCCAACACACCCGGATCAAACACCGCAAAGGGCTGCCCCGATGCCGACCGCGACGGCGTACCCGACAGCCAAGACCTTTGCCCAAACATACAGGGCGATGAATCCGCCAACGGCTGCCCCGACTACGACAAAGACGGCATCGCCGACGACAAAGACCAGTGCCCCTACGAAGCTGGCGCTAAACGCCTCCGAGGCTGCCCCGACATCGACGGAGACGGCGTACCCGATGACATCGACAACTGCCCCAACACCCCCGGTAGCCTCTACACCGGTTGCCCGGATTCGGACAACGACGGCTTCGAGGACAACGAAGACGATTGCCCCAACGTAGCTGGCCCCAACCGGGGCTGCCCGGAGGTAAGTCCGGCACTCCAGGCCCTGATGGAAAGAGCGACCAACCGCGTAACTTTCGAAGGCCGCTCCTCAACGCTAACGGCGCAAAGCCTGCCCATGCTAGACGAGATTGCCGTAAACCTCCGCGCCAACCCCTCCTTCAAACTCACCATCGAAGGCCATACCGACAATACCAGCACGGAGCAAAACAATGAACGCTTGAGCAGGGCCCGCGCGGTGGCCTGCCGGGGTTACCTGGTCTCCAAAGGAATTGACGTAAGCCGAATTAAGGTTATTGGCTACGGCGCAACGCGCCCTCGGGGGGATAATGCGACGCTGGTCGGAAGGGACTTGAACAACCGGGTGCAGTTCTCCGTAAATTAGATTGATAGATGTGATAGCGGGTAAATAAATAGAGCTACCGCAAGAACAGTTCCATCAACCTACCCGCTTTCACTTCTAGTGGGTGAGTTCATAATTACTTGGCCGTTATTCCTTGTCTTTTCGCACCGTGACTTCGTTGCTGAAATCCTCATTTAGCTACGGCTAGACTCCGGTTTCAGCGCCTTGCCACGGCACGAAAATCCGGCGGACTAAACGACCAGATAATTATGAACTCACCCACTAGCAGTAGGCTGTCTAATTTGACGGTCTTTACCCATAACGGGTTTTTACCGTTAAAACGCGGAGCGTTTTCTTCGGAATAGCCCCTTTCGCTACGCGGCTACCTCCGGTGGTCCGCCGAGCCTGAGGCGAGGCTTGTTGGAGAGGGGATGGGGTGAGGTTACCACGGGCTGAACGCGTCAGATTAGACAGCCTACTTCTAGCAGTTAAGCCAATTCTCGCCAGCCGCCTTTCTCCAGCCGCTCATACTTAACCTGCACCTGCGCCCGCAACTCTTCCTGGTAATCCGCCATTTTTCGGCGGATGCTTTCGTCGGTTGCGCCGAGAATGCGCGCGGCTAACAGGCCTGCATTCTTCGCACCATCGAGTGCAACCGTTGCGACGGGGATACCGCCGGGCATCTGGAGAATGGACAAAACAGAATCCCACCCATCAATGCTGTTTCGGCTCTTGATCGGCACTCCGATGACGGGCAGCGGCGTGAGGCTGGCCACCATGCCCGGCAGGTGAGCGGCACCGCCTGCACCAGCAATCACCACCTGAACGCCCCGGCCAGCGGCCTTTTTGGCGTAGTCATACAAACGATCGGGAGTACGGTGAGCGGAGACTACCGTTACTTCAATTTCGATGCCGAAGCTCGTTAAAATTTCTGCGGCGGCGCGCATTTTGGGGAGGTCGCTGTCGGACCCCATGATGATTGATACCATTTTCGGTTGTCGGTTATCAGTTGTCGGTTGTCAGTTGTCGGTTGTCGGTAGGCCCATGCTAGACAGGACAACCGACAACCGATAACTGACAACCGTTTATATTTCAAAATCCAACGCCCGGCGGAGTACGCCACCGTCGCGTTGTTTGGCTAGTTGTTGGTAAGTCTCCTGGTTGAACTTATAGAGCACGGCGGGCCGGTGCGCTACGTTTTGCTGGCGGCCACATTCTTCGAGGATGCCGGTGCGCAGGATTCGGGTACGGAAGTTTCTTTTATTGAAAGACTCCACGTTGAGCACCGTCTCGTAGAGTTGTTGGAGCTGGCCGAGGGTAAATTCAGCGGGCAGCAACTCAAAACCGATGGGTTGGTAGCGGACTTTCGCGGCAAGGCGCTCGTTGGCCCTGGCGATGATGTCGCTATGATCAAAAGCCAGATCAGGCAGTTCATTCAGGGAAAACCATTCCGCTTTGGTCGCATCAGATGCAGCCACTGCGGGGTGATCCTGAAGGTTCACAAGCGAGAAATAAGCGACGGAAATCACCCGGCCACGGGGGTCACGGTCTACGGCGCCGTAGGTGTACAACTGCTCTACGAACAGGTCTTTCACGCCGGTTTCTTCTTCCAGTTCGCGGAGGGCGGCGGTTTCGAGGTCTTCGTCGAGGTCCACAAAACCACCGGGCAGGGCCCAGCTTCCTTTATAGGGTTCGCCGCCGCGCTCAATGAGCAGCATTTTCAGTTGTTTACCGCCATCGTAGCCAAAAACGACAATGTCGACGGTGACCGATGGGCGGGGGTATTCGTAGGTATACATAATTGTTCAGTTCGCTGGGGTTAGCATTATAACACATCAAAACCTAAATCTTCCAGAAGATCCATCTTCTCTTCGTAGAGCGCGGCATCTAAACCGTGCGGGAAGTTAGTAAAATTGCTGATGCGCGACCAGTTTTTCCAGTTTTTTAGGGCGCGGGCGCGGGTGCTTTGTAAGGTTGGAGGAGCATAGACCAATTCCCCAGCTTCAAAAACCGGGCGCAGCAGCTCATCTTCCCGCAGGCCGGGAGGGACGGATACGGAGAATCCATCCTTGGTATAAAAACGCCCCGTTGGCGGTCCGTTCAGTTGGTTATAGATGACAGAGCCCATTGGGAAATCATCCCGCTCATCGTAATACCTCCGTACACCCTGCTGGCCAGGGTTACTGACCTTGATGGCCGTCTCCGACAGTTTCATGCGAGGCAACCACTCACCATTTTCGTCTTCGATGGCGGCTAATTTGTAGACACCACCGAGGGCCGGTTGGTCGTGGGCAGTGGCGAGCCGGGTTCCGATGCCCCAGACGTCGATCCGGGCTCCCTTGGCTTTGAGCTCAGCGATAGCGTACTCGTCCAGGCTGTCCGAAGCGATCACTTTAGCGTCGGGGAAGCCAGCCGTGTCGAGCATTTCCCGGGCGGCGATGGAGAGCTCCGCCAGGTCTCCGGAGTCCAGCCGGACACCGAGCATCTCATGACCCCGTTCACGCAGCTTCTTCCCTTCCAGAATGGCAGCAGCTATGCCGTCGAGCGTATCGTAGGTATCCACCAGAAAGATGCTGTTGTTCGGCATGGCCTCGGCGTAAGCCTCGAAGGCTTCCTCTTCGGAGGGGAAAGCCATCACCCAACTGTGCGCGTGGGTCCCTTTCACCGGCACACCGTAGTAGCGCCCCGCCCAGACGTTGGACGAAGCATCCGCTCCGCCAACAAAAGCCGAGCGGCTGGCCGTAAGCCCTCCATCGATGCCCTGCGCGCGTCTGAGGCCGAACTCCAGCACGGTATCCTCTCCCGCCGCCGCCTTAATGCGGGCAGCCTTCGTTGCGATCAGGGTACTGAAGTTCATCACCGTCAGTAAGGCCGTCTCCAGCAGCTGACATTCGATGATGTTGCCCTCAATGCGCAGCATTGGCTCGTGCGGCAGCACCACCTCCCCTTCCGGCACGGCGTAAATATTTCCGGTAAACTTCAGCCTTTGGAGGTAATTCAGAAATGGCTCCTTGAACAGCGGTTTGCCGTTCGCTCCCTTCAACCGGCCGAGGTACTGCACATCGTCCGCACTAAACTTCAGCCCCTTCACCAAATCAATCGCCAGGGCCAGGCCCGCCGAAAGGGCGAAGTCTCCGCCAAAAGGTGCTTTGCGGTAGAAAAGATGAAAAATAGCTTTTCTTTGGTGTAGCCGCTGATCGTAGTAACCGGCTGCCATTGTTAACTGGTAGAGATCCGTCAGCAGTCCGAAGTCGGGTTTGTAGACGGTGCTGAGGTGGGAAGTTTGGGGCATACTTAGTTTAAATTTTAAACAAAGATAGTTCCCCCCAGCGATATTTGCAAGAAAGCATCTGTGTTCATGTTAAAGAGCTTTTCTATTCTGAAAGTAATAAGTCCAAAAAAGACTCACTATCAATTATCTGTATCTCGGAAAATCGATGGTTCTCAACACCTTGAAATGCCCATCATCGGTTACGATAAAATCTGCATTACCCGCAATGGCACAATCAACAAATTTGTCATCGTCCGGAGATATGATCCGGTCCGGGGCATGGAGGAAAACGATGTTCCGCTGGCGGATAACTGGGTCAAGGTGAAGTACAAAGGCAACACCGGTTATACCTTCAACGCCTACCTCGGTCCGAACCGGGATCAACCGAAACCTTCGGATTACTTCGTTATCTCGCCCGGAGAAAACTGCGGCGACCAGTTTTTCGAGCTCAAACAATACCGCTGCTACGGCATTTATGGTAGCCCTCCACCCAACGGTCAGAACACAATTCCTCCACCGAACCCTGCATCCTGCGGCCGCGCCCCTATTCCACAAAAAAAATCGCGGATTTAGGCGGATTGCGCGAATTAACGCAGATTAAACCCGTGTTCATCTGCGTAATCCGCCTAAATTTGCGATTAAAACCCTGTTGCAGGCCCGTCCAAATTCGACTGGCGAATTCAACCGTCAAATGATCCCGTCAGCTTCCGTATCTTCGCCCTCCGCAAAAACGCTCCTTTTTATGTCAGTAACAAATACGCCAAAAAACATCCTCCTGGTCGTCGGTCTTATCCTAATCGCTGCGGGCAGTCGCCTGCTGCCTCACTGGCCCAATTTTGTGCCCGTAGGCGCGATGGCCCTGTTCGGAGCGGCCGCCCTGCCCAAGCGCTGGCTCGCCGTCATCGTACCGGTGCTGGCGTTCTACCTGAGCGACCTCACCCTCAACAACACCCTCTACGCTGAATACTACGAAGGCTTCCACTGGGGCATAAATTACTGGACTACCGGCGCGATCGTGTTCATGGTCATCCTCGGTATGGGTCTGCTTCGCAACACGAAGTTCTCGTGGCCAAAGATTGGTGGCGCTGCGGTAGGTGCGACCCTGGTTTTCTTCCTCGTCACCAACTTCGGGGTTTGGGCTTCGGGGATGATGTACCCTAAGTCTGGAGCGGGTTTGATGGCGGCTTATGCGGCCGGGCTTCCGTTTTTACTCAATAGCCTGCTGGCTAATCTTTTGTTCTCCGGAGTGCTGTTTGGGGTAGCACAGTACGGCGGGATTTTCGCTGGTGCTGGCACTCTGGAGCGCGCTGCCTCCGGCAGCTAGACTGGAACAATTAGCTTCCGGCGAAAAGTACTTCGCCAACCGAGGTGGCGCACGCCGGCCTCCCTGCCGGAGGCAGCTCGCTCCAGGGCGTTAAACAAGTTTTAAGCTCCCGTTTTCAGCCTTTGCCAGCGCCTCCACTTTAGCCAACCATTCCTTCAGTACGGGCAATACCCGCTCCGCAACCGCCCGGTTATCCGTAGTAGTTTCCGGCTCGTCTCCACCGCCGGAGGTGATGGTTTCCTGCCAGATATTGGCGAAGGAGCGGATACGAACACTCAGGTATTCCTCCCAGTAGAACTCGTCCGGCAGGTCTTCGTAGTCCATGCCCGGGCCAGGGGTGAGTTCCATCATTTTCAGGGCGGCGCGGTGCTCCAGCTCGTTGTCGTGATTGATGGGCGCGACGGTGATGCCGTCTTCAAATTCTGCGCCGCGCACATCGAGCCCGAGGTAGCGGACGCGGTTGCGGAAGTATTTTGACTCCTCGAAGTTTAGCAGGCGCAGCCGCTCGGTCTTCCGCTGCTCAATACTGACGGAGCGTTCTTTGCCGTACTTTTCCAGTAGTGGCCCCATGCTCAGGTTGATGCCTTCTTTGAAGGGGACGGCGACGAACATCCCGTACTCCTCCCCCAACGAAAGGAAGGCCTGCTCGAAAGCAACGATGCTTTCAACGTAGGTTTTTCGGTTCACCCGGATGGTGAGCTCGTAGGTGAAGGCGGGGCCATCAGAGAGATAGGCGGATAGGGGCTTAGTCATAATGAGGGCGAAGGTACGCAGGATGCAGGCAGGGGGTAACCGGGATTCCTGTTTTTTAACCGTGTTTGCACCGGCGGCCGCGCCAGATTATCCTACCGTTACTACCAAATCATCCGTCTCCACGAGGGTTTTCTCCCGCAGCGCGATGCCCTGCACTTCGCCGTCTACCGGACTGGTGATGGTGGATTCCATCTTCATCGCCTCAATGACGAAGAGCGGATCTCCGGCTTTCACTTCGTCTCCAACTTTTACTAGAATCTTGCTCAGGTTGCCCATCAGCGGGCTACCGACCTGGCCCGTTCCGGCGGCTTTGACGTTCCGTACGATCTCCTTACCCGAATTCCGGTCCTGCACGGTCACACTGCGCGTCTGCCCGTTGAGGCTGAAGAAAACCAGTCGGTTCCCCTGCGCGTCAGACTCGGTCATGTTGAGGTACTTGACCGTGATCGTCTTGCCCGCACTCAGGCGGACGAGCACCTCCTCGTTCGGCTTCAGGCCGTAGAAGAAAGCGTGAGATGGCAGGTTCGCCACTTGTCCGTACAGCTCGTCGTGCGCGAAGTAATCGGCGTAGACTTTCGGGTAAAGGAGGTAGCTGAGCAACTGCTTATCGTCCGCAGGTGCCGTACCGAATTGCTCGCTGTATTCCTTCCGGGCCTCGTCCCAGTCGATGGGGTCGAGGTGGGCGTTGGGCCGTTCGGTGTAGGGCTTTTCGTCTTTGAGGACGAGCTTCTGGATTTCGTCGTTAAAGCCGCCCGCAATCTGACCGAGGTCGCCCCGCATCAGGTTTTTCACGCTGTCCGGGAAGTCGAGCTTTGCGCCCCGGCGGAGGACTTCCTCTGCCGTCAGGTCGTTGCTCGTCATGAACATCGCCATATCGCCGACTACCTTGCTGGAAGGGGTTACTTTCACCAGGTTACCGAACAGGTCGTTGGCGGCGGAGTAGTTTTTGCGGATGGTCGGGAACTGGTCTTCCAGCCCAAGCCCGCGCGCCTGCGGGCGCAGGTTGGAGTACTGGCCGCCGGGAATTTCCGTGTCGTAGATCGTCGCCGTTCCGGCCCGCAGCTCGGTCTCGAAGGGGTAGTAATAGGTCCGTACCGTTTCCCAGTAATCAGCGTACTGGTTGAGGAGCGGCAGGTTGACCGGGTTTTCCCGTTCGTGGCCCTGCATCATGGCGGCGATGGAGTTGTAGCCGGGCTGGCTCGTCAGGCCAGAGAGCGGGTTGATCGCTACGTCCACCACGTCTACCCCGGCTTCGATGGCGCGCAGGTAGGTTGCGCTCTGGATGCCAGACGTATCGTGGGTGTGCAGGTGGATCGGCAGGTTGACCGACTCCTTCAAGGCCTGGATTAACTCCGTAGCGGCCAGCGGTTTCAGCAGCCCCGCCATGTCTTTGATGCAGAGGATGTGCGCTCCGGCGTCTTCGAGTTGCTTGGCCAGCTTGGTGTAATAGTCTAGCGTGAACTTCGTTTTCTTAGTATCCGTGATGTCTCCCGTGTAGCAGATACAGGCTTCGGCGAGGCTGTTGGTGTTGTTGCGGACGGTATTGATGCTCACCTCCATATTCTTGACCCAGTTCAGGGAGTCAAAGATGCGGAAGAGATCTATGCCGCCGGTTTGGCCGGTTACCTTTCCTTTCTCGTCCAGCACGTCAAAGCCGCGCGCGGCTTCTTCGATGAACTTCACGATCAGGTTGTCCGGGTAAGCTTTATAGCCCACCGCATTGCTGCCGCGCAGGAGCATTTGGAAGATGGTGTTGGGCATCGCGGTGCGGAGCTTACGCAGTCTCCGCCAGGGGTCGGCCTTGAGGAAGCGCATGGCCACATCGAAGGTAGCCCCGCCCCATACTTCCATGCTGAAGAGGTCGTGCGGCTGGTTGACGGCGTAGCTGCGGCCAACGTTGAGCATATCGACGAGGCGCATCCGGGTGGCGAGCAGGCTTTGGTGCCCGTCGCGGAAGGTAGTATCGGTGTACTGGATTTTCTTTTCCTCCTTGAGCCAGTCTACGAAGCCGTCGCGGCCGAGTTCCTGCAGGCGGCTGCGGCTGCCCTTGGGCACTTCAGCGAATTTATCGAAGGCGGGCACCGGGGGCTTGAGGAAAGAGCGGGTTTTATCCGGGTTCTTCACGTCCGGGTTGCCGTTCACGATGGTTTCGGCGAGGTAGGCCAGCAGGCGGGTTCCCCGGTCGCGGAAGCCCTTGGGCTCCATCAGTTCGGGATGGTCGGGGATGAAGCGGACGGTGGCCTTTCCTTTTTTGAAGTCGTCGTTTTCCAGCAGGTTGAGCAGGAAGCCGACGTTGGTTTTTACGCCCCGCACCCGGAACTCGCGCAGGGCGCGGTGCAGGCGGTCGGCGGCTCCTTCGAGGGTCCGGCCGGAGCTGGTCACTTTCACCAGAAGGCTATCGAAGTAGGGCGAGATCACCGCGCCGGGGAAGGCAGAACCTGCGTCCAGGCGGATGCCCATGCCGGAGGCGGAGCGGTAGGCGATCAGCGTTCCGTAGTCGGGTTTGAAGTTATTACTCGGGTCTTCGGTTGTTACGCGGCACTGAACGGCGAAGCCGTTGGCCACCACGTCGGATTGCTCGCGGATGAAGATCGTTTCGTGCCGCAGGGGGTAGCCCATCGTGACGAGGAACTGGGTCCGCACCAGATCGATCCCGGTAATTTCTTCGGTGATCGTGTGCTCTACCTGGATGCGGGGGTTGACCTCGATGAAGTAGATGGAGTCGTCCTGATCCACCAGGAACTCCACCGTACCGGCACAGTAATAACCTACTTCGCGGCCCAGCATGAGGGCGTATTCGTAGAGTTTGTTTTTTACTGATTTGCTCAGGTTCGGGGCGGGAGCAACTTCAACGACCTTCTGGAAGCGGCGCTGCACCGAGCAATCACGTTCGTAGAGGTGGACGAGGTTGCCGTGGCGATCCCCCAGCAGCTGGACTTCGATGTGGCGGGGGTTCTCGATGAATTTTTCCAGGAAGATGGTACCGTCACCGAAGGCTTTTTCGGCTTCGCTGGCGGCATCGACGACCTCGACGCGGAGGGCCTTCTCGTCGCGGACAACGCGCATTCCACGCCCACCGCCGCCGGAGGCGGCTTTGATGATGACCGGGTAGCCGATTCTGGCGGCTTCAACGGCGGCAACTTCGGGGTCGGAGATGTCTTTATCGCTGTCCTGAATGAGCGGCACACCGACGCGGCGGGCCAGGTTTTTTGCGGCGACTTTGTCGCCGAGCTGGTCCATACTCTCCGGGTTGGGGCCAACGAATTCGATCCCGGCGGCGAGGCACGCCCGGGCAAAATCTACGTTCTCCGAAAGGAAGCCGTAACCGGGGTGAATGGCGTCCACTTTTTGCTCCTTGGCCAGTTTTATGATGGCCGGGATATCGATGTAGGGGCGCAGCGGCTCATCGTCCGGGCCAATCTGGTAACTCTCGTCTGCTTTGTAGCGGTGGAGACTGTAGCGGTCTTCGTAGGTGTAAATCGCGACCGTTTTTATCTTCAACTCACTGGCTGCCCGCAGAATACGAATAGCGATTTCGCCACGGTTCGCAACTAGTATTTTATTAAAACGGGTAATTTTGGGAGCAGCCATAGTTTAGATTTTACTTTAGGCCCAAGATAGTAAAGGATGAAGGTAGCAAGGGAGGAAAGGGCTTAGTTTGATTGATAAACAATCTCTTTTTTACGATTTTGGGCGCGGCCGCGGGTGCCGTGGGAGGTAGGTTGCCCGGCTTTTAAGCCGTGATGGTTTGCCTGGCCTTCAGGCCGAGCCCTTTATCGTTAAATTTCTAGGCTACGTCGTCAAAAAACCGAGTCATGGCTAAGGGGTTGCGGAATAATAAGTTATTCTGGTGACCACGCAGTAGCAGCGAA
>CAYWMW010000069.1:0-17457 GCA_964458975.1 uncultured Lewinella sp. | reverse complement strand
CGTTTCAACGGTAAAAACCCGTTACGGGTGAAGACCGTCAGATTAGACAGCCTACTGTTAGACGGGACGCCTAAAAGCCGATTTCCCCCTCACAGCTCGTCCAGCAAGCAACCACTATCTTTGCCATCACAAACCATCCCCCCAAGCCCAATGGCCACAAAAAAGACGAACAACGCGCGCCTCGTCCCCTTCATCATCATGTCGTTGTTAACCCTGATCTTTCTGATCTGGGCGATGCAGCAGTGCAGCCGGGACGACGGAGACTACGCCATGATCGCCGAGCGCGAAGCGCGCGAGACCTACATCGACACCATGCGCCGGGCGGAGCAAGAACGTAAGATTCAAGCCCAAATTGATGTGGAAGCGGAAGCCCGCGCTGCTGCCTTACTCCGTGCCCGCACCCAACCCTTGCCGGGAGACAGCGTGGTGCGCATCCCCGCAGCGGACATTGTGGTGCAACGAGTTACCCCGCTGTACTCCACCATCAACGGCCTCAACGTCCGCACCGGGCCGAGCATCAGGAACAGCAAAGTTGCCCGCCTCGGCCTCTACGAAGAGGTAACTTTTACCGGTGAGGTAACCGACTCGATGTACACCATCGACCTGGGCGACATTGAGCCGACCGCCCCCTGGGTGAAGATCAAGACGAAGAGCGGTAAGGAAGGCTGGGTCTTCGGAGCCGGTGTTTCGTACTATAAATTTCAGTTGAAGGGGGTAATTACGGACTGATTTAACCGTAGGCCCGGCTTCCGCCGGAGCCTTGAAAATTAAATGTTCAAGGCTCCGGCAGAAGCCGGGCCTACTAAAAAAAAACAATGCGCCTCAGCCAATCCACCACCGCCGCCCAGCTAGCCGACCGACTCAGCGCCACCCTCATCGGAGACGGAGAGCTGGTCGTTACCGGCATCAACGAAATCCATCACGTAGAGCAGGGTGACCTTACGTTTGTGGACTTCCATAAATACTACGACGTAGCGCTGTCTTCCGCCGCGACGGTGATCCTGATTGATCAGATACGCCCCTGCCCTCCGGGCAAGGCGCTCCTGGTGGTAGATGAACCCTTCAGGGTGTACAACGGATTGGTGCTGGCGGAGCGGCCCGAACGGCGATGGTCGGATACCGTAGACCCATCGGCCATCATCGGCGCGGGTACCAGCATCGCTGCCGGGGCGATCATTGGCCCTGGCGCCGTGATCGGTGCGAACTGCCGGATCAACGCCAACGCGGTGATCGGCGAAGGGGTAGTGCTGGAGGACAACGTGGTCGTCGGCGCGGGGGCGGTGATTGGCGAGGAGGCATTCTACTTCAAAAAAACGGCGGAGGGCTTCGTTCCCTGGCGGAGCGGAGGGAGTGTATTGCTGGAGAGCGATGTTGAAATTGGCCCCAACTGCACGGTTGCCCGAGGTGTTTCTTCGGTAACGACGATCGGGCGGGGGACGAAGCTGGACGCGCAGGTACAGATCGGTCATGACTGCCGCATCGGTGTTCACTGCATCATCGCCGCTCAGGTTGGCATTGCGGGCAATACTACGGTAGGAGATTGGTGTGTTTTTCAGGGCCAGGTCGGTATTGCGCAGAATCTCACCATCGGGGACCGTACCATAATTCTGGCGAAGAGCGGTGTCTCGAAAAGCCTGGAGGGCGACAAAGAATACTTCGGCTACCCAGCCCAGGAGGCGCGGACAGCCTTTAAGGACCTGGCGGTATTGCGGCGGTTGCGGAAGAAGTAAACCGTTAAAAGCGTGCTTCTTTTACCCTTCTTTGCACCTGCGGCCGCGCCAGAATGCATCCCCATAAGTAAGCATTTCTCATTTTCCTTTCCGCCAGACACAACTATTCTTGCGCAAAATCTTTTCTAACTATGCGCAACCGTTAAGTAATGCTACAATCTATCTGGGACGACGTCCGCCGTGAATTCAGCTTTGGCAATATGGTCAATAGGATCATCATTGTAAACGTAGCCGTGTTTTTGGTGGTCAATGTTCTTTGGATGATTTTCTCCATTGCCGCTGGCCATACCGAGAGCCAGGCCTTCCGAACCCTCGTTCAGTGGTTTTCGGGCTCCAGTGATTGGTGGCACATGCTGACGAAACCCTGGACGCTGATTACGTACATGTTTCTGCACGAGGGTTTCTTTCACTTGCTGTGGAATATGCTTTACCTGTTTTGGTTCGGCCGCATTTTCGGAGACCTCCTTGGAGATCGCCGGGTTCTGCCGCTGTACCTACTGGGCGGTATTGCTGGCTTTATCGCTTATTTCATCGCCTTCAACGTTGGCAACTTTGGCGCGGGCGGCAGCTACATTCTCGGCGCCAGCGGTGCTGTATTTTGCATCCTGACGGCTACCGGTATTTTTGCGCCGGACTACGTGATCAGGCTTTTCATCCTGGGTAACATCCGGCTGAAGTACATCGTGTTTTTTGCGGTGATGGTTCAGATTATTGGCCTGGGCAGCCTGGTGAACATCGGAGGTACTTTTGCGCACATCGGTGGCATCATCATGGGCATCCTTTTTGCTTTTTACCTGCGGCGGGGGACGGACCTTACGGAGGGCGTCCAGAAAATCCTGGTCTGGTTTCAGGATAAATGGGCTGATCTGCTTGCTCCCAGCCAGGAGCACAAACAACAAACCGGGCCGCGCGCTGCTTACCGCAGCGGCCGTTCGGTCAAAGAAACCGCTGGCCCGAAGAAGCGACCTTCGTTCATGCGTAAAGCAGGTGGCTCCGCACCAAAAGGAAAGGCTGCCCCAAAGGGTGATAGCCGCCCCGAACTGAGCCATCAGGAAGAGCTTGATGCTATTCTTGACAAGATTAAAGAACGGGGATACAACAGCCTGACGAAAGAAGAAAAAGATTTTCTCTTCCGTGCCTCCAACCAGAAGTAGTACGCCTTGATTCGTAAGCTAATTTCTTTCCTGGGCAGCCTTCTGGCCATCGTTACCGGCGCAGGTCTTCTGGCCAGGTTTTTACCTCCTGATCTTTGGTGGCCACCGTCTATCATTGCATTGCTGTTGCCCGGCTTGCTTCTTTTGACCCTGCTTTTCGTTTTATTTTGCCTGTACCGAAGGTGGCGCAAAACAGCCATTCTCCCCGCCCTCATCCTACTGGCTGCGCTGCCGATTACCAACCGCCTTTTCTCCTTTGGATTTGGCGGAACGGAAGCTACCGGCCAGGAACAAGTCACCGTTGTAACAACGAATGTTCGTGGCTTTAAGAACGACTCATGGAAGTCTATTGATGAGAAGCTTGCCTTCCGCTTTCTAAAAAAACATCAGCCAGACGTACTGCTGCTACAGGAAACCAAGCACCACCGGCATCAACCGCCTTACTTCGATGAAATCAAAGCCGCCGCTGGCCTTGCTAAAAGGCACCAGCCAAAAGGTAAGACCATTGCTACCTATGCCGATCAGCCGACGTTCATTGCCGATGAATTCCCTAAGCGAACCAGCTTTAACGGATTTTTGGTAACCGACGTGGAAACCACACTCGGAACGATACGCTTTATTAATGCGCACCTGCAGTCCAACAGAATTAGCGGGATGGCAGGTGAGATCGGTAAAGATGGTGATGTGACGGAAGAAATAGACCGGGCCGAGTCGATGCTGCGCAGCTACGGTGCCGCAGCAGCCGTTAGGGCCAGCCAGGCGGAGGCCATTAGGCGTTACGTACGGGAGAGCCCACACCCCGTGGTTGTTGGCGGAGACTTCAACGACGTTCCATCCTCCTACACTTACCAAAAAATCATGACACCCCGGCTTCGGGATGCCTGGGTAGAAAAAGGTTTTGGGTTGGGTACTACTTTTACCGGGCCACTGCCGGGCCTTCGGATAGACTTTTTGCTTGTGGATACCAGCCTGACGGTAAAAGAGATTGAACGGTTTGATACCGGATATTCTGACCACCGGGGGGTGCGGGTGGTTTTAGGAACGCCAAATAAGTAATACCCTAAAGCTCTTCTTCAACAAACTTCCCAAACACCCGGCAGGTGAGTACCGTGAGGTCATCCGGGAATTCGTTGTTCTGGCGGAAATCGTTGAGTTCCCGCACCAAGGCGTTGTTTACTGCTTTAGCGGAGCGGCCGTGCTGGCGGCGCATGAAGCGGTAGAGAATTTCTTCTTCGTAGGTTTCGCCAGCCATGTTTTGGAGATCCGTCAGGCCGTCGGTATAGGTAAGGATGAGGGCCTGGTCGGGGACTTCGAGTTTGCCGACTTCGAGCATCGGTAGCTCGTCAATTGAGCCGAGTACCAGGGTGCCTTCGGTCAGCAATTTTATACCGTTTTCGTGTACCAAGACGGGTGGTGGGTGGCCAGCGTTTACGTAGCTTAGTTCGTTGGTTTCGATGTCGTACTCCCCGACGAAGAAGGTGATGAAGCGCTCGCCGTTCGTGATTTTGTACACGGCATTGTTGATCTCGTGAACGAAATCATAGAGGCTGGAGCGTTTGGTGATCAGGGTGTGGAAGTTGGCCTGGAAGTTTGCCATCAGGAGGGCGGCACTTACGCCCTTGCCCGTTACGTCTCCGATACAGAATACCAGTTTACCGTCGTCAAATTCTTTGAAGTCGATGTAATCTCCTCCGACGCCCAACTTGGGTTGGTAGATGGTACTGATTTCGTACTCTTCTTTCATCGGAAACCGATCCGGGATAAGCATCTGTTGCACCTTAGCACCCAGGTCCATATCTGCTTCCAGCCGTTCCTGTTCTATTTGGCGGCGGAATAAACGCTTGTTTTCAATCGCTACCGCGATCACGTTGGTGATGGTGGTGATGATCTGAACGCGTTCGTACATATCCTCCTCGTCTTCAAACTGACCGATCAGGATGTAGGCAATGGGGCGCTCTTTGTGCAAAACGGGAACGATGTACTCGAAGTGGGCAAAAAACGACTCGTCTTCCTCCTCCAGTACCGCTGGCCGGGTGAAGCACTCTAGTTCCGTCCCCAGGTCGATGGTAGGGATTTCAACATCATCCAGGCCAATGGAGGCGGCAATTAGCCAGGCGTTATCGTTGGCACTGCTGCGCACCATTAGCGCCATTCGGGTAAGCTTCAGTTCTTTGCGCAGGAAGACCCGGTACATCCCGAAGAGGTCTTCAGCAGCAACGTTGTTGTTGATCGCCTGCGTAATTTGCAGCAGGCGTTGTACCTGCAGTTGGCGCAGGTGGAGTTCTCTTTCGAGGTTTTGTATGCGGGAGATCGGCTTTGTCATTCCAGGATCAGCAAATATATTGGTCTGCGGGGGGGATTAGGTAGTTTGGCTGAAGAAAGTATGTAGAATAAACAGAAATCCTTGAAGGGAGGTGGTTATTTCAGCACACTAAGCACTTTGTCTATTTCCAGTTGCACCTTCCGCGAATCTACTTCGAGCAAAATCTGCTGCTGCTCCCGTTCCGTGAGGTGAAGGGATACGGAGGTTTGTAGTGGATCGTCTGCCGGAGGTTGATAGTTGAAGCGATAGAGGTGAAAGTGTTCCGGGCCCAATAGCTCGGACAGTTGTCCTAATAATACCTCTTGGTCAAGCACCTGATTATTGAGGATGTTGCCAGCAACGCCTACCGGGCTGAACAGGTTCTCCACTACGCCCCGGCGGTCGTCAGGGTCGATCTGATCGGCATCCCTGAATACACTGACCTGAATCAAGTGTACCCCCGAGGTGTTTTCCCGCAACCAGTCCCGGAAAACAGATAAGAACCGAGTTGCCGACGCGATGCCGTAATTGTCGCGGTAGCCTGCATCCATAAGCCGAATGGCGGGCCGAGTGGGCAAAACCACCAGCGGAAGCACGTAAGGGTAGGTTGCGTTCATGCGCAGGGCGGTGGTGAAACGGAGGCTATCGGCGGCCTGCCCGGTAAGTAAGCGCCGGAAGTCGACCATGTCGGGCCGTAAGGTTAGGTTCCCACGTTGAGCAGCGACGGAGGTGGTCATGTAGCTCACCCCCTGGGGGGAGATCACCATCCGGCGGCCGTCTTCCACAATGCTCGGGGTAACGAAGAGCAGCGGGATGTCTGCGGCTTGTTCGGGGGCTCGGTAGTCCGCCAGTGGCTTATCCAGCCAGTGCTGAGTGTTCCGGTTGAACTCCCGCTCGAAACCGTAGGCGCGGTCTCGTCGGTATTTCCGGCCATTGATTTCAACCTTTGCGAAGGGTAGGAAAATATCATTACTCACCAGAGAGAAGGAAATTGGGTTCAGCAGGTCACTACCCAGGCGCTCCAGGCGGGCCAGACCGTTTTCTGCAAAAGTGGTATCGCGGAGATAAGCTTCGCGGAGGTAGGCCAGACCGAGTTCTCCGCCGCTGGCCCCCGTCATCAGCCCGGTATGCCGAAGGAGTTTGCGGTCGGAGCAAGTCTCAATTGTTTGTGCAACGTGCATGGCCCAAAGGGAAGCAGCCAGCCCGCCGCCACTGGCGCAGATCACAAAGAAGGGTGGCTTCTCCTCCGTTTGCTTGCGCTTCCAGTTTTCGAGGATGGAGATTGTTGCGGCAAGGTCTTCCTCCAGGACTGAACGCTCGTGCTGGGCCACGAGCTGCTCTTCGTTGTACGGCGCTGCGGAGCTGTAATCAAGCCCATAGGCCTGGTTGCCGTGCTGGTACCACTTGCTACTGGTAACGAGGTTGAGGACGACTAAAATGATCACCAGCCAGGTAAACCGCCATTCCGAAAACCAGTAACTAACCGCCCCGATGATCGCGACCAATAAACTGAATAGGATCAAAAAACTAGCCCCGGCGGGAATCTGAAATAAAGGAACATCAATCAGGAACCCCAGGCTCGCTAAAACCACAACGGTAGAAAGCTGCAGAACAATCGCGTTGAGGTGGTTCTGCCGGAAGATTCCCGCCAGAACCGCAGACTCGTAGTGGGCAACGGAACGAACCGCCTTAGTCCTGAGGCGATTGTTGAGGTAGGTGCTCACGAGGTACGGATTGTCGTAAAGGCTCATCAGCTTTGGGGCCAGTGGCCGGGCCTTCCTGCGCCGGAACCCTCTACCCCGGGGGCTTTGCCCCGGCGCCATATTGGGCGGTGGTTGCCGAAATTTTGGGCGGTAGTAACTAATGTCCCGATTCGTCAGGTTAAAGTAGATGGCGTAGAGAAAAAGGCTGGTAATGAGGCCAAGTATGAGCCCACTAAGGCTTTCTGCCGTTTCCCACCAATCCGGATCGTATTTTCCAGCGGGCAGGTTAAAGCGTACCACCTCTCCGCAGTAGAACAGGAAAAATACCAGCGGCAGCAGTGCATTGTTGATACAATACTTGAAGAAAGGCCGGGAAAGACTGGCCAGAAAATTAAAATAACCACCAATGAGCAGGTAGGTGCTCAGGTTCCAGCTCATCACGAAAAGGCCGAAGGCCATACCGATAATGAGGAACGGCCAGAAACCGTCGGCGTTGAGGTATTCAGGGTCAAGAAAAAGGTATTGAATGCCAAGCCGTGGCCCCAGAACTCCACTCACCATTAGCCCCAGCAGCACCCACAGCAACAGCAACATCGCGTTAGACCGTAGGTGCAGCAGTAAGAGCTGTACGGAAAAAGAACGGAGAATGCCGGTTAGGAAGGCTTGCATGATTAAGAGCCAAAGTTAGCTGATTACAACCAACTCTGAAAAACTTTCCTTGCACCTGCGGCCGCGCCCTAAAACGCTACCTTAATCAACTCAACAAACTGCTGAATCCGCCCCTCGATCATCTCCTTCGTCAGGCCCTGCATCCGGCGGGTGCCGAAGTCTTCCACCACAAAGCTGGCCATGGCCGAGCCGTAGATGATGGCGCGCTTCAGGTTATCGAAGCTGGTGTCATCAGTAGCGGCCAGGTAGCCCATGAAACCGCCCGCGAACGTATCGCCTGCGCCGGTGGGGTCCACCACGGTAGGCAGCAGCAGTGCGGGAGCACTGAACAGCTTGTCTCCGTCAAAAAGCAGTGCGCCGTGCTCGCCTTTCTTGATGATGAGGATGCGCGGCCCCATTTCCACAATCTTGGCGGCGGCCTTCAGCAGGCTAAGCTCACCGGAGAGCTGGCGTGCTTCCTCGTCGTTAATCACCAGAACGTCGATGCGTTTGAGCACTTCCTTGAGTGGCTCCATCGCAATGTCCATCCAGAAGTTCATCGTGTCGAGGGCGATGAGTTTGGGCTTGCTCTCCATCTGATCGATGACCGTGGACTGCACCTGCGGGCTCAGGTTGCCGAGCATCACGTAGTCGGCGTTGCGGTAGTTGGCGGGCACTTTGGGGTCAAAATCCGCCAGTACGTTGAGCTGGGTATCGAGGGTATCGCGGCCCATCATGTCGTCGTGGTAGCGGCCGGCCCAGTAGAAAGACTTACCGTCGGGCACTACCTCCACGCCTTCCAGGTCTGCACCCCGGCGCTTCAGGTCTTCCAGGAAATCCTGGTTGTAGTCACCGCCAATAACGGAGACGAGTTGCACGGGTTTTACCAGCTGCGTAGCGGCCATTGCGATGTAAGTACAGCTGCCGGCTTCGATCATTTTCACTTCGCCGAAAGGCGTGTAAACGTCGTCGTAGGCGATGGTTCCGATGGCTAGGAGGGACATGGGGCTTGAGTTGTCGGTTATCAGTTATCCGTTGTCGGTTGCGCGGACAACCGACAACCGTTAAAATAAAAAAGCCGAGCACGATGACTCGTACTCGACTTTTTAATGCGCCTCAGAAAGGGCTCGAACCTTTGACCTACGGATTAACAGTCCGCCGCTCTAACCAACTGAGCTACTGAGGCATATTTTCGTTGCGGGTGCAAATGTACGATGGTTAATTATATCTCGCAATAGAGAAGGTGAATTTTTATAAAATTAAACGCGCGAATGCCCCGCCAAGCGTTTCGCTTCTGCACCTCCTGCTTCCCGCAGCCGGTTTACCCGCGCGAGTACGAGCCAGCCGATGCCCGCGAAAGCACAGCAGGTGAAGGTGGCCGCGCCGTAGCCGTACCATTCTGCGACCCGGAAGCCGACCAGCGGGGTTAAGACAAAGGCCGCCGAATAGCTTGCGGAAAGTAAGCCCAGGTATTCTCCCCGTCGGGCCGGTGGCGAATGGGTAGAGACGTAGGTATTGGTGAAGGGCATATATAGGATCTCACCAACCGTCAGGATCATCACCATGCCCAGCACCGCCAGGAAACCGAGCGTTATGATGGCGGGTAAGATGAAGTAAGAGAGCGTTATCAGGCCCGAGCCCGCCAGCATTACGGGTATTGGTTTAAAGCGCCGTTCTACGGCATAAATTACGGGCATTTCCAGGGCTACGATCACCATGCCGCTCAGGGTGAAAAGCCAGCCGATGGCGCGCTCGTCCAGGCCCGATTCCTTGAGGTAGACCGGGAAGGTGGAAAAGAGCTGAAAAAAGCACATCATGATGCCCATATTGGCCACCACAAAGGCCAGTAGCCAGAGTTGTTTGTGGGCGGGCGGGGCCGCAGGTGCAGTGGAGGTTAAAGGAGCATCGAGTATCCCCTTTAGCTTCGGATCAGGCCGGGCCACCAGTGGTTTCGCCGTCTCATCCGCCGGAAGGGCCAGGAAAAAAACCAGGGCTGCCAGCAAAAAAGTAAGCCCGTCTCCCCAGAACATCAACTCAAAACCGTAATTGTAAATGAGGTAGCCTCCCAGTGCCGGGCCGATGCTGAAGCCAAGGTTCACCGCCATGCGCTGTAAACCGTACGCCTGGGTCAACCGCTCCGGCGGAGCGTAGATCGCAATCGCCGCCCGGTTGGCCGGCCGGAAGGCATCCGCCCACAAAGAAATACTGAAGGCCAGCAAACACAACGACCAAAACTCCGTCATCTGCCCCAGCAAAATATTCAGTACCCCCGCCCCAATCATGCTGTACAGCTGGATGTGCCAGGAGCCGAAGCGGTCATTGAGTAACCCGCCAATGTAGTTGCCCAGCACCCCTCCGAAACCAAAGGCGGCCATGACGTAACTGGCCTTGATGGGCTCAAAGCCCTGCTTATCGATCAGGTAAACAGAAAGGAAGGCCACCACCATCGCCCCACTCCGGTTCACCAGCAAAACGAGCGCTAGTAACCACACTTTGCGCGGCAAACCGGCAAAGGATTTTTTGTAGAGATCGAAGATTTTGAGTAGCCGTGCGTGTAGTGATGCCTTCATTCCGTTAGGTTAGGAGTGCACATAACCCCCCGCTTCTGTGGGAAGTTCCGCCATTCGACGTAAGTTTGCACTCTTATTTCTAATGAGACCACCTATGGCGGTAAACAAGGAAAAACTAATGCTTGGCGGCCTCCGCCGCTTGCTCAACGGCACGGCGCGGGTTTACCGGCGTGGTGCCGGTAAAATGGCGTACTACTTCCTCACCAATCCGCGCCGGCTGGCGGACGACCCCGGCACGGACGAATTCCTGAAGGAAGCCGTACAGTCAGACTTCGTCTTCGGAGACCAAAATGTTCACTGCTACCACTGGCCCGGAAACGGCCCCTCCGTACTACTCTTGCACGGATGGGAGAGTTCCTCCGCCCGTTGGTTCGAGCTCTACGAACCCCTGCGCAGGGCTGGTTACGACATCTACGCCATCGACGCGCCCGCCCACGGCCGGAGTGAGGGGAAGAAGTTCAACGTGTTCATGTACTGCGAGGTGCTGGATGCTTACTTCAAAACCCTCGGCTTCGCCCCGGATTACTGGGTCGGCCACTCCGGCGGCGGCATGGCGGCCATCTACTACTGCTGTAAAGAAGGGTACGAACACTGCCCCAAACGCATCATCAGCATGGCCGTACCCGGCCTGCTGGAAAACTTCATCGATAAGTTCTGTGAAATGGTGGGGGCCAACGACCGGGTTAAGTACGGCATCGAACACCAGTTTCACCGCCACCTGGATCACCGCTTCGCTGATATTAATTTTACCGAGTTTGTCAAAAACCTTGAAGTAGGCGGCCTCATCGTTCACGACGAAGAAGACGATGTTGCTCCCATCGACGGTGCCCGCAAGATGCACGCCAACTGGCGCGGCGCAGAGCTGGCCACCACTAAGGGTAGGGGGCATAGTTTGACGGGAAAGCTCGTGCCCGCCATCGTAGTCGAGTACATTGCCAAATCCGAAAAAGAGGGCTGATGCAACCTCTGGCCGATAAAAGGGTTTCCAACCCGTCCGCCGAGTTGGTCTTATCAAAATCACTACCCATTGATCCACCATTCAGCCCCAACCAGCTACAAGTAGTTTATTGGCACCAACAACTCGGCATAGTAAGGGCATTCCTGTGATCAAACCGCATCCCTCGGCGGACGACCGCGAAGCAGCCCCGCAGGGAATCAGACCTAAGGGCCGCCCCGGCCGACGAGCGAAAGCCACCATCCACAATACCACCGAACCACAATACCAACCATGTCCAGAACAGACGTAAAGAACCTAGGCGAATTCGGCCTGATTGAGCACCTCACCCGCACTTTCAAGGCGCGGCAGCCCACCACCGTACTCGGCGTCGGAGACGATGCGGCCATCATTGAAACGGGCGGAGACGAGCAGCTCGTGGTTAGTACGGATATGCTGGTAGAAGGCATTCACTTTGATTTCGCCTACACCCCGCTGAAGCATTTGGGCTATAAAGCCGTAGCCGTCAATGTATCCGACATCTGCGCCATGAACGCCCGCCCGCAGCAGATCACCGTCAGCATCGCCATCAGCAACCGCTTCAGCGTGGAGGCCCTGGACGAGTTCTACGCTGGCATCTACGCCGCTTGCGAAACTTACGGCGTGGACCTCGTCGGTGGAGATACGACGAGCTCAAATAAAGGCCTCTACATTTCGGTAACCGCCATCGGCCGCGCGCCGAAGGGCAGGATCACCCGGCGGAGCGGCGCTAAGGTGGGCGACCTGGTCTGCATCACCGGCCACCTCGGTAGTGCATACCTCGGCCTCCAGCTCCTGGAGCGGGAAAAGCAGGTGTACCTCGCCAACCCCGAGATGCAACCGGAGATGAAGCCCGAGCACAAAGACCTCTACGCCGCCATCCTCCGCCCCGAAGCCCGGACGGATATGGTGGACCTGTTCGCCAAAAACAACATCGTCCCCACCTCCATGATCGACATCTCCGACGGCCTGGCCAGTGAGATCATCCACATCTGTAAGGCCAGCGGCGTTGGGGCCGTCATTGAGGAAGGCAACGTCCCGATCAAGCAGGAAGCCCAGGTGCAGGCCATCGACTTCGGCATGGACCCCATCACCTGCGCCCTCTCCGGTGGCGAAGACTACGAACTCCTCTTCACCATCGACCCGAAGGATGTGGAGAAGATTCAGTTCCTGCCCGACCTCTACATCTCCGGAGAGATCGTTGCGGCCGAAGACGGCGTAAAGCTCCACACCACCGGCGGTAACATTCACGAGATTACGGCGCAGGGGTGGAATCATTTTGACCGGTAGCCGGTTGCCCGGCCTTCAGGCCGGGCGGGTTCATCAGCCTTCAGGCTGATGTTTCAGTAGTCGCGGCTTCAGCCGCTGACTTGCAAGTAGTAAGGTTACTCTCGGCTCAAAGATGGTTTCTTATGTACATGCGCCAAGCTGAAAACAATCAGCATCTACATCAGCAATTGAGTAGAGATGAAAGGCATAAATCGATAAAGAGAAAACGCGCTGGCTAATAATTTTCACCCGGGCTTGGGTTACTAGTTCATTTTGAACCTTAAGGGACGCCGTGAGAATAAGTTACTGGTTTTTGGTCTGACGCTTTCGTTCCAGTTTTCGGCAAAAATTCTTTGCATAGCCTAAGCTACGGAAATAATTTTTGCCGGAAAATGGGACGAAATAAGGCGACCAAAAGGCGTAAGTTATTTTAACGGCGTCCCTAAGCATGGCGGCTGAAGCTGCCGCTACAAACGTCGACCTAAAGGCCGAGCAACCACCACGGGCTGAAGCCCGGGCAACCAACCTCCTCTGCACCTGCGGCCGCGCCTCAAAAACATCAAAACGGATACCCCAGCCCCAACTGAAAAGTAAGGTCGCTGAAGCCAAAGCTATCGAAGTTGCGCCAGTAAGCACTCTCTGAAAATTCGCTCCCATCGCGCGTGATGGGGGTGCCGTCCCCTTCCTGCGGGTAGTTGTAGCGGAGGGGCAGGGCCACGTCGAGCCGGAAGATGAAGTAGCTCAGGTCAACCCGTAAGCCAGCCCCGCTCCCCACCGCCAACTGGCGGTAAAAAGGCTGGTGAACGAACGAGCCATCCGGTGCCGCCCGTTTAGAAAATATAAACTGTGACCCCGGCCGGTCCGCCAGCGAATCAATCGTCCAGATGTTACCGATGTCGGCAAAAAGGGCCCCCTTGAAGAAGCCCGCGATGGGGAAGCGGTACTCCAGGTTGAGCTCCATCCGAAGGTCGCCGGTTTGGAAGAGGCGTAGGTTGTTGTCGGTATTCAAACTTAGGGGATCAACGTAGCCACCCGGCCCCAGCGCACGGGGTTGCCACGCCCGCATGGAGTTGGCTCCGCCGGAGAAAAACTGCTTAACGAAAGGCACTGCCTCCGAACCGCCAAACGGCCGGCCAGCGGCCACCAAAAAGCGTGCCGCAAAAGAATTCTGAGGGGTGTACTTTTTCAGGTAGTGCACGTCCGCCGTAAGCAGGGCGTACTTGGCGAAGGTTGCCCCGTCTTTCGGCTTGAAGGTCTCGTCAATTTCGCTGAAGGCATTGAAGACATCGTTAAGCAGGCTCAACTCTGCTCCCGCCAGCTCGAAGTTTCCGTAAAAGGATAAAGACCGACCCCGGACATCCGGCCTCCCGATCCGCGTGTACTCCAGATCGCGAAACAGCAGGGAGAAGAAATACTGCTCCCCGATGCTGTTGCGCAGGAATTCACTGTCCATCAAAATAGTATCGAAGGCGGGTTCGATGACGGGGTCAAGCACGTCGATGGCGAAGTGGTTGATCCGGTAGTTTGTAGTTTGCGACCGCTTGAAGTCGTAGCCGAGGCGGGCGTTGAAGAGGTTGTAGGCGTAAAAATTACTGATTAATAGAGATTCATAGCCGATGCTGTAACGGGTGCTGGCTCGCTCCCGCAGCTGGCCGAGAAAGTTATCGGAAACCACCCGTTTCCCAAAAGGCGAAGGGACTTTGTTCAAGAAATTATACAGGCCAAAGTCCCGAAAGCGGGGTAGATAAAGGCTGACGTTGGCAGAAAGATCTACGGTGTTCAGGAAGGGCGCTTCGTCGTTCGGTAGGGGATTGATCTCTGCCCCCGCCCGCAGGCTCGTTACCAACAGTTCCGCCCCACCGAAAACGTTCCGATTCCGGAAACTCGGCGAAAGGCTAAGACCGAGCAGGTTCGCCGCACCAATGCCACCGTTGCGGTTGGTGTAGTTAAAATCCAGGTCGGCCCCCAAAGACATCTTATCGCTGGGGGTGAGTTGAATCTGGTAGTTGATCACCTCCGGCTCGCCTTCGTCGATCTTTTGATTGATCCGGACGAAGCGGTAAATGCCCAGACCGTTGAGAGAAAGGTTGGTTTTCTCCAGGTCGTCCCGGTTGTGGAACGCTCCCTGCTCCATGAAAATACTCTTGCGTAGCAGCTCCGGCCGTACGCGGAAACGAGGCTCGTTAGAAAGAAACTGAACGCCGTTTATTGTCGTATCCAGCAGGTAAGTGCCGCCCGGTGTGATAGGGGTGAAATCTGTATACACCGTAACCTTCCCCACCCGAAACTGTTGGTAGACATTCTCCCGCTGCGGCGGCAGTACATTGAGGTAGACATCGGCGTACCCGCTTTGCCGGAAAGTGTCAATCTCCAGTTCATCAAAGTAAGCGGCGCTGAAGTACGCAAAACCCTCGTTGCGGAGGAAGCGGCTGATACGGGATTTTTCGCGGTCGAATTTATTCAAATCCAGTGGCGTTCCGGTCTTTAGCTCACTGTCCGCAAGGGTGAGTTGCAGCAGGCTGTCCAGCAGTGGGTCCGGGCTGGAGAAACGCACGGAGTCGATCAGGAACCGCTGGCCAGCCTCCACGTGGTAGATCAGCTTTACCTTCCGGCGGCGGTTACGGTCTGCCTCGTGGTAGGCGGTTGCTTTGAAGTAACCGAGGCGCTTGAGGTAGGAAGCCATGTCTTCAGCGGAGACCCGGCTCAGGCTGTCTTTGTAGACGGCTGGTGGTTGCCCGAGGGTGTTGCGCAGGAAGCGGTCGATGCGAGTCGTATCCTTCGGTTTGCTGTTTTTCAGGTAGAAAGCCTCGCGGGGGAAGAAGAACAAAAAGTTGTCGTTGGGCTGCTGGCGGGAGAGGGTAGAGAGCTGATAGGCAACGTCTCCCCGGTTGTCAACCGATCTGGGGTCTACGAGGCGAACGGTATTCTTCACGAGCAGTTCCTCGTTGTCCGCAAGATATTTGGTAGTATTGCAGGACGTCAGGAAAGCGGCGGTCATCAACACGACCAGCCCAGCCGGGCAAAAAACCCGTTTCAGTATGCCCCTCAGTTCCGGTACCATCAAGTTCATTAGCAGCCTTCGTCAGCGGAAGTTTCGGCAAAATTACCACAAATTCACCGCAGAGGGCGGTAGGATTGTCGGTGAGCTTCTTTCTCAAACGCGCTACCGGGTCGATCACGTCTACGCCCTGGAAGAATGGGTGGCGGCTCAGCCGGAATTTCCGTCCGTTCCTCTAACGGTGATAACGCCCAAAGAATTGAGTAGAATCTCCCAACTTCGGACCGCTAATCAGGTGCTCGCAGTGGTAGACCTACCGGAGCAGCCGGAGGATTTACCCGCCGAGATGGCCACCGGTTGGTCGCTCTACCTAGACGGGGTGCAGTCGCCCAGCAACCTCGGTGCCCTCCTGCGCATTGCGGACTGGTTCGGTTTTCACCACGTCATCGCCGGGCCCGGCACGGCGGATTTGTACAGCAGTAAGAGCATTCAGGCTACAATGGGCTCCTTCTTACGCATCGACTTCCGCAAGGGAGAACTGGCTGAAGTCACCGAAAAATTTCCCGATCTTACCGTGTTCGGCGCAGACCTGGCTGGGGAAAACATCTACCGCATTGATCCGCCCGCCTCCGGTATTCTGGTCATCGGGGCGGAAGGGCCAGGCGTTAGTCAGGCGGCGCGCACGCAGGTGCAAAAATGGTTAACGATACCCCGTGCACCCGGCCGCGAAGCCGAAAGCCTGAACGCCGCCGTTGCGGCGGGGATTCTTTGTGGAGGGCTGGTTAGGAACTAGGAACTAGGAGCTAGTTTCTAGTTCCCTAGTTTCTAGTTCCCTAGTTTCTAGTTCCCTAGTTTCTAGTTCCTAGTTCCCTACCTTCGCCCCCCATGGCAGGCTACACCATAAAACTACCCCAGTTCGAAGGCCCTTTCGATCTCCTCCTCTTCTTCATTGAGCGGGATGAGCTGGACATTTACGACATCCCCATCTCGGAAGTCACCGACGACTTCCTGGCTTACATGCGCCAGGCGGAGCGGATGGACATCGACCTGGCCAGCGAGTTCGTCCTCGTAGCCGCCACGCTCTGCCGCATCAAAGCCAAGATGCTCATACCCCGCAAGCCGGTGGATGAAGAGGGCAACGAAATTGACCCGCGCGAAGAACTCGTCTCCCGCCTGCTGGAGTACAAACGCTACAAATCCGTCCTCGCCGAACTGCGCGAGCTGGAAACCGCCCGGGGTATGCGCAACTACCGGGGTAACATAACCACCGAGTTGGCCCAGATCGCTACCCGCGCCCTGGTCGACGTAGAGCTGGAAAGCGTCACCCTCTTCAAGCTCCTCAAAGCCTACGAACGCCTCCTCACCAAAATGGAAGAGCGGGACGACCGGCCGGTGATCCACGAAATCGCCCAGTTCAGCCACACCGTCGAAGACCAGCAGAGCCGGATTCTGGAAATGGTCGGGGCCATTCAGTTCGGTAAATCCCGGCCCAGCTTCACCGATATTTTTGAGGTCTGTAAAACGCGCATTCACGCCATCGTTACCTTCCTCGGCTTGCTGGAATTGCTCAACGCCCGTGAGGTTCGGCTCATCCCCGGAGAAGGGGTTAATAACTTTTGGCTGGAGGCTGGTAGGACGGAGGAAGAATAGTAGCTTCGCTCGTCGGCCGAGGCGGCCCTTAGGCCTGACTCGTCCGCCGAGAGATGCGGTTTTAGGCTATTGATTTATCTTGCAACCTCCGTTGCTGCAACCCACATTGCAAGAAAACGTATCTCTTACGTTATGAAATTTCGTGGCAGACAAAACGACCTCGCTGTGAATACAAGGGGTTGTCTTTAAGGAACGCCAAATCAATAACTGTCCGATTTCGCTACGCGGCTACTACGTGGTGCAGCTTGGAATCGTGGCGCTGCTCTTCATATCCCGAAAACCACCGTAGCTATGGCTATGCTGGATTTCGAGCTATTCGATCAGCACCACGATTCCTGCGCTTCAATCAGGACAGTTATTGATTTGGCGTTCCTAAAGGACATAGTTGTCTGAAACAAACTAAACCCCCTTCAACCGCTCCCACAACCGCGAGAACAAGCCCCCCATATCCACCTCCTCC
>CAYWMW010000068.1:0-17471 GCA_964458975.1 uncultured Lewinella sp. | reverse complement strand
ATATGGGTTTCCGGGAGTTACCGGAGAAGTTGAAGGGGTAGAAGGAGTCGGGAGTCGGGAGTTTGGAGTAAGGAGTCGCCAGTGACCGAGCGGCATCGTTTGTCCATAACTCTTGTTTTCTTGCATCGCTCCCGCGACCGTGCCGACAATTACTTTCCTAAAAATCGTTCAGACCTCTAAACATCAAAATGTCCAAACCCACCAATTACCCAACCATCCCCCTCTCCTACCCCACCACCAGGAAGGTTGAGCACACTGATAACTACGGCGACGTAGCCATCCGCGACGATTTCCACTGGCTGGAAGACGACAATGCGGAGAATACCAAAAGCTGGGTCTCCGCCCAGAACGAGGTCACCTTCGGCTACCTCGCCCAAATTCCCTTCCGCAAAGCCTTCGCCGACCGGATGACGGAACTGGTCAACTACCCCCGTATCGGCGCGCCGAGCAAGGTGGGCGACTACTACATTTGGAGTAAAAACGACGGCCTCCAGAACCAGTCCGTCTACTACTACAAAAAGGGCGAAGACGGCGAAGAGCAGGTCTTCATGGACCCCAACACCATGAACGAAGCAGGCACCACCGCCATCGGCCTGCTCGGAGCGGACAAGAACGATCGCTACATGGCCTACCGCCGCAGTGAGGCGGGCTCCGACTGGGGCAAGATTTACGTCCGCGACATGGCAACCAATACGGACCTGGAAGACGAGCTCGAATGGGTCAAATTCGGCGGCGCGGGCTGGTACAACAACGGCTTCTTCTACAGCCGCTACCCCGCCCCGCAGGAAGGTGAAGCACTGAAGGGCAACAACCTCATGCACAGCGTTTACTACCACAAGCTCGGTACGCCCCAGAGTGCAGACCAGTTGATCTACGAAGACAAGGCCAACCCCACCTTCTATCACTACGGCGGCACCACCGAAGAGGAGGACTACTTCATCATGTACGCCGCTCCGGGTACGGACGGCTACGCACTCTATTACCTGCCGCTGGACGGCGAGCGCCTGCCCACCCAACGGCCCATCGCCCTCTTCCCCGAAACGACGCAGAAGAGCAGCATGGTCCACAACGAAGGCAAGGACTTCTGGATCATGACCGACGTAGACGCGCCGAACTACCGCCTGGTGAAAATCAACCTCGACCAACCGGAACAGGAGCACTGGGCGGAGATCATCCCCGAAGGAGACAACCTCCTGGCGGGCGTAAACACCGGCGGCGGCTACCTTTTCGCCAACTACCTCGAAAAGGCGACGGCCCGGTGGTACCAGATGGATTATGACGGTAAAGACAAGAAGGAAATTCAGCTCCCCGGACTAGGCAACGCCGGCGGCTTCAGCGGAGAGAAGGAAGAAAAGAAACTCTACTACGGCTTCACCTCCTTCACCTACCCCTACACCATCTTCGAATACGACGTGGAAACTGGCGAAAGCCGCCCCTTCTTTCAGCCCGAGCTGAAGTTTGAACCCACTGACTTTGAGGAAAGCCAGATCACCTACACCAGCAAAGACGGGACGCCGGTGACGATGTTCCTGGTCCATAAAAAAGGCCTGAAGCTGGACGGCAACAACCCGGCCTACCTCTACGGATATGGCGGTTTCAACGTCAGTTTGAGCCCGGGCTTCAGCGCCCTGCGCATACCGATGCTGGAGAACGGAGCCGTCTTCGCCATGGCCAACCTGCGCGGCGGCGGCGAATACGGCGAAGAATGGCACCGCGCCGGAATGCTGGAGAACAAGCAGAATGTCTTCGACGACTTCATCGCCGCCGGAGAGTGGCTGATTGATGCAGGCTATACGAATAAGGACAAGCTGGGCATCGCCGGTGGCTCCAACGGCGGCCTGCTCGTAGGTGCGGCCATGACGCAACGTCCGGACCTCTTCGCCGTCGCCTTCCCCGCCGTCGGGGTGATGGATATGCTGCGCTACCACAAATTTACCGTCGGCAAAGGCTGGATCCCCGAGTACGGCAGCAGCGAAGACCCGAAGATGTTCCCCATACTGAAGGCCTACTCTCCGCTCCACAACCTGAAGGACGGCACCAATTACCCGTCAACGATGGTCACCACCGCCGACCACGACGACCGGGTGGTACCGGCCCACTCCTTTAAGTACGCCGCGCGTTTGCAGGAAGCGCACGCCGGAGAAAACCCCGTCCTGATCCGCATCGCCGTAGACGCCGGCCACGGGGCCGGAAAGCCGATCTCCAAGACGATTGAGGAACAGGCGGATATTTGGAGCTTCTTTTTTTGGGAGACTAAGAGTGTGGTAAAATATGCGTTGTAAGCGCCAAGAGGGCGGTAGGATTATTTGGATTTTGAGGATTGGAGGTCTTTATCCTGACAATCCTTTAAATCCAAATAATCCTAACCCCTTTTTCGCTGTACCACCTCCCTCCCGTAACTTTACCAGCAACCCAACCGTTTCATTACTATGGAAGCTTTACAACTCGAAAAACGCCATTACTCGAAGGAAGAATACTTTGCCCTTCTGGAACAGTCGTTGCACAAACTTGAATACTTTGACGGAGAGATTCGGATGATGTCTGGCGGGAGCATTGCGCATAATGACATAATCGATAACGTATTCACCGCACTCCGGGTAAACCAAGGCTCTTGTAAGGTAAAAGGAAGTGAGAATGCTGTAAGTATTCCAACGCTACGCTCCTATTTATTTCCTGACATCACGGCTACTTGTAAAAAGCCTGAATATGAAGAAGGCGGCATAGCAAAACTCACCAATCCAGAGCTGATAATAGAAGTCCTCTCCGAAAGTACCGCAGATTATGATCTGCGGGACAAGTTTTCTGCGTACCGCCAACTGGAAAGCTTTAAAGAATACATCCTCATCGACAGTAGGAGGATGCGGGTAGATACCTTCTACCGCGAGACGAACCAATACTGGCACATCGGTTCTTACTACGAACCGGAACATGAAGTAGAGGTAAGAACACTCGGTTTCCAGCTTCCGTTAAGTGTGATTTACGACGATGTTGTTTTCCCGGTGAAGGACTGAGGGCGGGGGGGTACCCTGCTCCTTCAACGTCCACTGCACCTGCGACCGCGCCCTAAGTAAGGGAGTAAGGGAGGAAAGGAAAAAGGGGAAAAAGGAGTAAAGGGTGGCCCCAGCTTTTCCCCTTTACGCCCTTCCTCCCTTACTCACTCCCCCACCAATTATCATTCGGCCGCCAGTTCTCCTCAAACATCGCCCGCCGCCGTGCTTCCATTCTCGGCAATAAGGTATCCCGCCGGTAGGTAGCTACGGCCGCTGCTTTCCCCGCATCAAAATCGGTGTCTGGTGCGGCATAACGAGCGCCGGTTTTCTTCAGCCAGGCCATTAGCTCGTCCCGCATAGCTTCGGTGATTTCTGGTAAATCTCCGCCAATATCGGTTTGCTCGCCGGGGTCTTTTTCGAGGTCGTAGAGTTCATCTACGCCGGTTTCCCAGTAATGGATGAGTTTATACCTATCGCTCATCACGATGGAAGAAGGGTCGCCACCTTGGTTGCCGTAATGGGGGTAGTGCCAGTACAGATTACGCGGGTGCCAAGCACCTGAACCAGTCAATGGATTAAACGCCGTACCGTCAACATGTTGGCGCGGCCGCAGGTGCAAACCAGCCATAGAAAGCAAGGTTGGGTAAATGTCTGCCCCGGTGACCGACCGGTCGACCTCATCCCCCCAGGCTTTCACGCCGGGGTAATGCACAAACAACGGTACCCGCAAGCCGCCCTCCCACTGGTAGCCCTTGCCACCCCGCAACGGTAGATTGGACGTGGCGTAGGCATCCCCCGAAGCCACCCCACCGTGGTCAGAAGTGAAGACGACGATGGTATTGTCCAGTAATCCTTCAGCCTCTAGTTTGTCCAGCACAATGCCGACAGCCGCGTCCATATCGTTCAGCAAACCTGCATAAACGGGGTGGTCCTGCACGATCCGGACGGGCAACTGGCGCTCCATCGCGAAGCCGTTTTCGGCCGGTTTACTTTCTACAGCTTTAGCCCGGAAGCGCGCCCACTGCGCCTCACTCGTTTGCAGCGGAGCGTGGACGGCGTAGAAGGAGAGCATCGCGAAAAAAGGTTGGTCTCCGTCCTGGCTCCCGATCCAGTCCGCCGTTTCCCGCGCCAGGCGCTGGCTGAGTTGCTCCCCCGGTTCGCGGTTGGGCAGGTCGGGGTTTTTATAGGGATCGAAGAAACCGCCAGCGGGGCTTCCTTTATGGTTGCCCCCCACGTTAACATCAAAACCGTGGTCCAGCGGTCCGGAGCCTTCGCCGCCGAGGTGCCACTTCCCCGAGAAGAAGGTTTTGTAGCCTGCTTCCCGGAAGGCTTCGGCCATCGTTACGTCGGCGGTATCGAGCGCGTGGATGTAGTCTGGCGGCAGCAATTTGTCGTGGCGGCCTTTCTTGCGCCAGCCTGTGCCCGTCCGTGCGCCAATCCAGTCCGTGATGCCGTGGCGGGCCGTGAACTTGCCGGTCATGATGCTCGCCCGCGCCGGAGAGCATACCCGCGAGCAGGTGTAGGCGCGGGTGAACTGAAGGCCATTACGGGCCAGCTCGTCCAGGTTTGGAGTCTCGTAGTAGGTACTTCCCGTAACACCGAGATCGTGGTAGCCGAGGTCGTCCGCCAGGATGAAGAGGACGTTGGGGCCGTTGCTATGAGCAGTCTCCTCGTTGGAGCAACTGAATAGGGTTAGGAGGAGCAGAACGGCCGGAAGGCTGTTGGGGAGAAATCGGTTCATGGGGTTTAAGGTAGGGAGATTGCTGGAAACCTTGGATTACTCCATTAACACCACCCTACCGGTGACCATCACGCCGTCCGTAGTTTGTAGTCGGTAGACATATACTCCCGCAGGCAAGCCAACCGCCTTCAGGTCAATACCCAAGTCGTTAGTCGCCCCTACGGAAGAGGTAAGCTGGCGCCCGGCCATATCCAATACTTCTATCCGCTTAATCTCTACGCCTTCTGGCACCCGAAAACTCAGCTGACCGGCCGTTGGGTTCGGAAAAACCTCCAAGCCGATACTCTCCGGAGACTGAGGAGTCCGCGTACTGGTAAGTACGGAAGGCGAGCAATTGCCGTCGTAAAAATCTTTAATAAATCCGGCGGCGGACAAGACCTGACTTGCGTCCGGACAGATGTCCGTCGGGTAATCGATGCCAAAAACCGTAGTGATGGCGAGGGTAAAACCGGCAGCATCTCCCGGTGCAAGGTTGTAGGGGCCGGTACTGTACGTCTGGCGGGTATCGGTCGCGCCGGAGGCGCTGGTACAGTGCTGCCACGGCTCATCGTTCACCATGCCGCCATCGAAGGCGAAGCGGGTTGCTTCGCCGCCCGTTTCGTAGCCTACCCCGCCCCTTGTTTGGGGGGTGCCGTTGGGCCAAAGCCCCGTCAGCTGGTTGTAGTATTCTACGGCAGTTGCGGGTTGCTGCGCAACGGCGGGCAGGGGGCCTCCGACGCCTTGGTTGTACGTGCTGACGAAGGAACTCATCAAGGGGCCACCTTCCACCTGGGCGGTTGCTGCGGTAGAACGCACTACCTGAAAAATATTCACCGGGCTTGTATTGCCGTAGCCCGCTACACCGTCACAAATCTCCGGTTCTACGCTTGTGTCGTTGTACACGTAAAATAGGTTATTCTCCGGTGAGCTGTTGTTGAGATCGTTTTGGAAACATCCCAGGTCAGAATCAATCCAGTGGCCCGCGTAGAAGTCCATCACGTTTTCCTGGCCGCGGTTGATGATTTTGTAGTCGTAGAAAGTTGTCCGGTGCAAAAGGCTGTCGTTGGCGGCGAAAGCGTAGGCCAGGAGATGAATTTCTGCTTGCACCGCAGCCGGTGTATTACTACTTGCGTGTGGGCCTCCGGCATCGTTAAAGATGCACCAGATGGCCTGGTCTCCGCAAAATAGCGGGTAATCTCCGTCGAGGGGGTTATAAATACCGTCTTCGTTCACGTCCTGAAAGGGAGCATATTCCTCCGTATCGTTGGGCAGCGGGAAGCCGTTTACGGCCTCAAACAGTGGGTTGCCCTTGCCCGGCCAGCCAGCGATATTGGCAATAATTTGCCCGGCCACCGGCGGGTTTTGCGCATCATAATCGCTGATGAAGTTGCGCACGTCCTCCTGTAAGATCGGGAACAACCTGTCCCATTGAACGCACTGGTCCGCTTCGGTGATACCCTCGTCGGTCAGGGGGCCGGGGTAGAAATCGAAGCGATTGGTTTCGTACTGTTGGGCGGCAACTTTCAGGCCGCCACCGGGGTCTACCCCCCCGATCCAGAGGCTGCCGGTATAGATGGCGGCTACCGGATTTAGGTTCGGGGAAGCGTCGTTCGCCGTCACTTCGTAGGCTCCCGCGCCGCTGTCGTTCCAGAGGTTCCCGCTGTTGGTGATGCGAGCGCGGACGGCGTTGATGTTGAGGTCCGCAGCGGCCGTAGGGTTCGCGCAATCTGTTTGGCGGGCCTGAGCCGTAAGGGTACCCGCCACAAAAAATAAGGATAGGAGTGGCAGGAGGGTAGTTCGTAAAAACATTTCAATGGGTTAAGTGAGTAATTACTATACATAGTAGAACATAAAACCCTGCAAATCAATTTTTAAACCAACTTGGGCGGCTAACCGACAATAATTTGGTGCTGGGGCGAAATCAGTTGAGGAGGGTGCAACATGAGTCATCCCGTTGAGAAGGGCGCGGGAGTTTGGGAGGTCATTAGATTGGTAGATGTGATAGATTGATAGGCGTTGTCAGGCTATCATTCACGTTAATCGTTCGGTGATACAATGCTCTGGCACCGCTTCGCGGTGCAGCTCTTTGGTTGGCGGACATTAGTAACCCAAGACTGCGCCGCGCTACGTCTTGGGTTACTAATGTCAAATCCCTACGGGATAAATCATGTATAAAAGTACACTGCACTAGGTCTAATCATCCATCCACCACCCCCGCCAAAATTCGGTCAAAAGCCCGGCCCGCCATATCCCGCACCCGCTGGTCCGGGCTCTCCAGATTGACGCGCAACAGGGGCATGTACTGCTCGTCTTCGGTATAGCCAATGAAGTAGATGACGGAGAGTTTAAGCCGCACATCCCGCCCCCGCAGAATGCGTTTAAAGTTGTGAAACTGAGCGATGCGTAGTTCCTCGGCCGACATCAAAGTAGACCGTTCACTCACCTCACCCAGGCGAATACCCTGCTCAACGACGGGGATGACGAGACGCTTCAGGTTATTCTCCAGCAAGATGTCCAAAAACTCAAGGGCACTAATTTTTTCCTGATGCCCTGCTGCATGCAGCCCTCGAAAAATAGGGATGATGTCTGCTGGCTGGTAGCGCAGGCCGAGGAGCCGGAAGAGCCGGTCCAGGTTCCCCTCCTGGCGTTGCTCCAGTAAGTTGAGCAGTCCCTTACGAGCGGCTTGCAATGCTTCAGAACCTTCGCCACGCTGGGCCAGTTGCGCCTGGAGGTTATTGATCGTGGTTTGGTAGGTTTTCGTCTCCGTCAGGATTTGCCGGAAGACTTTCTTCGTGGGCATTTGCAGCAGGGGGAAGTCTCGGCGCATGGCGTTGAGGGCCTTGAGGACCTCGAGGCGTACTTCGAGATCCTCCGGATGGTAGCGTTCAATCAGGGCGAAGAGGAGGTCTACGGTCTGCTGGCTCGGTATCTTTTCGAGCACGGCGGGCAAGCGGCGGATGTCTGTAATATCAATAAGTCCCTTCTTGAAATAGTCGGGTAAAAGGTTGACCAGGCCAAGCTCGTACTGAACCAGGGCCGATTTTGCGTGCGGTCGGTACGGTGCCTCGGAGAGGAAATCAATGAGCCGGAGGAGGTAACGCTCATCCAGGCTTTCCCCGGCGGCGAGGATGGCTGCTTTTGTTATTTCCAGGGTTGGGCTTTCCATCTCTTCGGCGATGAAGTCTTTGCCCAATTCGCTTCCGGAGTGCCCGGCAGCTTTGAGGAGTTTCAGCCGCCAGGCCCTTGCCGATGGCCCGGAAATCCAGCGCAGTTCTTTGCGGCGGAAATGAAACTGTTGCTTCAGCTTCCATTCCTTGCGCATCTCCGGGTTGGCCCTGGTTTCTACCAGGAGCTGAATTAGGGCCGTACCGGAAACGTCGGGGTTAGGGTCTTTAAGTTGTTCTTTAATCAGCTCTCCGGTCTCTTCCAGGTGGTGAGAGATACAATATTCCAGGGCGGCGTTACGGACGAGCACCTCGTCGTCCACCAGCAGCGGTACAACGTGGTTCAACAAATCCGGCCCATCGCGCAGGGAAAGGCTGCGCAGTGCTTTGGCACGTACGGCAGGTACGGCGTGGCCGAGCAGCTCTACGATGGGTTTATGAAATTTATCATCCGTCAGATCATCCGTTCTTTCCAGGACGTAGAGGAGCTGTTTGTCGTCACGGTTCATTTTAGCGTCTTCGAGTACGCGCATGAAGCCCGCGAGGACTTCTTTGTGACGAGACTTCAGGCGTCGCGGTTCTTTGCGCGGCCGCAGGTGCCGAAGTTGGTCGCGGAATGCCTCTAAATATTCGTCTCGGACGAGCAAAACACAGACGAACCAGCCTAAAACGAACAGCAGCACCGGGAAGCTTATGCCAACAATCGAAACGCCCAGACCATCCACCAGCAATAGCAACAGCAAGCCACCAAGCCCACCCGCTACGGAATCAATCAGTACGTCGATATAGGTCTTGATGCGGCCCTTTACGGCGGTGCTTACGGGCAGAAAGAGCATCTCCACCCCTGCGCGGTGGAGGCTTTGTTTAAGGCTCCCGTCCGTCAGGCGGCTAAAGATGGCTGCGCTCAGGCCCGGCATAAAAAACATCGTTACCGCGCCAATCGCCAGGCCTGTTGGTAGAAACATCAGTGCGCCGGAAACGCCCAACCGCTCCACGATTCGCTGCGTCAGCACCAACTGAATCCCCAGGCCGATGACGTTGAAGGTCGAGAACCAGAAGCCAAAGAAGGCCGTCAGCTGGTCTTCGTCGGCGTAGCGCTCGGCGGCGAGCGCGCTGAATTGATAGTCCACAAGTTTGGCCGTGATCACGCTCGTAGCAATGATGCCACAGAGTAGCAGCAGGTGCCTGGAGCCCAGAATCAGCCGGTGGGGAGACTCCCGCAACTGCGAAGTCTTTTTCTTCTGTGAAAGCTCGCTCACCCGCTTAGCGATGTACTTCCGCCAGACGTAAACACTGATGAGCATTACCGGCACCATCGCTGCGATGGCAACGAAAAGCAAGGCTCGAATCCCCAGGCTTCCAGCAATGATCGTCGCCAGGTACCCTCCGGCGATCCCCCCCGCAATTGCTCCCGCGCCGATGGGGCCAAAGAGCCGCTTCGCCTGCCGCACATCAAACACCAAACTGGCCATCATCCAGAACTGCGAAGCTGCCAACACACCAAACAGCGCTACCCAGAGGTATAAACCAACCGCCACCACATCCCGCGCAGCCGCCTCCGGAATGATGGCCGCAAAAACGGCCAGCAGCGTCAGGCAAATCCCCAGGCTCCAAAGATTAACCCGCAGGATCGAAAAAAACTTAAGCGCCTGCGAGTAAGCCGTAGAAATAATCGCCGCCACCACCGCCGTAACGATAAACATGTACGGCAGCGCATCTGAACCGAAACGCGAGAGGAATAACCCACTGCCCGCCGGCTTGGTAATCAGCAACACCCCAATGATAAGAAATATCTGAAACTGTAATAGCAATACCAGTTTCCCTTCGCCGGGGCGAATGCGGAGAACCTTATTGATGAAGCGTTGAAAAGGGTTGATTATGGCCGGAGATTAGCAATTTGCGCTAAGGTAGTACGGTAGTAGTTTAGTTCGGTAGTAATGTAGGCGCTGTTGCATATGAAAAGGGGTAAGAATGATTTGGACTTTGAGGATGGTACAGGATACATCCTGCCTAATCCTTCAAATCCAAATCATCCTACCCCCTCTTTTGCCGCCTACAACATGCGGCAGCAACTACATTACCACAAAACTACCGTACTACACTACTACTCCTTAAGTATCCCGTCCAGCACAGCAGCGAGGTCCCGGCAGATTTGCTCCCCGGCGGGATCATCCACCAGGGCGGTCATGATGTAGTTGCGGCCGGGGCCTTGTACCATCGCTACGTCGGCGTGGAAGGAACTCCAGGAACCGGATTTCCGGTATACCTTGGCGTCGGGTGCGAGGCGGTCGAGCGTATTGACGAATTTGTGATGGAGTTGGGGGTCAACGAGGTAGCTGCGCATTTTTTCGCTGCTTTCTTCGCTTACGAGTTGGTCGTTGGCCAGCAGGTAGAAGTAGCGGCAAATTTGCTCCGTCGTAGCGGCGTGGCTGATGCCCTTCATAGGGTCGGGGCTTCGCTTTCCCCCTGCGGCGTAGCGTTTGCCGACCCAGAGGCCGCCGCCGTAAGCGGGGTCGTAGAGTTTGAGGTTGGGGTCCGTCATCGTCCGTTCAATGTGGTCAAAGCCGACGCGGTCGATCATCCGGGTGGTGGCGGCGTTGTTAGATTTGGCGATCATGAGCAGCATGTCGTGCTTCACCGCAGCGGTTTCCCGGAGTTCTCCGCGTTCGATGGCATCGTGGGCGGCGGCGAGGACGGCAATCTTCGGAAGGCTGGCGGCGTACATCATGTGGCGGCCGTTGAGGGCGGCGTACTTCACATCGCCTTCGTCGGCCATATTTACGACACCAACGGACATCCGCTTATTTCGGATCAACTTACGCCAAACGGGATTTGCGTTCAGCTTGCGCTTCAGCTCTTGTTCTAGCACGACATCTTTTTGGCCGCGCAGGCCGGGAACTGCCTTATCACTAAGTACATCTGCTAAAGAGATACCAGGCTTCAGGAATGAGGTGATGGCGTAATCAGGAGATTCCTCCGCAGGAAGGAGGAAAGAAGGAAAGGTGACGACACCGGCGGCGTTAAGCTGCTGGTTGATCGTATGATTCCCGTCATAGCGGACAGTACTCATGAAGAGTACAGTGATGAGGGAGAGTAATAAAAAGAAACTTCGCTTTAACATAAATGCCATTGAACCGATCCAAAAAGAGTGTGCAAAAAAGTGGGACCGGATGGGTGAGAAAAGACGGTCAAGTCTATTGAAGGAAAATGGCTAAAATCAGGTTGGTGTTGGTTTATACTAATGTTCGAAACATTACACTAATCATAAAGTTTTGCAAAGATAAGGCATAGAAATCATACACAAGAGTCTTAACGCAAACTTAACGAATTTTGTTGTCTACTGATAATGAAGGCATTAGCGCCATAAAAGTGTTTCTTCGTTTGGCTTACGTAAGCTGGCGCATTGAACTCTTTAGGGCGCGGCCGCTGGTGCGAAGAAGGTTTTCCGGACATCGCTCCTTGCGGAGACCTCGGCGTTCAGGTACGAGCATGGCTTTTAACCCTCCCCTGCACCCGCGTTTGCGCCCCCAAAAAGCCCTAAAAGCCCCAAAACCGGCCCCGGCAGCAATAATACGAACAGCCATTTCACCTCCAGCCACTCCCCCGCCCCACTGAGCAATTGCAGGCTGACAATCGTGATGGCAAAGCCGATACAGTTCACGATGGTAAGCGCCGTCCCCTTCACTTCCGCCTCTGCGCTGCCCGCCACGAGGGTGGAAAATAAAGGCGAATCCGCCACCACCACCATGCCCCAGAAAAGGAGGAAAGGGAGAAAGAGGTAAAGGGAAGCGCCAAACACAAGCGGAGACACCAGGCAGCAAAGGCCCGAGGCGCCCAGCGCCAACGCCGCTACCCGCCGCACCCCAAACCGGCTGCTCAAATACCCGCCCAGCACGCAGGCCAAACCACCAACCGCGATGACGCAGAAGGCCAGCATCGAAAGGCTAACCGGTGGCTCCTGCCCGGAAAAACAGGCCGCTAACCACACCGGAACAAACGCCCAAAAAGCGTACAACTCCCACATGTGCCCGAAGTAACCAAAGGCCGCCGCCCGGAAGGGTTTGTTCTGAAACACCCGCAAAAAAGCCGTAAGCTCAGGCCGCTGGCCCGCCCTGCAATACGGCCCATCGGGCACCAACCACCACATTAGTAAGCCCCCCACCGCCGCAATGGCCGAGGTGAAATAAAGGATAGATCGCCACGGGAAACTCCCGCCAAGGGCCTTCACCAGGTGGGGAAACGCCGTCCCCAAAACCAAGGCTCCCACCAGAAAGCCAAGCGAACGCCCCAGCCCCGCCCGGTAATAATCTGACGCAATCTTCATCCCCACCGGGTAGATGCCCGCCAGAAAAAAACCCGTGAGCAACCGGCCGCCCAGCAGGGTAGTGAAGGTATTGGCCTCCAGCGTCCCCGAAGCATTGCAAACCGCCGCCAGCAGCGCCGAAACACAAAATACCCGCGAGGGCGAAAACCGATCTGCTACCGCCAGCACCGCAAAAACCAGCGTACCACAGATGAACCCAAACTGCACCGCAGAAGTCAGCCAGCCCAGCGCCGTAGCGGGTAAGGCAAAGGTGAGCATCAGGTCCGTCAGCACCGCATTGCCCGCAAACCAAACGGAGGTGCAGCAAAACTGGGCGAGGACGATTAACGGCAGGATCCTTGAGGGCATAATGAGAGGCTTGTGTGACAAGGTAAGTCGTTGTTTTCGTAGCGGGAAGGCTTGCGCTCATCTTTTCGTCCCCTTGTCGGTTACGAGCTAGTTACTTCAATACAATAACCCCACCCAAAAATTGGTTACTTTTGCGGCTCCGAATTGGCCACCATTTAGCTTCCCCGCTACTGCGTAGCCGGATGAATTGAAACCTATATTTATGCATTTAGTAAAGCATTTTCTTTCCTTCACCCTTCTCTTTGCCGCCCTTTCCCTGGCCGCTCAGAAAGACAGCGATGTGCTATTTACCGTTGATAAACAGCCAGTTACCGTCGGAGAGTTCCGCTACATCTACGGTAAAACCAACGGAGAAAAGGCTGATTACCAGGAAGAAAGCGTCCGGGAATACCTGGACCTCTACGAGCGTTTCAAGCTCAAGGTGGCCCGCGCCCGCACCATGGGGCTAGACACCGTTCAGACGCTGCAGCGTGAACTCGCAGGCTACCGCCGCCAGCTGGCCGACAATTACCTGGTTGACAAGCAAGTCACCAACCGCCTGGTAGAAGAACTCTATGAACGTCGTAAAACGGACATTGAATTCAGCCATATCCTCTTTGGTTTTAGAGGTAAATCCCCCGCTCCGGCGGATACGCTCTTCCTCTACAACCGGGCCAAAACGGCCATGAAGAACCTCTCGGCAGCCAACTTCGCCGAGACGGCCAAGAACGTTAGCGAAGACAAATTCAGCGCCCCCCGTGGCGGCCGGATCGGCTACTTCAACGCACCCTTTCCGAAGGGGATGCACCGCCTGGAAACCGCGCTCTATAATGCTGCGCCCAACCAGGTAGTTGGGCCCATCCGCACCGCGCTGGGCTACCACCTGGCCATCAAAACCGACAGCCGCCCCGCCCGGGGAGAAATGGAAGTCGGCCATATCCTGATCCGTAAGCCTGAAGGCACGAAGGATATGCCCGTGCCCGCCCAACTTCAGGCCGCCCAGAAGATGCTCGCCAACGGAGAAGACTGGGCCGCCGTCTCCGCCCGCATCAGCGAAGACAGTAAAACGAAAGACAACGCCGGCTACCTCGGCTACTTCGGCATCAATAAGTTTGACCCCACTTTCGAGAACGCCGCTTTCGCCCTCACCAAAGACGGGCAGGTGAGCGACATCGTGGAAACCTCCGCCGGTTTCCACCTCATCCGCCGTATTTCTCGTAAAGGGGTACAACCTTTGAACGATAGCCGCCCTCTTTTAGAAGCTAAGGTGAAAGCCGACAGCCGCTTTGACGAAGCAAAAAAACAAATGCTCCAGGGAATAAGAAAAAAGGCCGACGTACAGGAGAACAAAGCCGTGTTCGGGCGCTTTGCCGCCAGCCTCGTTGACTCTACCTTCCTGAACTTCCGCTGGAAGCCCAACCCAGACGTAGAGAAAACACCGCTCCTGGTGATCGGTAACGACTACAAAGTCGGCCTCGATCAGTTCCAGGAATCCCTGCGCAAAGACAGCCGCAAACGCGTGAGCATGGGCCGCCAGGGCAACGCCGCCACCGTAGCCACCACCCTCTACGATGAATGGGTAGACAAACAACTGATGGCCTACGCCGAAAGCCGCCTCGAAGAAGACTTCCCCGAGTTCGCCGCCCTGATGCGCGAATACCGCGAAGGCATCCTCCTCTTCGAAGCCACCAAACTTGAGGTTTGGGACAAAGCCAGCGAAGACACCACCGGCCTCAAAGCCTTCTTCGCCGATCATCGCGACGACTACCAGTGGGAAAAACGCGCCGCCGTAACCAAGTACGTCATCAACGGCAAAGCAGGCCTCGACGAAACAGCCATCCTCTATTTCGCCAAGGAGAACGGCCTGGACGCTACCCTCAATAAGTTCGGCCGCGCCAACATCGAAGCATCCACGGACAACTACGAGCTCAGCCGCCTCTCCGAAATCGGTGCCCTGAAGCCGAAGGTTGGCTCCACGACTGCCGTGAGCAAAGACGTCCGCAAGGGCGTAAGTACCTTCTACAAAGTGGAAGAGCTGCTGCCTGCCCGAAAAAAAGAACTCAACGAAGCCCGGGGCTACGTGATCGCAGATTACCAGGACCAACTCGAACGCGAGTGGGTCAGTACCCTGCGCAAGCGTTACCCGGTGAAGATCAATAAAAAAGTACTCGCTAAACTCATCAAGTCTTGAGGAACTTCCCGTTGATCTTCCTGAGTACGGCGACGGCCGCACTCCTGTTATTGACATTTGCCTGCGGAGAAGCAGATCCGAATGCTGACGACCCTGTGCTCGCGCGGGTACATCAGAAAACCTTGCGGCTATCCGAGCTGGAAGGAATGTTCCCTGAAGATGCTACGGCAGACGATAGCCTGCTCATCCAGCAAGCCTTCGTCCGGCGGTGGAGCCGCGAGACAGCCCTTGAGCACGAAGCCGAGCGCAACCTGCCGTCTGACCTGAACATCGACCGGCTGGTGCGGGATTACCGGGCAAGCCTCGTTAGTAGCCACTACGAGGAAGTGCTCATCAGTATGCGGCTAGACAGTGCTATCTCACAGGAAGAACTGGAGGCGTACTACGAATCCAGCAAGGGGCAGTACCTGCTGGAGAAGCCGATCGTCCGCTGCCTGTTTATCCGCGTGCCCTACCCCACCCCGGAGGAGGAAACGCTGCAACAGCTCTGGAACAACGGCAAGATTACCGACACGATGGCGCTCGAAAACTACTGCGAACGCCTCAGTGAGGTAGCCCTGCTTCAACCCGATGCCTGGTACTCGCTCGATGATATAGCAATGCAGCTGCCCGAAGGCACCATTACGGCGGCCAACGTGAACTCCAAGCGAGAATTCAGCCAGCAAGACGGTAGCAACCGCTACTATTTCCGCCTGCTGGAGATGAAACCCCGCCTGGAAATAGCACCGCTGAGCTACGTAGAAGAGCAGGCCCGCAAGGTGATCCTGCACGGCCGCAAAGCAAAAGTGATCAATGAGGCTCGCGAAGAAATTTTCGAGCGAGACCTGAAGAATAAGGACATTGAAGTTTTTTAGGCGCGCACGCAGGTGCAAAGTGAGTTAAAGTGTTGAGGATTTACCGACCTTATCCCCGCCCTGCACCTGCGGCCGCGCCCCAAAACATAAAGAAACAAGCCCACCCAGGGCTGCTATTAATACCAACGATTTATGAAACTAATTTTCACCCGACTGGCCCTCCTTCTGCTCTGCGCCCTTCCCCTGGGCTTGAGCGCTCAGTCCACCGTCATCGATCAGGTCATCGCCCGTGTTGGTGGGGAGTACGTACTGCTGTCTGAACTGGAAGAGCAGTTTGCCCTGGCCGCCAGCCAGACCAACGAAGACCTGCCACCCGAAGCCCGCTGCCAGATGCTGGACCAACTGCTGGTGGGGAAACTACTCTACAACCAGTCTAAGCTTGACAGTATTGAGGTGCCCGACAGCGATGTAGAAAGTCAACTCAACGCCCGGATCGAACGCATCCTGAGCTATATGGGCGGCAGCATCGAGCAGTTTGAAGACTACTACGGCCAGAGCATCACGGCGACCAAAGAACAGTTCCGCGAAGACCTGCGCGTTCAGATCGCCACCGACCGCATCCGCCAGATAGTGGTACAAGGTGTAAAGGTGACGCCGGCAGAAGTGAAAGACTTCTTCGCCGAAATCCCGAAAGACAGCCTCCCCTACTTCAACGCTGAAGTGGAAATTGGTGAAATCGCCATCAAACCCGAAGCCAACGACGAAACGCGCGCGGCCACCGTCGCCAGATTAAAAGAAATCCGCGAAAACATTGTGAACGAAGTTATAACCTTCGAGGACGCCGCCAAAAAATACAGCGCCGACGGCTCCGGCCAGGCGGGTGGAGACCTCGGCTGGACGAAGCGGGGCAAGTTCGTCCCCGAATTCGAAGCCGCAGCCTACAACCTCGAACCCGGCCAAATGAGCGACATCGTGCAGTCTGAGTTTGGTTACCACCTCATCAAGCTGCAGCAGCGCCGGGGCAATACCATCAAGGTGTCCCATATCCTGCTCAGCCCCCGGATTACGGACCAGGACGTAGAGCAGTCCAAGATGTTCCTGGACAGCATCGCCGGACTCGTTCGGACGGATTCCCTATCCTTCAGCATAGCCGTAAAACGCCACGGCTTTGACAAGGTCCAGAGCTACAACAACGATGGCCGGATGACGAACAACGTCTCCGGAAACACCTTCTTCGAGATCGGTGACCTCGATCCCGACATCTACTTCGCTATCGACGAGATGGAGGTCGGCGATATCAGCGAAGTCATGGAGTTCAAAGGCCCGCGCGGCGAGACGATGCTCCGCGTCGCCCAGCTACAATCGCGCAGCAGCCCGCACCGCGCCACCCTCAAGCAGGACTACGCCAAGATCCAGGATGCCACCAAAAGCTCCAAACAGCAAAAACACCTCAGCGACTGGATCGAGAAGACCATCGGCTCCACCTTCGTTATGATCGACGAGCGCTACCACCCCTGCCCTTCGGTGCAAAACTGGTTAAACGATAGCCGGAAGATTGTGGTGGGGAAGAAGCAGCCTAACCGGGCGCGGTAAGCCTCTCGTTTTCTTTTCTTGGTAAAAACTAAAGCGCACCGGGCAAATTGCTCGGTGCGCTTTAGTTTTTACCAAGAAAAGAAAACGAGACCCGGAGGGTCGCCTAGCCTAGCGTAGGGTGCAGCACGAAGGCGTTAGCCTTCTGTAGAACCCTACGTTTTCGTTGTCTTCTGTGAAGCATCTCGCTGCCGGAGGCAGCTCGCTCCGGGGCCAACGCACAAGGGCCGTCTTCCCGAAGAAAGACGACCCTTGGACGCGTATAGAGCGGATTACAAGATGACTCCCTTAGGGTCGTGATCGCTGCGCTCGGAGTTCGAACAGTAGCGACCGGGAGGGGCTTGCCTTACCCAAACGCAGAAGGGCCGTCT
>CAYWMW010000067.1:11482-17492 GCA_964458975.1 uncultured Lewinella sp. | reverse complement strand
CCTAGTTCCTAGTTCCCTAGCTTCTAGTTCCTAAACAATAAGGTTCTCATTCAGCAAAATCTCCCGCATCTCCAGGTCCAGACGGTCGGCTTTAGCGCGGAAGCGATCGGGGTCGGAGCGGTAGGGGTCTTGCAGGACGTAAAAGCGTTTCATCACCATGCCGTTGCTGTCGCTCCGTTGTAGTTTCTGGATGATCTTTTGGGTCTCGAAGTATTTGAGTTCTCGTTTGAGGATGGCCAGCGGCAGGCCGGTGGCCATGATCATCTGCTGGGCGGTGACCTTATAGTCGTAGGCTGCAAAAATCTGAAGGAGGTCTTCTACTGTAAGAAAAGGATCGGTGGAAAGGTCCAGCTCTGGTGGGTCAGTGATGGGGTCTCGGGTGCCGTAGAAATGTCGGCCCCGGCTGTTGTAACTGCGCTGAAGGATGCCGTAAGTATGTAAGGATGTTAATCGGGCACGTGCTTCGTGAATGGATAGTTCCGTTTTCTCGGCCAGCTGGTGCGGAGAAAGTAGCTGGTCGGGCTCGTTATGGAGCATGAGCAGCAAATCTTTATCCGTAAGGTGGCGTTGGGTCTGGCGGTTAGAGCTTTTCTGGTAGTAGTACATCCAGACTACGAACATTATCAACAAAGCGCTAATGGCAAAGAGGCTAACGATGATGATGGTTTCTTTTTCCATGGCGGTAAGATAGTGGGTTTTGTAGTATCGACCTTGAGGTCGATGCGGTTTTGGCGACCTTCAGGTCGCTCCGGTATACTCAATCTCCGGGGTGCCCTGAAGGGCACCCAAACCGTGTCGGCCTGAAGGCCGACGCTACAAATAACAAGCCCCACAAAATGCCTACCTTTGCGCCCCGAATGAAAACAAGGTCGAGGCCGTATTGCTATAATACTGCCTGACCACAATACTACCAATCTAAGATGCTAAGCGCCACCGGTATATACCAGCAGTACGGAGACCGTGTCCTGTTCAATTACGCTTCCTTCGTAATTATGGAGCGCGACAAGGTTGGCCTGGTGGGCCGCAACGGCGCGGGTAAATCCACGATGCTAAAGATCATCGCCGGAGATCAGGGCTGCGACGAAGGCACCGTAGTACGCCCCACCGGCAGTACCCTCGGCTTCCTGCACCAGGAGATGGACCTCCCCACCGGCCGTACCGTGATGGAGGAAACCCTGACGGCTTTCGCCCACATCCTGGAGATGGAAAACCGCCTGGAAGAGCTAAACAAAGAGATGGAAACCCGGACGGACTACGAGACCGATTCCTACTCCAACATGCTCGAAGAGTTTACGAACCTGACCGAACGGCACGCCCTCGTTGGCGGAATAACGATGGAAGCCGAAGCGGAAAAATTCCTGAAGGGCCTCGGCTTTGAGCAAAAAGACTTCAACCGCCAGACGACCGAGTTCTCCGGCGGCTGGCAGATGCGCATCGAACTGGCCAAGATGCTCCTCATGCGCCCGGATTACCTCCTGCTCGATGAGCCGACGAACCACCTGGACATCGAATCCATCATCTGGCTGGAAAACTGGCTCAAGACTTACACCGGCGCGGTCATCACGATCAGCCACGATAAGCAGTTTCTCGACAACGTCACCAACCGGACGCTGGAGATTGAGCTGGGCAAGGTCTACGACTACAAAGCCAACTACTCCAAATACGTAGAGCTCCAGGCCGAACGCCGCGAAAAAGCCGAAGCCGCCTACGAGAACCAGCAGAAGGTCATTGCTGAAAAAGAACGCACCATCTCCCGCTTCATGGCCAAGGCGACGAAGACCAAGATGGCGCAGAGTATGCAGAAGCAACTCGACAAAGTAGAACGCATCGAGCTGGACGTGACGGACCGGGCGGTGATGAACCTCCGCTTCCCCAAAGCCCCGCGCTCCGGCGCCATCACGCTCCAGGCCCGCAACATCACTAAGACCTACGGTAAGCTGAACGTACTGCGCGGCGTAGACCTCAAGATTGATAAGGGCGACCGCGTCTCTTTCGTCGGGCAAAACGGACAGGGGAAGACGACCCTGGCCAAAATCCTGATCGACCAGATCCCGGCCACCGGCGGGGAGGTAGAACTGGGCCATAATGTAACCATCGGCTACTACGCCCAGAACCAGGCCGAAGAGCTGAACGGCAAGATGACCCTGCTGGAAACCATGGAAGAGCACAGCCCGCCCGAAATGCGGACCCGGCTGCGCTCCATGCTCGGATCCTTCCTCTTCAGTGGTGAAGATGTGGACAAGAAAGTATCCGTCCTCTCCGGCGGAGAGCGCGCGCGTCTGGCCCTCGCCTGTATGCTGCTGCGCCCCTTCTCCCTGCTCGTGCTCGATGAGCCGACGAACCACCTCGACATGGCCTCCAAGGATATGCTCAAGCAGGCGGTATTGAACTACGACGGAACGCTCATCGTAGTTAGCCACGACCGGGAGTTCCTGACGGGCCTCACGGACCGCACGATCGAATTCCGCGACCACAAACTCCACGAGCACCTCGGAGACATCAACTTCTACCTCGAAAAGCGGAAGATCGACAATATGCGCGCCGTCGAGCTGGAGAAGTCTAAGGCGGATACCCCCAGCCCTTCAACCTCCTCTGCACCTGCGGCCGCGCCCAAGAAGAAGTCCAATCTTTCACATGAAGAAAAACGCCGCCTGGAGAAAGACATCGGCAACGCCGAGCGCAAGATTGAACGGCTGGAAAAGGAGATTGAGAAGATTCACCTGCAAATGTCCGTCCCAGATTTTTACGACGACGCCAAACGGGTAGAAAAAACAACCGCCGAACTGAAGACCAAGCAGGAAGAGCTGGAAGCGGTGATGGAAAAGTGGGAGGAGGCGACTATGGCGCTGGAGGGGTAGCACAACCCAACATCATTTTGTCTTGCCTCCGCAAACCAACGAGATATTTCTTAAAGTCAGCCCATGGGGTATACTATTCGCGGCTGCGGAACGTATATTGAGCACGCACTGGTTCGAGAGCCAGCCAACCCGACCGCGTTCCATATTTACAGCAGTTATCCCACTTTGACCAATGAAAAAGCTATTCATCTCCCTCCTCCTTGCGGCTGCGCTTTTGATCGTGTTCTCCGGTTCCAGTGATCCTGATCTTGGTACGCCGGAGAATTACCACCGGTTTGAACTGCCGTTTTACGCCCAGCCGATTGACATTGTCTACGATCCGGCGATGGTGATCCCGAATCCGGGGGGGCTGACCAGTGTAAGCATCATGAAGAGCTACCGGCTGCTGAATAAAAAGCCCAAGCGCGTGCTGCTCAACAGTCTGCTGGAAGCAAAGCAACGCTACGAACTCAATGATTTCCTGTTCTATAAACTCGCCCGCACCAGTGTGCAGGTGGTCTACGGAGATGCGGACCGCAACGCGCAGGAGATAACACTTTTTGGTTTGCTGGTGGATGCTGGCTTTGATGTACGCCTTACCTACCGGGGCAACCGGGTGTTCGTTAATGTGTACACTACCGAAGACCTTTTTGAGGTGCCCATCATCGATACCGGCGGGCGGCCCTACGCCAACCTCAGCTGCCTGGACGGCGCTTGCAGCGGCCGGCAGCGGCTCTTCATCCTGGATGAGCACCCGAACCCCCGCGGGCGATCCTTCGGGTTCCAGTTGGCTAAATGGCCCGCGCTCGGTGTGCAGGCTACGGAAAAACAGATGCGCTTTAGTTACCACGGCATCCAGCAGGATATGAAGGTAACTTTTGACCGCACGGTGGTAGACATCATGAAGGATTATCCCTTCATTCACGAATACGCCTACCTGGAATCCCCGCTTTCCCCAACGCTGCGCAACAGCCTGCTTCCCCAGCTTCGCCGCTACCTGAAACCGCTGGACGAGCGCCAACGCATTGAGCTACTGGTGAGTTTTACCCGCTCGGCCTTCGATTATAAAGAGGACAACGAGTACTTCGGCCACTCCAAGCCGATGGTGCCGGAGGAGTTGTTTGGCTACAGCTTTTCTGACTGTGAAGACCGCTCCGCCCTGTTTTTCGCCCTCGTGCGCGACCTGCTGAACCTACCGATGGCCGTCGTTGCCTACGATGATCACCTGACGATTGCCGTCGGAGCAGACAACATCGCCGGAGATTCTTTCACCTACGAGGGCAAGCGGTATGTGTTCTGTGACCCGACCGGCCCGAAAGACTCCAGCCAGATTGGTCAAATTCCTCCAGGGTACGAAAATAAAAATTTTCGAATTATAGGTACTTATAAATAACTGATAGCTAGGCGTTAACAATACTTTAATGGCTTTAGCGTGCTGGTTCGTGTCCAAATGTTACTTTTGCGGCCCGTCGGGGTGAAACCAAATCACCTGCTGATGGCTTATTAAAAGTAGACAATATAAAAACCACGCGTTAGTATGTACTGGACTCTTGAACTTGCCTCTTACCTCGAAGATGCCCCCTGGCCCGCCACGCGGGACGAACTGATCGACTACGCGATCCGCCGGGGCTCCCCCCTGGAAGTAATTGAAAACCTTCAGACGATGGAGGACGAAGGCGAATCCTACGAAGCCATCGATGATGTTTGGCCGGATTACCCCCGCAAAGACGACTTCCTCTTCAATGAAGATGAGTACTAAGGTTACTCACCGCACGTAATGGCCACGAAGCCGGTAATCCCTGGGTTGCCGGCTTCGTAGCGTAACCTATCTTGCAACCGACAACCGACAACCGACAACCGAAATGTCCCACACAATAGCAATAGACGGCTACAGCGCCTGCGGAAAATCCACTTTAGCCAAGGCTATGGCCAAGCGCCTGGGCTACCGTTTCATTGATACCGGCGCGATGTACCGCATGATTACCCTGCATTTTTTGCGGGAGAACGTAGACATTGAAGATGCGGGCGCGGCCGCAGGTGCATTGAAAGGTTTACGGGTTGATTTCGTACCCGGAAACAACGACGCATTACTGAACGGCGAGAACGTTGAAACCGAAATCCGGGGCGGAGCCGTCTCCGGTATGGTCTCTCCCGTAGCGGCCATCCCGGCCGTCCGCCGGTGGATCGTGCCGCAGCAGCGGGAGATGGGTAAAGCCGGGGGCATCGTAATGGATGGCCGCGACATCGGCACCGTCGTCTTCCCCGACGCGGACCTGAAGCTCTTCGTCACCGCCAGCATGGACGTCCGCACCGACCGCCGCCTCGCGGAGATGGAAGCCAAAGGCATCGCCGCTACCCGCGAAGAAGTCGCCACCAACCTCGCCACCCGGGATCACATCGACTCCAGCCGGGAAGACAGCCCCCTGCGCCAGGCCGAAGACGCCGTTGTGATCGACAACAGCTGTCTCAGCCTGCAGGAGTTTGTCGAGGCTGGGATGGCGGAGGTGGCGAAGTTGGAGTGATTCCCGGAACTCGACAGAATAACTTATTGTTCCGCAACCCCTTAGCTTAACCGAGGTACGCTTATGGCTTCCAAGACTAAAGACTACCTCTTCGTCGGTATTCAATTCTTGCTCTTCGGGGCTTATGCTCTGGAGTTTCCGGCGTTGGGCTTCGGCCGCCCGTCGGTACTGGGGTATGTAGGTTTGTTCTTTGCCCTTAGCGGTGTTGGCACTGGCGTTCTCGCCCTTCTGCAACTCAACACCAGTCTTTCCCCTTTTCCTACACCGGTGGCTAACGGAGCGTTGGTGACCACGGGCGTATTTGCTTTTGCCCGCCACCCCATCTACGCCAGTTTACTGATGGCTGCTTTTGGGTACGCGCTTTACTCGGGCTCCGGGTACCGATTGCTGGTGGGGGTAGCCTTGCTTGTTCTTTTTTACTTCAAGTCTTCTTACGAGGAACGCTTGCTCAGTGCGCACTATCCGGACTATGCTGAGTATCGGAAGCGGGTGGGGAGGTTCATCCCTTTCGTATAAAAGCTGTCTGAGTTCTGGCCGTGCGGCAGCCCTGTAACGCCTCCAACGTCAGCTATCGCGTAGCGATTATCCATGGGTAACCCCGGACGTAGTCCGGGGGGGGGGCAGACCGAGAGCGCTTCGTAAGCTCGCAGC
>CAYWMW010000067.1:0-11382 GCA_964458975.1 uncultured Lewinella sp. | reverse complement strand
GGAGGCTGTGAGGCTGTGTCGACCAGGTAAATCTCCAACGTGCGGCAGCCCTACCACACCTCCAACGTGCGGCAGCGACTACATTACTACCAAACTACACTACTACCCCTAGGGTTTACTAAGGTCCAACTCCCGCACCATACTAAGAAACGACCGTCCAAAGTCAGTAAGGTTATCAAAATTGAGCTGACTCACGGCTGGCCGCAGGCGCGGATAAGCGTCCCGGTGCCGTTCGGCCAGGTCGTTGACGGCGGCGCGGATGGCGCGGCGGGCGGGGCGGCCGTCGCGGTCCAGGAACTGCTGTTTGTAGCCGAGTTCGCGGAAGTACGCGTCTTCACAGACGCGGTAGTAGAGTTGCAGTAAGTCCTTGTCTGGCGGTGGAACGGCATAGTTGAACAGGGCATAGCCAGCGATGTAGCCTGGGATAGCTTGGGCTACTTCGGGCAGGCCGTTGTCTTGGTACCAGTCCATATTCGGCAGTTCGTTGTCGATCAGGGCGGAGAGCCGGTCGTGGTTGGCGGGCAGGGTGATGCCGAAGGTAGACCGGCCGGCGTAGAGCTCTTCGGAGAAGGATTCTGGCGCACGACGCAGGAGATGTTGTAGCTCGCTGAGCAGGCGGACGTTTTTATAGGTCACCGGCTGGTCGTCTTCGCGGGCGAAGTACATGCGGTGCATCCGTTCCAGGGCTTCCATGGAGTAGCCTTCGGGGATGAGCAGGTAATCGAGTTTATAGACGAGGTTGAGCAGGAGGTAGGCGACCGCTCCCGGTTGCTCTTCGGGGTTGAGTTTTCCGGCGCCGAGGTAATCGATCACCGTCTGGATGTGGCTCCGCAGGAAGCCGAGCTTCATTTCCTTTTCTTCGGCGGAGAGCTCGCGCAGGTGGGTGATTTCTACCGGGCTGAGGTAGTCGCCGAATTCTTCGAGCAAGAGATCATCCTGCTTATCGGCGCGGAGGGCCATCTCTTTCAGGGCGTGGTAGAGCTTGTGGGGGCTGGCGTCGTTGATCGGGGAGTCGAACACGATGGTGAGGCAGTCGTCTTCGTCGATGGCGAAGCGGCTGTACTTCATTTCGTAGTTCATCGTCGTCAGGCGGTGCAGCAGGTCGGCGTTGTTGGCGTCTAGCCGGGCGATGCGGGCGGTGGCGCGGAGTTGTTCCATGTCGGCAAAGCCGGTCACGCGCTTACTGCCCTGGTAAAACTCGAAGTATAGTTTGCCTTCTTCGGGCTGCCACTTCACGTTGTCCTCCTTCGGGTCGTAAAGGTAGGCCATGAAGGCTTCGATGCTTTGCAGGTACTGGCCTTTTTCGAAGGTGAAGAGGGCCTTGTCCCAGGCAGCATAATTTTCCGGCGTTTTGAACGCATCGGTGTAGCGGCCGAAGCTGAAGTTTGGCCCGTCGGTCGGGTCGTAGCCGGGTGCGCGGCCGAAGAGGGTGTCCCAGATGCTCAAAGGTGGTCTTGTGGTTTTGTGGTCTGGCGGGCAGACCTTGATGGGGGGAGTTTACTTCGGCAAGGTACGGTAAATTGGGTTGTTGGATTATTAAAACTGGGCCGCAGGTAGGGTAAACGCACCAAATTGTTCGCAAGACTTCCAACGCCGCCCTGAACGATGCTTCCCTCCGGAAGCGAGCGGCCGGACTAGCTCTCCGAGCCCGGATGTATCGGAGGGACTTAGTAATTAAATTGACGTTCCATAGCACGCGCCGACTCAGTTGGGGCGCAGGGGAAGTTTTTTATGGGTTGGAAACGGAAATCACCGGTAAAGCGTTATCTTTAAGCATCATCGATAACTCGCTTACCATGACAAAAGCCATTGAAGCACCGATATTAATTAGTCGAGATTTTTACTGGACATTAGATCGCTACTTGTTAGCGATTGAAAAGGGAGTGTTTACACAGGAAGATAAGATCGAATTGATATATGGGAAAATCGTAGAAATCATGCCAGCTGGATCATCACATGAGTATTGTATCACCTTATTGGCTAAATTTTTTCGACGTCGTTTTGGTGAAGAATACCAGCTTCGTGAAGAGAAGTCACTTGTTTTGGTTAACCAAAAGTCACTTCCTGAACCAGATTTAGTGGTTGTATTTGATCGCAACTATTCTAATCGAAAACCTTCTAGCGAAGAGGTCTTTCTTATTGCTGAAGTGGCGAATAGCTCTTTGAAATTGGACCGAACCATCAAAGTAGAGCTCTACGCCGAAGCCAACCTCGCTGAATACTGGATCGTAAACCTGGTCAACCGCCAAATAGAGGTACACTTAAAGCCAGACCCCGAGCAAAAACGCTACGGCTCCGTAACCCACTACCACGAAGACGAAACCTTCACCAGCCCTTTCGCCGGGGAAGTCGTCGTCTCCGAACTATTGCCGGACGTTGAAGAAGAGGAGGCCTAAACAACTGCTGCTCCCGCAAACCAAGCCATCCGAAACATTCCCCGAAAGCGCGGATACATCTGCTCAAAAGGCAGCCGAAATTCTCCCCCGTCCACAAATCCATGCTTGCGGTAGAAGCTGATGGTCGCATCGTTGGTGCTCATCCGTTCGAGCCAGAGGAGCCTTTTATTAAGTCTGACTGTCTCAGCCTTCGCGTAATCAATCAGCACTGAACCAACGCCCTTGCCCCGTACCGCATCGTTCAGGTAAACCCGGTCTAGCTTCAGGGCGGGTGCATCGGGGAAATCTGGATTTTCAGTATGAAGTTGCAGCCGAAAAATACCGATCAACTCATCCTGATAGTAAACGTGGTAATAAGGTGCGTCGGGTTCGGAAAGATCTGCCTGTAGCGCCGCCTGATTGTGGGTCCGGTCAACGTACCAGCCGCCCGCATCTGGCCATAGGTAAGCGAAAGCCGGCGGGTAGATGCGGGCCATCAAGGCGAAGTGCTTCGTGTGATCTTCCGGCCGGATCACCAGTAAATGAATCTGGCTGCTAAGGTGAATGACGGGCATGGGTTTCTTTTTGCTGGTCGCCAAGTTAATGGTCGTTCAGATAATTGATCGGTGGCGGTTCGGAATTTTTCTGTTTAGATTCTCCGGCGTGAAAGCCTCCGGCTTTCACGCCGGAGAATCTAAACAGAAAAATTCCGGACACTTTCTATACCTTTGCGCATGGAAACGAACTATCCCTCCAAATTCGCAGAGCAAGGCCTCACTTTTGATGACGTTCTGCTGCTCCCCGCCTACAGTGAAGTACTTCCGCGCGAAGTCAGTCTCGCCAGCCAGCTAACGCGTGGCCTGCGCCTCAATGCGCCCATCGTCTCCGCCGCAATGGACACGGTGACGGACGGACGGCTCGCCATCGCCATCGCCCGCCAGGGCGGCATCGGCATCGTACACAAGAACATGACCATCGATCAGCAGGCCGAACAGGTCCGGATGGTGAAGCGCTCCGAATCCGGGATGATCGTAGACCCGGTAACCCTGAAAGTGGATGCGACCGTTGCGGACGCCAGAGCCCTGATGAAACGCCACCGCATCGGTGGCATTCCCATCGTCAACGATGCCTATCACCTCATCGGTATTCTTACCAACCGGGACCTCCGCTTTGAGAAAGAAGGTAGCCGCGCCATCAAGGAGATCATGACGACGGAGAACCTCATCACTGCGCCCGTTGGCACCACCCTTGAACAAGCCAAAGACATCCTTCAGCGGCACAAGATCGAGAAGCTGCCGGTAGTGAGCGAGTCCGGTTTGCTGGAAGGTTTGATCACCTACAAAGACATCATGAAGGTGAAAGATTACCCCAACGCCTGCAAAGACAGCTACGGCCGCCTGGTCGTCGGTGGAGCCATCGGCGTTACGGCGGATATGCTGGAGCGCGTCCAGGCGCTGGTCAACGTCGGGGTAGACGTAATCACCATCGATACCGCGCACGGCCACAGCCGGGGCGTGCTTGATTCCGTAACCAAAACTAAAGATGCCTTCCCCGACCTCCAGATCATCGGGGGCAACGTCGCTACTGGTGCCGCAGCCAAAGCCCTCGCGGATGCCGGGGCAGATGGGGTCAAAGTCGGCGTAGGGCCGGGCTCCATCTGTACTACCCGCATCGTGGCGGGGGTTGGGGTGCCGCAGCTGAGTGCTATTCACAACGCTGCCGAAGCTCTGAAGGGTACCGGCGTTCCGATTGTTGGCGACGGCGGCATTCGGTACTCAGGAGATATTGTGAAGGCGCTGGCCGCAGGTGCAAGCACGATTATGGCGGGAAGTCTCTTCGCCGGTGTAGATGAAAGCCCGGGCGAAACCATCCTCTTCGATGGCCGGAAATTTAAGGTCTACCGGGGCATGGGCTCCCTCGGAGCGATGAACAAAGGCTCCAAAGACCGTTACTTCCAGGACGTTGAGGACGACGTGAAGAAGCTCGTCCCCGAAGGCATCGAAGGCCGCATCCCGTACAAGGGTTCGCTGGCGGAAGTAGTAACCCAGTACCTCGGCGGCCTGCGAGCGGGCATGGGCTACTGCGGAGCCGCCACGGTGGCGGACCTGCAAAACGCGCAGTTCGTCCGCATCACCAGTGCCGGTATGGGCGAGTCGCATCCGCACAACATCACCATCACGAAAGAAGCGCCGAATTACTCACGGCGGTAAGCTTCAAAAGTAGCCGCGGCTTCAGCCGCTGGCTTGCAAGCACAGCATTAAGTTAATTGTGAACTCACCCACTAGCACTCGGCTGAAGCCGAGGCTACGGTACTGCCGTACGTTAAATCCCCGTTAAGTATAACCGAACGTACCACATACTGCCTCCACTTAGCGTCCATCCAGCAAGCAACCTATCTTTGCCCTCCTCAATGAAAAACTACGACAGCTACATCGTCGCTCTTTTAACCTTACTTGGCACCTGCGGCCGCGCCCAGAAGAGTAAAGGGGGAAGGGTAGAAAGGGGTAAAGGGTGGAGGCTAAGGTCGGCACTTCCCTTCCTCCTTTTCGCCTTTTCCCCCTTACTCCACGCTCAGGTGGCACCGGCAAGCCAGGACACGACCGTGCAGGAGTTCGTCAACATCGACCGGGCGGATACCCTCCGGATGGTAAACCAAGGCGAGAGTCAGATACTGATTGGCAACGTAGAACTGAGCCAGGACAGCATCTTCATGTACTGCGATAGCGCAAAACTGGTGGACGAAGTTCAGGTCTATGCCTACAACAACGTGACCATCCAGCAGGGCGATAGCCTCGCCGCCTTCTCCGACGAGCTGGACTATAACGCCGAAACCCTGCTCGCCAAACTACGTGGCAACGTGGTGCTGCAACGCGGCGAAACCGAACTCTATACCGAACGATTAGACTACAACCTGGCCACCAAACTCGCCACCTACCACACCCGTGGCCGCGTAGTGAGCCAGACGACGGAACTGAGCAGCACCCACGGCTATTACTACGCCGACGACCAAAAAGTGTACTTCCGCGACAGCGTAGTGGTGGTAGACGACCGCTTCGAGATGCGCGCCGACACCCTGATGTACGACCTGGCCGCCGAGCGGGTCTATTTCCTCGGCCCCACCGTGATCCGCACCGATACCCACCGCATCTACTGCGAATCGGGCTACTACGATGTCCAGTTGGACGAGGCCGTTTTTGCCCAAAACGCCCAGTACAAATCCGGTGAACGCCTCGCGGCGGCGGACACCATCAAGTACTTCGGTAAAGACGAGGTCTACATCCTGGAGGGCGATGCTTACGTCGCCGAAGGCGAGTTTCAACGCGCCGAAGCCGACCGGATCAACTTCTTCCGCCGCCAGGAGCGCTACCTGCTGGAAGGCAATGCCTTCCTGCGCGACTCGGTACAAACCGTGCGCGGCGATACGGTGAACTACGACACTAAAACCGAGACCATCGCCGTGAGGGGCGGCCGACCAAGAATCTCCGCACCACCAATGATCATCGATGCGGAAAGCTTCGCCACCGACCCGGAAACCGGCGCACGCATCGCCTCCGGAAGTGTCTTCTGGCAGGATACCTCGGCCAACATCGCCATCGCCGCCGCCAACGCTACCTACAACGAAGAGACCGGCTACCTGCTGGCTACCGGCGGCGCTGGGCCCAAGCCCAACGAACCCGACTTTATGGGCAACCGCCCGCTGATGACGACCGTGCTGGAAGGTGACACGCTCTGGATGGTCGCCGATACCCTGATCTCCGTTCAGGAAGAGAAGAATGATACCGTTTTCACCGTTCGCGAACTGCAACGCGATACGGTGATGTTCGGTGACTCAATGGCCGTAGACATACTGACGACAACCGATACCCTTGTGACGATTGACAGCATCCGCTTCCTCTCCGCCCACAACGACGTCCGCATCCTCAAAAGCGACATGCAGGCCGTCTGCGATTCCCTCGGCTTCAATACCATCGACTCCGTGCTGACGCTCTACCAGGACCCGATCCTGTGGCAAGATACTAGCCAGTTGACCGGAGATACCGTCCGCATTCACTTCAAGGGGGAAGCACTCGATAAGGTGCAACTGCTGCGGAATGCACTGGTGATTACTACGCCAGATTTTGTCTTCTACAACCAGGTAAAGGGCAAAGAGATCGAAGCTTTTTTCGACAGCACCGCCCTGGAACGAACCGAAGTGCAGGGCAACGCCGAGGCCATCTACTACATCCTCGATGATGCGGGCAAGTACGTCGGCGTAAATAAGACGGCTTGCAGCGCGATGGTGCTGCACTTTCGCAACGGTGGTGTGCGCAAAATCCGCTTCCTCAGCGCGCCGGATGGGAAGATGGAACCGATGAAGGCCGTGGACCATGAGACGTATAAACTCGAAGGCTTCCGGTGGGACCTGGAACGGAAACCGCTTACGGTGGAGGACCTGTTTCGGGCGCGCAACGCAAAACCTGCCTTGACTTTACCTGTTCCGGATACAGCCGCGCCGGACTTGCCGCGAACTTCAGCTACGAAGCGGGAATAGAACTCGTTTGTAGTACGGTTGGGCTTTGGGATAGAAATTTTACCCCGGGTTATCCCGCAAGCACTTATTTTTGCCCCATGCCCCGCAACCTGATTACCATAGCCTTTCTCCTTTTAACGTTTGCCCTCTCCGCCCAAACGGACAAACTGGCCGATGCCCGCAAAGCATTGTCGGCCGCCGATGCCCGCGCCCAAATCACTGCTCTAGACAGTCTCGCCAAAACCGAAGCCGTTAGCCCGGGCCTCTACCAGGCACTCGGCAACGCACACTTCAGGAACGGCGACTACGGCAAAGCCATCCTGAACTACGAACGCGGTTTGCGCCTTAAGCCGGGCAGCAAGGAACTGAAGAACAACCTCAAGTTCGTCCGTGGGGAAGCGGGCATTAACCGCCTGGAGCTGTCGGACTTTTTCCTTATTCGCTGGTGGCGCGGAATCGGCGCAGCGCTTGGGGCCGGTACGTTGTTTTGGTTGGCCATTGCCTTTTGGTGGTTCGCCGTTGCCGGTGCCGTCACGTGGTTTCTGCGCCGTAAAGAAATGGACGAAAAGCGTCGGTTTGCCTTACTTCCCGCCGCAGTTGTCTGCCTGATAATCGCGGGCCTGTTCTTCGGCATGGGCAATAGCCGCAACGCTTGGTTGGAGAACGATCAGGAGGCCATCCTGACGGCCAAAATAGCCGATCTCCGGGTGGCACCCGGCCCGGAAGCGACGCTGGAGAAATCACTTAACCAAGGCTTGAAACTCCGCTTACTCGATGAGTTCGACGGCTACGTGAAGGTTGCGCTCGACGACGGTAAGCAAGGGTGGTTGCCGGTGGATGCGGTGGAAAAGATTTAAAACCGCCGCGCCTTCAACTCTTTCTCCTGTTTTTGCAGGTAAAGATCTCCGAAGGAGACCCTGGCCGTAATGGTGCCCATGCGCTCCTGGCTGGGGCGGATGGCGAAGCGTTGTACTTCCTGGGTTTGTTCCATTTTAATGATCTTCCGCCCGTCGGGCATCTTCATTTCACCGTTGTTCAGGCTGAAATTGTAGGCGATACCTTCGCCGTTGAGGGGTTCGTAGAGGTAAACGTCGCTCTTGTCGGCGTTGATGTTCAGCTCGCGCAGGGAGAGGTTGGGGCTGATCTTGAGTTCTCCGTAATGGGCGGTGATGTCGAACGTGCCACCGATGTCGTAGAGGTTGATGTCTGACCGGCGGGAGATGATGGAAACGTTCCCGTCGATCCGTTCGCCGGTGATGTCGCCGAAGCGGCTGCGAATGTCTAGAATGCCCTGTACGTTGTCGATGTTGATGGCGGAAAACTCTCCGTTGATGCGGAGTTGATTGCGCAGGTTTGAGATCGTTGCGCCGCCGAAATGGCTTTTCAGGTACACGGGGCACTCTTCGGGGAGGGTGATGTAGTAGTGGACGGTGAGTTCGCTGCGGGAGCGCTTCGTTTGGTCCACCAGTTTGTTCTTGAGGAAAATCTTCTGCCCGGCCACTTCGCTGATGTAGGCCAGGTTCTTCAGGTCTTCTTCTGCTTGCTCCAGCTTGGGGTGGCGAGCGGTCATTACTACTTTGACGGAGATCTTTTGCTTGTCCCAGGTCTCCACAAAAATCTCCGCTTTTTCGCCCTCTACGGCCAGTTCGCTCCCCGGCTTATAGCGGTAGGTATCTTCGATGGTTTTGGTGACTACCTCGCGGAGGTTGTTGTCCTTTTGGGCGCGGAGGAGTAAGGGGGAAAAGGTTAAAAGGAGTAACGAGAGCAGGACTAAACCTTCACGCCTTTTGTCCTTTATCCCCTTTTTTAGGGCGCGGCCGCAGGTGCAAGGAAGGGTAATAAGGAGCAGTGGGAGGAAACGCAGCATAGGAATGTTCAGTAGGCGCGGCTTCAGCCGCTGGCTCAATGGGGTATTGGAAAGTATGGCTATTAACCACCGTTACCGTTAAAGTTCGACGATGATCCGGCGGTACACGTCAGACCGGTCCCGCTCCACTTCTCCAAGCTGACGAATGAGGCCGGGGTCATTTTCGCCGTAGGAGACGAGCATGGCCTTGATGTCGTTACTGGCCTCGGTCAGTTCTCCGAGCTCCAGGCCGAGGGAGTTCAGCGTAGGCTCGTTGCGGGCCTCAATTTCAGCAATGGCGTTGTTGAAGCTCGCTTCGTCGATGTCCCAGTCGGGGATTTCCTCCTCCGGAGCGACTTCCTGGCTGTAGGCTATGTTGACGGTCTGCCGCGTCTGCAACTCATGCTTGATGCCAAACCCTGCGGTAACGAGCAGGGCGATGGCCGCAGCGATGCCCACAAACTTGCGTAGGGGCAAAGTGCGCTCCTTCGCCATTCGGCGTTGCGCCTGGGCCTCGTCGGCCTGTTCCATCTGGCGGCTGATGCCGTTCCAGACCCCGGCATCCGGGGCGTAGGTGGGGAGCTTATCGGCCAGCACCGGTTTAAGGTTGGCCGCAATGCCTTCCCAGGCGGGAGACGGAGCTTCGTACTCCCGCAACCCGTCCAGCGCGTCCCGCAATGTTTCTTTATTCTTTTCCTTCATTTCATCGTTTTTCAACACAATGATCATATTCCGACAACCGACAACCGACAACTGACTTACACATAATGCTTCAGGTATTCCCGAAGCTTTTTCTTAGCGTAAAACAGCTGGCTCTTACTGGTGCCGACCGTTATTTTCAGCATATCGGCTACTTCCTGGTGTTTATACCCTTCTACTTCGATCAGGACAAAGACGGAGCGGTAGCCGTCGGGTAATCGGTTGATCGCTTTTTCGAGGTACTCGGTGTCCAGGCTGGTGGTGCCCCAGTCTACTTCTTCGTCGGCGTAGTTGAGGGGCAGTTCCTCGGTTACTTTGTGGCGGCGCAGCTTATTCAGGGCTGTTCTCACGATCACGACTTTCATCCATGCCCCAACGGTGCTTTCGCCCCGGTAGGTGTCGAGCTTCTGAAAGACCTTCAGAAAGCCCTCCTGGAGGGCATCGTTGGCGAGGTCAAAGTCAGCACAAATCCGGTAACAGGCCGTGTACATGGCGCGGCTGTAGCGGTCGTATAGTTCTTTCTGGGCACGGCGATCCTGCCGCCGGCAGGCCGCCACGAGTTCCTTTTCGGTCATGCGGGCGGGCGTTGTCGGTGGGGCGGGGGAAACCGTCTCCTGTTTTTTTAGCAGCTTAAGCATAAGAGTGAGGTATAGCTGGAGTCGACTCGGTCACTTCAGGTTACTATTGAAACCAAGTCAAACTGTATGATTTTCACGCTTCGTTCGGGGCCTGAAGTGACCGAGCCACACAATGCGCTATAAATCTAACGAGAATGATTCTGGTTTAAGTGGCCGAGATTAATACAAGTCTTGACTTAAAGAGAACGGCGGGGAGCAATTGGTTGGTCTGTGAGTAGAAAAGTCGCGTTGATTGTTGTTTTCCCGAGGGGAAGAGACTGAACGTAGAACCTCCTGGCACCTGAGGGGGATTCCCCGTTTTGCCAGTCTGCTTTAGCCAATGCCAGCCGTTCTCTACTGTGGGAGACGACATCGTTACCCCAAAATCCGATCCATCACCCAACTGGTATGCAGCGCGTTTTTACCAGTGGAGGGGTGCGTGAAATCACCATCCAGCAACTGCCGTTTCATGTTCTCTACGTGGGGCATTTGTACGTGTTTGGGGTGGGGGATGAACAGCACTTCTTTGTCGTCTCCCGCCTCAAGAATCACGTCGTTTTCTTCGAACAGCGCAAACACGATGCGCCCCTTAGTGCCGATGATTTCCACCCGGTCTACGGTTTTGTCTGCGCCGAAGTTCCAGCTGCCCGTCCCGGTGATGCCGCCCTCGTGCAGCCAGCAGGCGGTGAAGGCGTCTTTCGCGCCGTAAAGCCCCTGCTGGTTGAGGCTGAAGCCGTGTACTTTGGTGATGTCTCCAAGGAAGAAAGTGAAGAGGTCGAGACCGTGGCTGGCCAGGTCGTCGAAGTAGCCGCCGGGGGCGACGGCGGCGTCCGTCCGCCAGTTGTGCTCGCCGGAGCGGTCGACCGCACTAGGGGCTTTGGTGAGTTGCCAGCTGATGTGGCGTACGGCTCCGATCCGATCCGCCCCCAACCACGTCTGGACCTGTAGGAAGCGGGGCAAGGAGCGCCGGTAATAAGCGGAAAAGAGCGGAATGTCGCGCTCGGCGAAGGCTTCGTAGATAGCGAGGCTGTCCTCGTAGCTAGGGGCCAGGGGTTTTTCCACACAGCACGGTTTCCCGGCAGCGGCAACCTTCAGCGCGTAGTGCCGGTGAGTATCCGGCGGGGTGGCGATGTAGACGGCGTCGATGTCGGGGTCGTTGATCAGCGCGTCGGCGTCGGTGTAGGCTTTTTCTACGCCGTGGCGGCGGGCGTAGTCTTTCAGTTTGGCCTCGTCGCGGCGCATTACGGCTTTGAGTTCAAAGCCTTCGGTTTTTTGGTAGGCGGGGCCGCTTTTTACTTCGGTTACGTCTCCGCAGCCGATGATGCCCCAGCGGAT
>CAYWMW010000066.1:7827-17535 GCA_964458975.1 uncultured Lewinella sp. | reverse complement strand
AGGGCCGCGAGCGCCATTTTTTAAACGGATAACTTATTGTTCCGCAACCCCTAACTACTACTTCTTACCGCCAAAACGGTACCGGCTTCCCATCCGCATACTACCGAGGTTGATGCGGTCTCGGTAAGGGCCTACCCCTCCGTCACCAAAGTAAATCACCCGACCGATGGAAGGGGAAAGGTAGAGGCTCCAGCGAGGGTTCATGATCCGTTCCAGGGTAACCCCACCGCCGAGGTAAAAGCTGGAGTTGGCCAGAATCGACCCGCCTTCAAACCATCCCTTGGGCGATTCTTTCAGTTCGCGTTCGCTGGAAAAGTCGCTCTGGAGTGGGCGCTGAGCACCGGGCCTGGGGAAGAAGCTATTAAGCCCAATAAAGCCATCTGCCGCTATCTGGTCCTCAAAAGCTTCGAGTTTAGCGACCACTTCGTCCTGATCTCTGATTTCCGGCTTAGCGATAATACTCAGGCTCATGCCCGCACGCGCAGACACCCGCCAGCGATCATTCTCTGCTAGCGTATGCTTATAATTGAAGGGAAGCTCAATGGCGTGGTAAATGAATTTACTGTAACCTTCCACCGGGATCTGAGGCGTGAAGTAATCCTGGTAACGCCATTTCAGCGAAGCCGGCAGGTAAGCCCGACGGGAATAGATTGCTCCGATCTGAAGTGTGTTGCGCCCTTTGTTAATGTCAAGCAGCGCTCCGACGGTAAAGCCCCTCGTGAACCTGCGTTCACTACTAATATCAAATTTCCCCGCAGTATGGCCCGGCGTTATTACCTGATTTACGTCTAAAGGAGAGATGAAAATATTAGCGTAATAGTAGACGGGGACGGAATTGTCAATTTCCGTAAGGTGGAGCATCGGGCTGGGAACGGAAACTATCTTTTTTAATGGTCGAATCTCCAACCCTTCAATCGGTTCTGGCAGGTAGGGGTCGTTACTAGCCGTGGCAACCGGGCGTTCATCTTGCGCAGGCATCCCCATGGTGGGTAAAACCATCGGAACATCAGTAGGCTTTGGCAACCGCCTTTGAACTTTCGCTCTTGAGGGCGCCGAAGATTTAGTCGCAGATGGAGTAATCAAATTGTCTTCACCCGGAGCGACTGCCCCTTTTTCGGTTGTCTTATCAGAAGCGGAAGCCACTGGTAGTGGAAAGCCATTTTCCAGCTCAGCAATCGGGCCATGCTCCTGATTTTTATCCGGGCCGAAACGGAAAAGCAATAACAGTAGACTTAGCAGTAATGCCCCCTCGGTTATCTTCCAGGCGGCAACGGTACTGCGTCGCCAGCCAATCAGTTCCAGACGAGCGGCAAGGGCCGCCCAGCCAGAAGGTGCCGCTGGAGCCGAACGGGCCAGACCATCCACCACGATGGCATCAACGGCCTTCTCGTTTTCCTTTTCCAGTTTCGTGGCCAGCAACTCCCAGCTGCCAGCAGCAACTGTGGGCTGAAGGGCATCAAGCCGGTCGGCAAGTTGCACCTCTGCCGGGGAGCGGTGGTCCAGCTTGCTCGCCAGATCAAGCCATCCGGTGGCTGCATCCGCTGCGGCCAGGCCAGTAAGTGCGTTCCGTAGGTGTGCATCTTTCGGCCCGTCCAGGGTACGCTCCAGGGTAGCCCAACCTTCAGCGGTTGCTTCCGCAGGTGGCAGGGCGCTGAGTTGGTCCCGGATTAAGTCGTCAATGTGTGTGTGAGTGTCCTTCATGGATGTTACTAGCGGCCGGGGGCGGTTAATACTTTTTGCAGTTTACCCCGGGCTTTTACCAGGTTAGAGCGGCTCGTACTTTCGGTTATTTTTAGTTGCTCCCCAATTTCGCGGTGGCTGTAGCCTTCCACTATGTACAGGTTGAAAATTGTACGGTAGGTGGGAGGTAATTTTTGCACCGCTTCCAGAATTTCACGTGCCCCAAACTGAGCAAATACATCCGGCGCGTCGCTGCTCAGGGTATACGCCTGGTCAATATCTTCGGTTCGGCGGCGTATGTTGCGGCGGTACTGATCGATCGCGGTGTTCACCGTAATGCGACGCATCCAGGCCAGCAGTGCGGTACCGGATTCATAGCGGCCGATCTTTTTAAAAATCTTGATGAAGCTTTCGTGCAGCAGGTCCATTGCCTCATCTTCGCTGCCCGCGTACCGTTGGCAGACGGACATAAGCTGGCCGTAGTAGGTCTCGTACAAGACTTTCTGAGCGGCGCGATCTCCTTTTACCAGGGCGGCGATGAACTGTTGTTCGTTGTTATGTAAATCAAGCGTGAAATCCATAAGGGGATAGGATAAGGTGATGTTGGTACGTAAAACCAGCAAATTATCCGTAATATATACGTTTTAGTGCAATCATTCGCTGCCTGCCTGTCATATTTAACGCTTTGCCAGCTGGGTTGCATTTTGGCGGACAAACACGGAGCACCCGGAGTTCCCTTTAAAAAAAGGTACCGCAAAGTGCTAAACCAGCGCAGTTCGAGGGCGCCAACGCGCAGGTGCCGGGTGAAGGTTTTCAAAAGCAAAGCGGGCACCCCTACACTTGGTAGAGATGCCCGCAGCATTCGTTTTTTACCGTAGGAGGATCGGTAAAAGGGCTTAGGGACGGTGAAATAATAACTTCCTGATTTTGAAATGAGTGATCGTGGTGCTGATCGAGGCGGAACGATGAAAGCATAGCCATAGCTACGGTTTTATCGTTCTAACGAAGAACAGCGCCGCGAGCGCCGTTTCAAAAGCGGAAGTTATTATTTTACCGTCCCTTAACTCTTAGTACTTAATGGATACCGTGTAGCTGTCGTTGTTGCTACCAGCAACGAAGTTGATGGCATCGATCCGGATCAGGTAAGAGCGGTCTCCACGGCGAACGGCGAGTACATCACCTTCCTGCAGTACCTGCGTTACCACTTCCGTCGAGCTAACGTCTCCATCTGCATCCGGAAAATCATCAGAGCCGTCAGGGGCCGTACCGTTATCGAATAAGGAGGCGATGTCTTCCTGTGTGCTAATATCGCCAAAGGTGACCCCGTCACCAAGGCCAGTGAGGTTGGCAATCCGCAGCACCGCATCGTTGGTAGCACTGATCTGGGTGCGCCAGTTTTCGCCCGCTGCGTTCAGGTTGATGCCTTCGTCTTCGATCTCTGCGTCAGCGCTGTTGAACGGAACGGATGCTCCGGTGTCCAGATCAAGGCCACCGTTCATTCCGCCACTCGCGTTGAAGAACACGCCGGTTGTATCGAAGGTGATTGTGGTACCCGGTGGGATATCGTAAGTAACCGTTACGGTCTGCTCAGCGGTTACACCGTTGGCGTCGGCCACCACGAAGGTGTACGTTCTACTGGTGTTCATATCTACCGTAGGCATGATGTTTACGTTATAGGTAACGCCCATGGTTTCTGCTTCAATCAGCGTGAGCGGGTTTGCGGAGGTGAAAGCACCATCGTTAAACGTCAGGGCGGCGGCATCCATAGCCAAACCATCTTCCAGTACGGTAAAGGTTGCGAGGGGATCGGCGGTATCGTCCAGGCGGACGCGGACATCAAACGATGGGTTCCGGCTAGTGATGGTCGCATCGCCACTAACGAAACCGTCTTCTACCAGTAAGTCGATGGTAGGCGCGGTAACGGTGTAGGTGATGGTTACATCGGTTGAACTCGTCTCTCCGCTATCGTCCGTCAAGACGAAACCAAAGACTACGGGGCCAGCTACGGTATTACTCGGGGTAATTTCAATTTCGTAGGTAAAACCCAGTGCGTCTCCGTCGGGGATAAGGATTGGGTTGTTAGCCGTTTGCCCCGTCCGGAAGTTCAGTTGGCCGAGCGGAATCAGGCTACCGTTTTCAGTGATGCGCAAGTCACTGAGCTCCGCATCTCCATCTTGCCCTGAGACATTGACGATGAAGGAAGGGGTATTCAGGGAAAGCTCCTGGTTAAAGCTCACCAGGCCGGTTCCGCTGTTCAGCGTTACCACGGGAGGAAGCGTAACACTACCCGGGAGACCGGGCGTATCCGGGTCACACCCGGCTGAGAACATTACGATGAAAGCCGCTGAGAACAGTACGGCAAAACGAGAAAATAAACGCATGAAAATTGGTTTAAAGGGGTGGGTAAGTTTCGGAAAAAAATTTAGCTCTTGCTTACGACGTGAGTACACAAGAAAGTAACCTGAAAGCTGAAACTTAGATTACAGTGTACTAGTGCATAGCTTCACTAAGTCAAAACGAAAAATAATAGCTCCTGTTCGCACCGCGACCATTAAAAAGGTCGTGACTTCCAGAGGAGGTCACGACCTAAATGTTTTGAGCGTACTGAACTCACTCACCAGAAGTAAGGGATGCCGTGAAAATCTTAGCGATTACTTTTTCACCGCTGCCGCTGCATCACGGTAGGTTTGCATTTTAGCACTGTCTGCATTGCGGTAACGCGGGCCACACTTTGCAAGAATTGCCGCCATTTTCACGTTGGAAAGCTTTGCTAGTGCAGCGGGGGTTTTCACTCCTGATTCTTCGAACTTGGCCGCCATAGCGGGGCCTACACCAGCAATAGCGACGAGCGGGCTTGCAGGAACAGCAGGTGTTTTGCGTGGGCGACCGGGGCCTCTCTTAGCACCTCCGGTAGCAGGTTTAGCCGTAGTAGCTTTCTTGGGGCGGCCAGGACCGCGCTTTGCGGTAGCGGGCTTCGCTTCGGCGGTAGCAGCCTTCTTTGGGCGCCCTGGCCCACGCTTTGCAGTGGTGGTAGCAGCTTTCTTCGGACGGCCGGGCCCACGCTTCGCCTTCGTTGCTTTTTTTGCGGGTGCACCAGCACGTACGATAGCCAACTCCGCCTTAAGCGCCTCCACTTCAACGAGAGCGGCTTTGGTTTCAGCCTTGGACTTTTTAAGTTCTTTTTTGTACTTCTTCCGTAACTGCTTTACTTCAACAGAGTTTGCAGAAAATGCTTCCTGCGCCGCATCAAAGCGACTGATGAGGCTCATCACCTCTTTTTTCAAATTAGCCATGTAACACGTTTTGAGTTTTCGGGAACAACGAATCAAAGTATTTCTATAGTTGTTCCGTAAATAATTAATAAAATATCAACAAATTAACTTTGCTGACCGACGTTTCAGAGGAGCAAATGTAAGAACAAAATAGGAATTGCATTTTTTTGCTTACTGATGCAAGATTTGCCGCCAATATCGGTACATGCTCGGAAACACTTAGGGGTTACGGAATAACAAGTTCAATTAGTGGTTCCGACGGTCCGCCCCCCAGTTGAGCTTGGAACGAAGCGTATCCATAAAACTAATGCCCGGGAGTTTTACCAATTGGATACCAAAAGCGTTCTTCCTAACCGCTAAACTATGTACGGAAGTAATAGTCTCGAAGCGAGAATCCAGGGTGCAAAGAAAATTCTCTGCCCGCCCTTCAATTTCAAAACTGATTACGGAATCATCACTGAGCACAATAGGCCGCACATTTAAATTATGCGGAGCAACGGGCGTTACTACAAAATTCCCTGAGCCCGGAAAAACAATCGGCCCACCACAGCTAAGACTATAGCCCGTAGAGCCCGTGGGGGTAGCTACGATGAGGCCATCGGCCCAGTAACTGTTCAGATAAGAACCATTCACGAAAGTATGGATGGTAATCATTGAGGACGTGTCCCGCTTCAAAAGCGTAAAATCATTTAACGCGAAAGGCGTCTCGTCAAAAATGGGTAAGCTAGACTCCAGGTAGAGCATGTCCCGCTTTTCCGTAGTGAACCGACCAAGCGACAGCAGGCGGAGAGTTTCCTTAAGTCTCGTCTTTTCCACCCTGGCTAAAAAACCAAGGCGACCAAGGTTGATACCCAAGATCGGAATTCCATAATCCCGGACCAGGGTAGCCGCTTTAAGAATGGTACCGTCTCCCCCCAGGGTTATGATCATATCAAAACGCTTGATTTTAAAATCAAGGTGGCTCTCGATCTGCCCTACATCCTTCTTAAAATTAATGTGGGGCCGTAGTTCTTCCAGGTACGGGCCGTATACGTAGGTTGAAAAGTTCTCTTCCGCCAGCAAGTCAAATAGCTCCTGTACGTGTAGGATATCTTTCTCCTTCAACAACTGACTGTAAATAACTACCTGCATAATGCACTCATTTAAAAATTCAGGTTCAGCGCCAAAAGTAAGTTGCCTTCCCCCAGATGATTCCGGTTATACTGCAAGCTCCCAACCATATCGTAGAACAGTACCACGTCAAGGCCAAGACTTGCTCCGGTCAGCAAGGTATTATTTAATTCGTTGCCTTCCCCTACAAAAGGGGCATTGGCTATTCCCTGATTAAACTGAAAGGCCAGCAGCACCCGAACGGGGATGTACCGGAAGGCATCAATAAAAACCAGTTTCCCCAGGTCAATATCGGTCTTGAAGAGTTGCCGCCTAACCCCAAACCGCCAGATGGCCATATCCAACCCATCGACCACGTAAAACTGATAACCCGTCAGGCCATTATTCCCAAAACCAATCGCCCTGTTTTCCAGAAAAGGCTGCTGGGTACGGATGAGGCTGTACTTCCCCCCAAAGCCTGCGTTTATTGATAAATTTTCGCTCAGGGGCCAAAACTTACGGAAAGTAAACCCCAGGGTTAACCCCGCTCGTTCTCCGGTGATGCCCAGACCATCCTTGACCACGTTTGCAGCGATGAAATGCCCCTGCCAGGGGTAATTACGCACATCCCGCTGGTCGTTGCTATATGAATACTCTAACTGAAAAAACTCCTGGCTGTTCCGCCCACCCCCGAAAAAATCAGGGTTCAGAACATTTGCGATGGTATCCGCAATTGTTGAGGACCGGTACCCGGCACGTAGGTTGTGGGTCACGTACAGCCTTTTACGGTAATTGAAGGCAAGGTTGATGCCCGTTCCCTTAAAAACGAACTGCTCGGGGTCCTGGTAGAAAAGCTGCTGGTTGTCTTCGGTCAGGTAGTTTTGCTCCCGCCGTTGCGAGAAACTGTACCCTACTTCCACCCCAATGTTTTTCTTTTTATTCAGGTACGGCAACCGGTAACTGGCTTCATATTTTCGGGTATAACCGGTGGTGTACTCAACTTTAAACTTATCACGGCGGCCGGTGAAGTTGTAGTACGTCAGTTTACCGCCAATGTTTATCCGGTCGAGGGAGCGTTCCTCGTCTCGCCACCAGACGTTAAAATTGCGGTCCGCCAGGCCGAAAACCGGAACGGGGTACAGGTACCAGGTCTCCCGGATGTCAATAAAAACCTGGTACAAACCCGGGCCGAGCAAGCTGTCGGAATACGTAATATCCACACTGGCAAAAAGGGCCGTATTCATTAGTGCGGCGTAGGTAAGGTCTATTTCTTCTTTTAAATCTTCTGCCGGGATTCGGGCTCCTTTGCCGAAGGTCATCTCCCTGAACACTACACCATCCTTGGTACGCTTGTGGCCACGAAGAAAGATGTCTACGATAGTGACTGTATCCTGTAAAAGGAGAGTTTGCTCGTCATTCTCAACGGTATGCCCGTTGGTTCTTTGGGGCATTGCCCCTTGAGCTCCGTAAACCCAGCTCAGCATCAATAGTATTACGAACATGCACCTCATCGCCCTCAATAACGACATTTTTGGATGATTACTTGCCACGACTAAGCGCCACACCCGTCAGGATGAGGACAATTGCGGGTATTTGCAGGGCGGCGAAGCCTTCCCCGTCCAGCAACCCCCAGAGCAGAGCAACCAGGGGAATGATGTAGCTGACCGTACTGCTGAATACGGCTCCGGTCCGTTGTACCATCCTGAAGAAGATGATACTGGCAAGTACGGTACTCACTATGGCCAGGGCCGCAACGCACGCCAAGGCGATCCAACCTTCGTTTCCGGGCGCGGCGGCCACCGTACCCACCACAGCACCTGCGGTGAGCGCCCAAATAAGCGCCGGTAAACCAACGAGGAAAAAGCTGCAAACCGTGATCGTCAGCGAGGAAACATTTTGGAAATGAGCGGCCACTAAGTTAGAACTCGTAGCGTAACAAAAGCAGGCGAGCAACACAAAACCCGCATACGCAAACTGCGTCGTTTGCCCGGCATCTCCGGGCGCCGCCCAGGCCAGCACCACCGCTCCCAGAAGCCCTAACAATACACCCATCAATTGCTTTTTCCCCGCGTCCCGACTAGCAAAAAACAACCACGCCACAATAAAAGTACACAACGGATTGAGCGCACTCAACATCCCCGTGAGGCTGCTACTGAGGTGAACCTGGGCGTACGGGAAGAGGAAGGAAGGCAGCCCGGTCCCCGTAATGCCGATCACGATCAGTAAAGGCACCTGCTGCAAACTTATTTTTCGCAAATGGACGTACGCCAACGGAGCCAAAGCCAAAGCCGAAATACCCAGCCGCAGCGTCGCCACCTGCAAAGGCGTGAACACCTCCAGCCCTCTTTTGATCAGGATGTAGCTCGTTCCCCACACAATCGCAAGGCCAATGAGGTAGAGGTAGTCTTTCGCAACCGGACCGCTGGGGGTAGTTTCCATTGGCGGCGAAGTTAGGAACTAGAAGCTAGAAATTAGGGGACTAGGAACTAGGAGCTAGCACCTAGTTTCTAGTTCCCTAATTTCTAGTTCCTAGTTCCTACTCCTCCAGGCCGGAAGACTTCACCGTCTCCAGCGCGCCATCTTCGCCGCGCACCAGGAAGTAGCCCTCCAGGTCAGGGTTAGCCTCTACGAGTTCGAGGGCGCGTTCGGGGCCGGAGGCCAGGCAGGCCGTTGCGTAGGCATCCGCCGTCGCGCAGTCGGGGGCGAGTACGCTGGCGCTGAGGAGGCGGTTGCGCTCCACCAGGCCGGTCTTCGGGTTGATGGTGTGGCTGAAGGTTTCACCGTCCACTTTATAATAAGACAGGTAATTACCGGAGGTAGCGATGGCGCGGCCGTTGCTGAGCGGGAGGACGCCGGCGCGGGCAATTTTGGACTTGTCCTCGTCCGGCAGGCGAATAGCGATGTTCCAGGCCTGGCCTTCTTTGGTACCACCGCCGCGCATTTCTCCGCCGATGTCGATCAGGTGGTCCGGGCGGCCCACCGCGTTGAGTAATTCGGAAATCAGGTCTACGCCGTAGCCCTTTGCGCTGGCGTTCAGGTCCAGTTGCACGGCGGGGAGTCGTTTGCGGAGCATGGTGCCCTCCAGAAAGATGTTGTCCATCCCGACCAAGGTCAGCAATTCGGTCACTTCGGTCATATTTATTTTGGCAGATTCTCGCTTCGCCCCGGTACCGAAACCCCAGTATTTCACTAGCGGCGCAACGGTGGGGTCGTAGGCCCCCTTGGTCGCCCGACTTACTCGCTGGGCAATTTCCAGGTTGGGGATGAAGTGCTCTGTGCCACTGATGTCTACCCCAAGTTCACTTTCGTTAAAGGCGTTCAGTTTACTGGCTGGCACCCAGGCGGAGAGCTCTAGGTTGTAGGCGTCCAGCAGGCTGTCTACGCGGGCCTGGAGGTCCGGGATGGGATCGCCCAGGTAGGTAATCAGGTAGTAACTGCCCATCGCTTCACCTTTAAGTTCAACTTTTTGGCGCTTCCCTCCCAGCAATTCCGCAGTTTTTTCGGGGGCGCGGTCGCAGGTGCTGAGTAAGGGTAAAAGGAGCAGGGGAAGAAAGAAAGTGAAGATGGTCTTTGGCATAGTCTTGTAAAGATAAAGCGGGGATGGAAGTTCATGGGGCGCAACGGCTGCGGTATAGCGTGATGGGAGGTGATGGGCGCGATGGGCTGA
>CAYWMW010000066.1:6186-7727 GCA_964458975.1 uncultured Lewinella sp. | reverse complement strand
GATGGGCGCGATGGGCTGAGCTCAGCCTACGGCCTCCCTCAACCCATCGCTAATGGACGTACCCTTTCAGGGCACTGATTGTTCTCCCGCTGCTACATTTTGCCCAGGGTGAGTAAGTGGAGCGCCGCGAACGGTGCTTGCGGCAGCAAAATCAATAATCACTAATCGAGAATCGGGAATCAAGAATCCCCTCCCCTACCTTCGCCCCCAATGGAAAAACTAACCCTCCACGGCCAGGAGCTGCACCTCCACCCCCTGCGCGCCATTTGGTGGCCGGCGCAGTCGGCGCTCTTGTTGTCGGACCTGCACCTGGGCAAAGGTGCCCACTTCCGCAAGGCAGGCATTGCTGTTCCGCTGGCGGTGGCGGACCAAAACTTCGCCAACCTCAGCGAACTGATCGAGACCTTCCGCCCCCAACGCATGCTGTTCCTCGGCGACCTTTTCCACAGCGATCACAACCACGTCTGGAATACCTTCCGGGATTTCACCCACGACCACCCGGACGTCAGCTTTGAGCTCATCCCCGGCAACCACGACATTTTACCAGACGCGGCCTACGCGGAGACCCGGCTCCTACTGCGACCGGAAGTTTACGTAGTAGACAACTTTTCCCTCAGCCATCATCCCCTGACGGAAGAAGAACGCCCCCCCGGCACCTACAACATCTACGGCCACCTCCACCCCGGCGTACGATTGTTCGATGCAGCGGGCAACGGGATGAAGCTCCCCGCCTTCTTCTTCGGTGAGCACGGCGGCATCCTGCCCGCCTTCGGAACTTTCACCGGCTGCGTAGACGTTAAGGCGCGGGCGGGAGACCAGGTTTTCGTGCTGGCCGAAGGGACGGTGATAAAAGTTAGTTAAGGGATTGCCGAAGCCTCCTTTCCCAACGCCGGCCCACCAAACCACAGCACCACAAGACCACAAGACCACAAGACCACCGAACCACTAACCCTCCATGCTCCTAGCCTTCGACGCCCACTACTCCGACACCACCACCCGCCTGGCCGCCGCCGTCTTCCATGACTGGACGGACACCGAAGCCCAGGAGATTCGCGTCTGGCAAGGCGGCCCAGCAGCCCCTTACCAACCCGGAGAATTTTACAAGCGCGAGCTCCCCCTCATCCTGACGGCCCTGGAAGATTTCGACCTTTCTGAAATTGAAGCCATCATCATCGACGGCTACGTCTACCTCGACGATCAAGAAAGACTTGGCCTCGGCGGCCACCTCTACCATGAGCTGGGAGACCTCATCCCCGTAGTTGGCGTAGCAAAATCTTACTTCCGGGACAACAACGCGGAGGCCGTGCTCCGGGGCGAAAGCAGCAAACCGCTGTACGTAACGGCCATGGGCATCCCGCCCGAAGACGCGGCGAATCACCTCCGGGCCATGGCCGGCCCCTACCGAATGCCGGATGTTTTGGCAGCGGTAGATCGGGCGACGAAGGCGTAGCCCCGGCTTCAGCCCGGGGGGTTACCCCTTAGTTTTGAAACCCCCCCCGGGACGCCGGGGGCGGGGTGACGCCCCCCGCAGACGTGGGGGC
>CAYWMW010000066.1:0-6176 GCA_964458975.1 uncultured Lewinella sp. | reverse complement strand
GGCTCCCATGGGTTCGCCCGGCCTGCCGCGGGTGGATAAACCTATCCGATAACCCCCCCCGGGGTTACGCCGGGGCTACCGAAACCGCAACATCATCTGCCGCCCCTCCAGCGTTTCCGGTGCTTCATTGAAGAGCAAGACGGTATATATAAGGCCGCGCCCTTCTTTGTAGGCGGCAATGAGCTGGGCGGTGGGGCGGCTGCTGTAGCTGCGTTTGGGGCGGAAGGTCCACATCCTGGCCCAGTCGGCGTTCACTACGGCGAGCTCTTCTTCGCCGAAGGAGTGGACGGCGGTGACCGCGTCTTCGTCGTTGCTGCCCAGGTTCAGCACCAGCATGGAGGCGCGGAGGTGGGGGCGTTGGTAGTAGAGGTCGCGCTCATTCTCTGGCCGGAGGTGGAAGCGCATTTCCAGCTTCTCGGCTTTGGAGTAGACGGTGAGCTGGTCTTCCAAATAATCATTTTCGGGGTTTTCCAGCAGTTTAAAACCGTCGTCGAAAGGATGGTTCACGCGCACGTCGATGCTGTCCAGCAGGGCCTCGAACCCGGGTGTTAGCGGTAACTGAGCGGGGAGTAAAGAGGTAAGGGCGAAAAGGAATAAGGGGACGGCTAGCAGACGTTTCATGACAACATAACGTGGTGGTGTGGAGGGTGGTTTTGTGGCTGGTGGCCCGTAGTACGTTTTAACCGTAAACGGAAAGCAGGCGTTCCGTCAGCAGGTTCGTCATGCGGCGGTTGGCGTCGCCTTCGTTTTCGAGGTAGTGGGTCATTTCGTCGGTCGTGAACTGGCCGATGGCGATGCCGAAGAGGAGGCCGCGCAGGCGGTTATCGCGCGTAACGAGTTCTTTTATTTTATCCCAACGCTGCTTGGCGGGGAGTTGATCGAGCTTGACTTTTCGCTTGGTCAGGAACTGAGCGAATACCGCGACGATGTGCTCGTGTTGGAGCTTCATGACCGGGCGCAGGGTATCATTCTGGAACTTTTCGGCGGGCGCGGACGCAGGTGCGAGGTTGAGTTGCGGGCGGAGGGCCAGGCGGGCTTGGTTGGTTTCCATGGCGTTGGGTTTTGTTATAGCGTCGACCCCGTAGTGTCGGCCTTCAGGCCGACACGGTAACGTCGGCCTTCAGGCCGACAGCTTTGAAGGAGCACGACCTGAAGGTCGTGAGGACCGTATCGACCTAAAGCGTCGATACTACGAGCTTTAAGCCTGGGGCACAGCTTAAGGTTCAATCTTGCTTCAAAAACCGTTCCTTGCACCTGCGGCCGCGCCCCAAAAAATCACGCGCTTACAATAAACTACCTTCATTTTTCAATTTGTCGTATCTTCGCGCACCCAACGAGACACCGGCCGGGACCTTTAAAAGATTGGTCCGGCCGTTCGTGCGTTCAGGAACTATTAAAAATACCACGAAATAAGCGCCCGTAGTACCGGGCAACGTAAAGCGAAATGCAGTATGGCACTAATTGGTAAGATCAGACAGAATACGGTCATCGTCCTCCTTTTCATCGGAGGCGGTATCGCCCTTTTCATCCTTTCGGAGATGACGAGCGGCGCCGGCGGAGCCCTCGGCCCGGTAATGAACCGCATGGGTGCGGTTGGTGAGCGGGAAATTGACCGCAACGACTTCGAACGCACGGCCAGCGCCGCCTTTTCCGGCGGTGACGCCTTCCAGAACCGCGACCAGCTCTGGAATTTCTACGTAAACGAAGCCGTAGTAAAGAACGAAGCCGACGAACTCGGCCTGAGCGTAAGCCAGGAGGAAATGAACGAGCTCCAGTACGGTGCCAACCCCAGCCCGATCGTGCGCCGTAATATGACGGACCCACAAACCGGCCAGCTGAACACGACGCTGCTTTCTCAGATCCGTTCGGACATCGAGAACAACAGCATCGATGCCGCCATCCAGGAAGGCCGCCTGAACCCCAACTTCAAGTCCATCTGGAACTACCAGCGCCGCGAGATCGAAGCGACCCGCCTGCAGGAAAAGATGACCGCTTTGATGACCAAGGCCATGTACGCCCCCAACTGGCAGGCACAGGCCTTCGCCAACGAGCAGGCCGGCAACCGCAAGGTCGCCATCGTGAAAGTTCCCTTCGAAGAAGTAGACGATACCGACGTTGAGATCAGCGATGCCGACGTGCAGGCTTTCATCGACGAGAACCGCAGCATCTTCGATAACCCCGAGGAAACGCGTCAGCTAAGCTACCTTGCTTTCGACGTCACCCCGACGGCCGAAGACTCCAACGAAATCCGTGCTACCCTGAACACCATCGCCGACGACTGGCGCTCACGGGACGGTGAAGCTGCCGACAGCCTCTTCGCCATCAGCAACAACGGCTCCTACCAGGGTGCTTACCTCACGGCGGACCGCCTGAGCCCAATCGTTGCCGACGCCGCCATCAACCAGGCAGCAGTAGGCAGCGTCTACGGCCCCTACGTAGAAGGCAACGCCATGAAGCTGATGAAGGTGATTGACCGCGCAACGATGTCTGACAGCGCCAAGACGCGCCACATCCTCCGCAACGCTTCTACCCCAGCCCAGTTCGAGGAGGCCAACCGCCTTGTTGACAGCCTGATGAACGTGCTGCAGCGCAACCGTGGCAAGTTCGGTGCACTCGCCGAAGAGTTCAGCCAGGACCCCGGCTCCGCATCCAACGGCGGCGTTTACGAAAAAGTGACCCCCGGCCAGTTCGTTAAGCCGTTCGACAACGTACTCTTCCGCACCGGAACCGTAGGCCAACTCTACAAAATCCGTACTTCCTTCGGTGTACACCTCGTAGACATCATGAGCCGCAGCCGCAGCACCCAGCCCCGCGCTAAGGTCGCTTACGTGGTTGAGCCCATCATCCCCTCTTCCGCTACCGAAGACGCCGTGCTCGCTAAAGCACAGGCCTTCCTGAACGGTAAGAACTCCCTCTCTGAACTGAAGAGTGCCGCCGAAAGCATGGGCATGGAAGTGAAGAACTCCGCTCCTCTTCCCATCTCTAACTACACCCTGCAGGACCTTGGCTCCGGCCAGGACGTAAAGGACATGATGTGCTGGGCCTTCAGCGCCGACAAAGGAGACGTAAGCCCCGTTGTTTACTCCTTCACCGATCAGCAGCTGTTCTACCAGAACAACCACGTAGTAATCGGCCTTGCCGACGTACTGCCCAAAGGCCTCCCCTCCGCTGCTTCCGTAAAGGATGCCCTTCAGGACCAGGTCCGCAACCGCGTCAAAGGCCAGAAGCTCGCTGACATGCTGGCGGGCAAAGACATCGAAGCCGTAGCCGCTCAGTACGAAGTTACCATCGACTCTACCGGCAGCAACCCAACCCTTCAGAGCCTCCCCCGCATCGGTCAGGAGCCGAAGGTGATCGCCGCCGCTGCTTCCGTAGCCACCGGTAGCACCAGTGCTCCGATTGTAGGCCGTACCGGTGTTTTCTTCGTGAAGCCACTCGTCGATGCCCCAACCAGCAACAGCGGCAACCTGCCCGCTGCCCGTACGCAGATCAATACTACCGTTCGTGCCCAAAACGGCAACGTCCTCCTGCCCGCGCTCCGCGCCGGCACCGACGTAGCGGATGAGCGTGCTGAAGCAGATTGTCAGTAAGCTTTGGTTCCTTAGAATTTTAGCCTTTTAGCAGAAAGCCCTCGTTGCCCTTCATTTGGCGGCGGGGGCTTTTTGTTTGGTACTCTGTGCTCTATGTGCTCTATGTGCTCTCTGTGCTCTATGTGCCTGTACCCTCTTTATGTGCTCAATCAGCAAAACCAATAAACTCCCCCCCCAAAAAACCAACAATAGCCATTCTCCGTTGTAACTTTGCGCTTCCAAAAGAAACAAACCCAATATGTCCGAAATAAAATCAGCTGGTACAAAAGGATACGCCTTCATGGGCGGAGTGATTGCCATCTTCCTCTTTGTCATCCTGGTCGTGTACCTCTACAAGTACAACCAGAACTTCGTTCCCGAGAACCCCGAGAAGTGGAGTGACCTGGTGCAGGCTACCGGGCGTGCACTACTAGCCTAAGCGTTGGTGAACACGCACAAGACTTATAGATTTCCTTACCTGGCCGTAGTTGTTCTACTGGCTGGGTTTGCCTTTTCTGCCTGTATCAACGACCCGGAAGATGTGGCCCGCCTGCGCGAACAACTGAGCGACAGGGTGGAACAAGCCGATACAATTCGGATGATTTTCAGCGATTCCGGCCTGGTTCGTGCCATCATCAAAGCGCCTTTGATGATGAACTACCTTGACAAGGCCGATCAGCGCCAGGAATTCCCCGAAGGCTTGCACGCTACCTTTTATGACAACTTCGGTGAGCCCACCAGTACCCTGATCGCCAACTGGGGTGTGTACCGACGCCGGAACCGGAACGTAACCGTGCGCGACAGCGTAGTCTGGGAATCCACCGATTTGCAGAAACTGGAGACCGAGGAGCTCAACTGGGATGAAAAATCCGGACAAATCCAGACCAATAAATTTGTTGTACTTCAGCAGCCGGACTACATCATCACCGGCTACGGCCTGGAGGCGGATCAGGACTTCAACAATGCGAAGGTGCTGCAGGTAGACGGGCGGGTGCCGTTGTCTCGGCCTAAGGAGTAGGTTGGTTTTGTGGTTCGGTGGTAGGTGGCTTGGTAGCTGCGCCCCCTGCTATTGGTACAAACTTTGCTATATTTATAGCCTAGCCAGCACCTGCGGCCGCGCCTCTGTATCAAAGCAGGCAGGCAAAACAGAAGTAGCCGTAAGCCACCCGATCACAGAACCACCCTCCACAAAACCACAAAACCATCCTAACCGCCTCCATCATCATCTTCCTCATTCTTTCGGCGCTGTTCAGCGGGTCGGAAATCGCCTACGTATCGGCGAATAAACTGCGGGTAGAGCTGAAGAAAAAGCGGGGGACCCGGGCCAGCAGAATACTGGCGGATTGGTTTGACCGGCCAGCGGATTTCATGAGTACCATGCTGGTGGGCAACAACATCGCCCTGGTGGCTTTCACTACGCTCATCTCGGGCTCCTTTGCCTGGCTCATCGGGCCTACCGATGCGGGCATGCTGAACCTGCTGGGCGAGACGGTGATCCTGACGCTGATCGTTCTCGTATTTGGCGAGTATTTACCCAAAACCCTGTTTCGGCTGTATGCTGATGATGCGCTGTACGTCTTTGCCCTGCCGCTGCGCGCGCTTCAGTGGTTGCTTTATTTGCCCAGTTTAATAATGACGAGCGCCAGCAACGCCCTGCTGCGGCTCTTCTTCAAGCGGCCCGCCGAGGAGCTGGACACCGTACTTACCCGGCTTGACCTGGAAAATTTTGTGAACGAAAGCCGCGCTTCTACTGACGAAGACACGGCGGCGATTGACACCAAACTGTTTGGCAACGCCCTCAACCTTTCCGAAGTGCGGGTAAGTGACTGCATGGTGCCCCGGACGGAAATCCAGAGCATGGACGTCTCCGCCACCATCGATGAACTGGAGCAAAAATTTCTGGAGACCCGCCTAAGCCGCATCCTGATCGTTGACGGGGAGATGGACGAAGTGCTCGGCTACGTTCACCACCAGCAACTGCTCGACCTGCCGAAGAACATCCGCAACATCGTGATGGAGCTCACCTTCATCCCCGAAGTGACGCGGGTAACCGACCTGCTGAACCAATCCATCAAGGAACAACTCAGCATCGCCTGCGTGGTCAATGAATTTGGAGACATTGCCGGTGTGGTAACCATGGAAGACCTGCTGGAAGAAATCTTCGGTGAGATCGAAGACGAGTTCGACGAAGACGAATACCTCGAAACCAAAAACGAAGACGGCAGCTACCACTTCAGCGGCCGCTTAGAAGTAAGTTACCTCAACGAAAAATACGACCTCGGCCTGCCCGACGGAGAGTACCAGACCCTTTCCGGTTTCATCGTAACCGAGGCCGAACGCGTACCGGAGCAGGACGAAGAATTGGAGCTCAGCGGCTTTCACTGCCGGATGGTGGAGGTCACCAATACCCGGATTGAGGTGGTGCGGATTATTAAAGAAGTTGTGGAGCTGGAAGAGTAAAGGATAAGACGCGAACACCAAGCATTTATACCTCGTTATTGAATCAGTCACTAAACCTAAGGGGTTGCGGAATAATAAGTTATTCTGGTAAAAAAATGAGTGATCGAACTCCATCAGGGCCACGAGCGCCATTTTTTAAACGGATAA
>CAYWMW010000065.1:12537-17923 GCA_964458975.1 uncultured Lewinella sp. | reverse complement strand
ATCCTCCTCGTCGATTGTGGTAGCTTCATGTGGGACGGTTCAAATAGATAGCCAAACCTCATTCATTGCTGGCGCACCAAAGCAAAGCTCCGATCCTCACACGAGGGTCGGAGCTTTCTTTTTAACCTTGCCCTGCACCTGCGCACCGCCGCCCGGAATAATTTAAGAAAGCCGCTTTCCCTCAATGAAGGAAAGCGGCTTAATAATTGGTGTGTTCAGCACCGTTTTTTGTGGCGCGCCCGCAGGATGCAAAGCAGGTTAGAGAAGCAGGTCTCTACCCCTTCCAGCTAGACTTCAACCCACAAGTAAGGTTAAAAACCATCGTCTCCGCCGAGGAGTCTTCGTCAGCGGTGTAGTAGCCTTTGCGGAGGAACTGGAAGGTTTCCCCCGGCTTGGAGTTGGCCAGCGCGGGTTCACCCTTCGCGGCCAGCACGGTCAGGCTCTCCGGGTTGAGGAAGTCCATGAAGTCCTTGTCTTCGTGGTCCATCGGCGTGGGGTCGGTGAATAGCTTATCGTAGTTGCGTACTTCTACATCGATGGCGGTAGCTGCGTCGACCCAATGGAGGGTACCTTTGGCCTTCACGCCGGAAGTATCGGAACCGGAGCGGCTGTCGGGGTAGTAGGTCGCGTTGATCTGGGTCACGTTGCCGTCCGCGTCTTCCTCGTGGCCGAGGATGTTGAGGATGTAGGCTCCTTTGAGGCGAACGTTCTTCTCCGGCGCCATGCGGAAGTACTTACGGTTCTGGGGTTCCTTGCGGTAGTCTTCGCGCTCTACCCAGAGCTCGCGGCTGAAGGGTACTTCGCGGGTGCCACGGGCTTCGTCTCCGGGGTTGTTGTCCAGCGTAAGCAGCTCACCGGTCTCGGGGTAGTTCGTGATGACCAGTTTTACGGGGTCGAGCACGGCCATGTAGCGGTCGGCCGTATCGTTAAGGACCTCACGGACGCAGTGCTCCAGGAAATCGAATTCCTGCTGGTTGTCGCGCTTGGTGACGCCGGTACGGACGCAGAAATTGCGGATGGCGGCGGCGGGGTAGCCCTTGCGGCGCATTCCGGCGAGGGTGCCCATGCGGGGATCGTCCCAGCCGGTCACTACGCCTTCGTCGACCAATTTCTTGAGGCGGCGCTTACTGGTGATGAGGTAGTCCACGTTCATGCGGGCAAACTCGATCTGGCGGCTGGGGAAAATCTCCAGCGCTTCGATGAGCCAGTTGTAGAGGTCGCGGTGGTGGCGGAATTCCAGGCTGCAGAGCGAGTGGGTGATCTTCTCCAGAGAGTCCGACTGGCCGTGGGCGAAGTCGTAGAGTGGATAGATGCACCAGTCGTCTCCCGTCCGGTGGTGGGTTTCTTTTTTGATGCGGTAGAGGACGGGGTCGCGCAGCAGCAGGTTGGGGTGGGCCATGTCGATCTTAGCGCGCAATACCCGGCTACCGTCGGCAAATTCACCGGCCTTCATGCGCTCGAAGAGATCGCGGTTTTCGGCAGGGGTACGGTCGCGGAAGGGGCCGTTGACGCCCGGCTCGTCGATGTCTCCCTTTTGGGCGGCGATTTCTTCGGCAGTAGAGTCGTCCACGTAGGCGAGGCCCTTATCGATCAGTTGGAGCGCAAACTGGTAGAGGTCCTCGAAGTAGTCCGAGCTGTAAAGAATGTTGCCTTCCCACTCATAGCCAAGCCACTTGATGTCGTTGGCGATGGAGGTGACGAAGTGGGTTTCTTCGGTAGACGGGTTGGTGTCGTCCATCCGCAGATTCGTCTTACCTCCGAATTTCTTACCGATCTCAAAGTTGATCACAATCGCCTTCGCGTGGCCGATGTGCAAATAACCGTTGGGCTCCGGCGGAAACCGGGTATGGATCCGGCCGGCGTGCTTGCCGTTTTCCAGGTCTTCGACGATGAATTCTTCGATAAAGTTGTCGGCTTCGTAGTTGGCCATGTTTCGTTTAATCTTTTGGGTTGGGCAAAGGTACGACGCTTCGCACACAGATTGAGTAGGACTTGTAGAGAGGGCACAGAGAGAATATAAAGAACACAGAAAGCACAGAGAACACAAAGAACACAGAGAACACAAAGAACACAGAGAGCACATAACGTCCACTTAAGTGTCCTGATAAGGGTACGTCTCTTAGCGATGGGTTGATCGAGCCGTTAGGCGAGGTCAGCCCATCGCGCCCCCTGCACCTGCCTGCGGCCGCGCCTAAACATCGGAATTCCGCGACGATAGCACAACGCAGTCTGCTCGCAGAGAAGTTACCTTCGCGTTCAAATTAAAATTTCTTTCGAATGAAAATCCTGATCATCGGCGGCGGCAACATGGGTAAAACCTACGCCCGGAGCCTACTGCGCGCCCACCTCGTTCAAGCAGACGATCTGATGGTGCTGGAACGCAGCCCCGAACAGGCGGAAAAACTTCGGGGCGAGAACATCGGTGTCGTCCACACCGATCCGGCCAAGTGCCTCAACGTTGCTGACCTGATCATCCTGGCCGTAAAGCCGCAAGACAGCGCCGCACTCTTCGCCAAACTCCGCCCCAATACGGACCCGCAACAGGTGTACCTGTCCATAATGGCGGGCGTCACAATTGCATCTATTCAGCAGGGATTAGACGTTGAAAAAGTAATTCGTGCCATGCCCAACCTCCCCGCCCAAATCGGCCTGGGGATGACGAGCTACACGGCCTCCGAGGCCGTCACCCGCATCGAACTCGTGCTGGTGCAAAACCTGCTGAACACGACCGGAAAGGCAATTTACGTAAACGACGAATACGCCATCGATGCCACCACGGCCATCTCCGGAAGCGGCCCGGCCTACGTGCTCTATTTCATGGAGGCGATGATCGAAGCAGCCCGCGAAATGGGCTTCACCCACAGCCAGGCCGAACTGCTCGTTGCCCAAACCTTCCGGGGCGCCGTAGAACTGCAAATGAAAAACGACCTCTCCTGCGCCGACTGGATCAGCCGCGTAAGCAGCAAGGGCGGAACCACCGAAGCGGCCATGAATACCTTCCGGACTACTTCCGTTTTTGAGGACATTAAGAATGGGGCTAAGGCGGCGCTGGCCCGGGCGGAGGAGTTAGGAGCTAGGAATTAGAAACTAGGGAACTAGAAACTAGAAACTAGGGAACTAGGAACTAGCACGACACTAGTTCCTAGTTCCCTAGTTTCTAGCTCCTAGCTCCTAATAGCCGCCAGCCACCGTTCCCGTTCCTCCTCACTCCAGCCCTTCCTTTCGGCGTAGTCCGCTTCCTGGTCCGGTTTGATGCCGCGCACGGTGAAGTACTTCGTGTCGGGGTGGGAGAGGTACCAGCCGGAGACCGAGCTGGCCGGGTACATGGCCATGCTTTCGGTTAGTTTTATGCCGGTGGCGGCTTCCGCGTCGAGCAGTTCCCAGATTTTATTTTTCTCGGTGTGTTCGGGGCAGGCGGGGTAGCCCGGTGCGGGGCGGATGCCCTGGTATTGCTCGGCGATCAGTTGGTCGTTGGTCACGGATTCGTCGGGGGCGTAGCCCCAGAATTCCATGCGTACGCGCTGGTGCATTCGCTCGGCGAAGGCCTCGGCGAGGCGGTCGGCGAGGGCTTTTAGCATGATGGCCGAGTAATCGTCTCCAGCTTCTTCGAAGCGTTTTACGTGCGGTTCAATCCCGACGCCAGCGGTGACGGCAAAGGCACCGATGTAGTCTTCTTTTTGCGCGGCCGCAGGTGCAATGTAATCGGTAAGGGCCTGGTTGGGGCGGCCCTTGGCTTTCTTCGACTGCTGACGGATGTGGTAGAGCTTCAGCTCGTCCGCCGAGCTTTGCGCAGCTTGGCTCGTCGGCCGAGCGGCTTCTGCTGAAGGGTAAACGGAGACAGTATCCGTAGCAACGTCAGCCTCCGCCGGCCAAAAACCAATCACACCCTTAGCGCTGACCCATTTCTCCGCCACCATCTTATCCAGCATCTCCCGCGCTTCTTGGTAGAGCGTGGTGGCTTCTTCGCCGACGACGTGGTCGGTCAGGATGTCCGGAAACTTTCCGGCGAGGCCCCAGCTGCTGAAGAAGGGCGTCCAGTCAATATAGTCTACCAGTTCGGCGAGGTCGTAGTCGGCGAAGACCTTGGTGCCGGTGAAGGTCGGTACGGGCGGCGTGTAGTTCTCCCAGTCCAGTTTCAGACCGTTCTCTCTGGCCTTAGCGATTGGTAAAAAGGCCTTTTCGGATTTACTCTTGGCCCGCTGTACGCGGACGCGTTCGTACTCAGCGGTGATGCCGTCCTGGTAGGCTTTGCGGTCTTCGGCTTCGCCGTCGAGCAAGCTGCCCGCAACGGTTACCGCCCGGCTCGCGTCGAGCACGTGGATGGTGGAGCCTTTGGTGTAAGCCGGTTCGATCTTCAGGGCGGTGTGCGTCTTTGAAGTCGTCGCACCGCCGATGAGCAGCGGCGTCGTCATGCCCCGGCGCTCCATCTCTGCGGCGACATTGACCATCTCATCTAACGACGGCGTGATGAGCCCGCTCAGGCCGATGATGTCGGCGTTGACGCGCTGCGCTTCGTCCAGGATCTTATTGGCGGGTACCATCACGCCCAGGTCGATGATCTCGTAGTTGTTACAGGCCAGTACTACGCCGACGATGTTCTTGCCGATGTCGTGTACGTCGCCTTTTACGGTGGCCAGGAGGATGGTGCCTTTGTATTGGCGAGTAACCCCCTCCCCACGGGGGATGGGAGTTGGCTCTGCTTGCTCCGCTCGTAACCTCACCCCCGACCCCTCTCCATTGGAGAGGGGAGTTGTGGATGCTCGCTCCGCTCGTGGCGGGGATTGATCTTCGGTGGGTTGGGGAGATTTTTCAGTTTTTGAGATCAATACCTCTTCTGTGGGGTAAGGGTATGGTCTGTCTGGACGGTTCTGAATGGCCGTTTCGATCGTTTCCAGAACACCCTCGATGTCTTCTTTTACCTCTTCATTGGTAAAGCGAAGGGTCTGGTAACCTGCTTCGGCAAATTTGCTGTCGCGCGCTGCATCAGACAACAACATTTCAGGCTGTTCGTGATAACGGCCATCAATCTCAACGATTAGCCTTCTATTGACACATACAAAGTCGGGGATACTTAAGCCCATTGGCTTTTGCCGGGCAAATTTTTCGCCAAGTTTCCGGTTCCGTAGCGCCTGCCACATAATGTCTTCAGCGTCCGTGGCATTCTTTCGCATCTGCCGGGCAAACTCAAGTACTTTGCCGGCCATAGCTTCAGGTAGTTGCCAGTAATTATCCGCAACGGCAAATCGATCTCCGGCTCCCCTCTCCTGTGGAGAGGGGCTGGGGGTGAGGTTACGAGCGGAGCGAGCTGCCTTACCTCCAACGTCTGCCACGTCTTCCTCGACTAAGTCGGGGCTGGGGGTGAGGTTACGAGCGGAGCGAGCTGCCT
>CAYWMW010000065.1:7617-12437 GCA_964458975.1 uncultured Lewinella sp. | reverse complement strand
TCTTCCTCGACTAAGTCGGGGCTGGGGGTGAGGTTACGAGCGGAGCGAGCTGCCTTACCTCCAACGTCTGCCACGTCTTCCTCGACTAAGTCGGGGCTGGGGGTGAGGTTACGAGCGGAGCGAGCTGCCTCCTCTTCCGCCACCTGCCGCGCCAAAATCTCCGCCTTCTCCGCCTCAATAAACGGGTTCAAATAAGCCACCGCCGCCTTCATCACCCGCGCAGATTTCACCACCTGCGGCAAAAACATCTTGCCCGAGCCGAAGAGGTCGCCGACTACGTTCATGCCGTCCATCAGCGGGCCTTCGATGACGTGGAGGGGGCGGGGGTAATTCAGCCGGGCTTCTTCGGTATCTTCGGTGATGAACTCCGTGATGCCGCGCACGAGGCTGTGTTTGAGGCGCTCCTCCACGGTGGATTCCCGCCAGGCGAGGTCTTTGACGACGGAGCGGCCGCCGACGTTCTTGAGGCCCTCGGCCATGTCCGTCAGGCGCTCGGTGGCGTCGGAGCGGCGGTTGAGGATGACGTCTTCTACGGCGACGAGGAGGTCTTCGGGGATGTCCTGGTACACCTCAATCATACCGGCGTTGACGATGCCCATGTCCATCCCCGCGCCGATGGCGTGGTACAGGAAGGCGGAGTGCATCGCTTCGCGCACCACATTGTTGCCCCGGAAGGAAAAGCTCACGTTGGAGACTCCGCCGCTGATCTTCGCGCCGGGGCAAAGCTCCTTGATGCGCCGCGTCGCCTCAATGAAGTCTACGCCGTAGTTGTTGTGCTCCTCGATGCCCGTCGCTACGGCGAAGATGTTGGGGTCGAAGATGATGTCTTGGGGCTTGAACTTAGCTTGCTCAACGAGGAGTTTGTAGGCACGGGCGCAAATTTCCACCTTGCGGTCTTCGGTATCGGCCTGGCCGGTTTCGTCGAAGGCCATCACGATGGCGGCGGCCCCGTAGGCTTTGACCAGCTTTGCCTGACGCAGAAATTCTTCCTCGCCCTCCTTCATGGAAATAGAGTTGACGATGCACTTGCCCTGCACACACTGCAAACCGGCCTCGATCACGTCCCACTTCGAGGAGTCGATCATGATCGGCAGCTTGGCGATGTCGGGCTCGGCCATCACGAGGTTGAGGAAGGTGACCATGGCTTCCTTAGATTCGAGCAGGCCTTCGTCCATATTCACGTCGATGACCTGCGCGCCGCCTTCGACCTGATGGAGGGCAACGGCGAGGGCTTCATCGTACTTGCCGCTCATGATGAGACGGCTGAATTTTTTGGAGCCGGTGACGTTGGTGCGCTCCCCAACGTTGATGAAATTGGTCTCTGGGCGAACAACCAGCGGCTCTAGCCCCGCGTAGTTGGAGTAGGGCGGCAGAGTAGGGATGGTACGGGTTTTCATACCGTCCACCGCCTTCGCCATCGCGCCGATGTGCGCGGGGGTGGTACCGCAGCAGCCACCGATCAGGTTCACGAAGCCGCTGGCGGCGAAGTCGCGGATGTACTGCTGCATCTCCTCGGCGTCCTGGTCGTACTCGCCCATTTCGTTGGGGAGGCCGGCGTTGGGGTAGGCGTGGACGTTGCATTCCGCGACCTTGCTCAGAGCGGCCAGGTGGGTACGCATCTCCTGAGCACCCAGGGCACAGTTGAGGCCGACGCAGAGCGGGTTGGCGTGGGCGATGCTGTAGTAGAACGCTTCGACGGTCTGGCCGGAGAGCGTTCTGCCCGAAGCGTCGGTGATGGTGCCGGAGATCATCACCGGCAGCTCCCGGTCAAGCTCTTCGCGGACGCGGTTGAGGGCGAAGAGGGCGGCTTTTGCGTTGAGGGTGTCGAAGATGGTCTCGATCAGGATGAGGTCCGAGCCGCCGTCGGCCAGGCCTTTGATCTGGGTGTAGTACGCATCGGCCAGTTCGGTGAAGGTGATGGCGCGGTAGCCGGGGTCGTTCACGTCCGGGCTGATGCTGAGGGTGCGGTTGGTGGGGCCTACGGCGCCGGCGACGAAGCGGGGCTTGGCCGGGTTGCGGGCCGTGTATTTGTCGGCGGCCTCGCGCGCAACGCGCGCGGCGGCAACGTTCATTTCGTAAACGATGTGCTCCGTGCCGTAGTCTTCCTGCGCGATGGTGGTACCGGAGAAAGTGTTGGTCTCAATCACATCAGCCCCGGCTTCCAGATAAAGTTCGTGGATCTCGCGGATCACGTCCGGGCGGGTGAGCACCAGCAGGTCGTGGTTGCCCTTCAGGTCGCTGGGGTGGTCTTCGAAGTAGCCCGTGCGGTAGTCTTCTTCCTTCAGCCCGTAGCCCTGGATGAGGGAGCCCATCGCGCCGTCGAGTACGAGGATGCGTTCGGAGAAAATCTGGTGGAGGGGAGAGGTGGACATGGACTTCGTTTTAAGAAGACGCAAAGATAGGTAGTAAGGGGGGGAAGGAACAAGGGGAGAAAGGAGTAAAATGGGAAGGGAATAAAGGGGTAGTACGTTGAGTTTCTTCCTTTACTCTTTTCTTCCCTTATCCCTTTACTTATGGCGCAGTCGCGGGTGCATTGGACGTTCTGGGGTTCAGACCAACCACAGAGAAAGGTAAGATTCAAGTAAAACCCCCAACTTAAAGGCAAAAGCTCGCCTGGGGGACCAAATGTCGCAATCCGACATTTCTTTATCCGCCGTATCTTTGTGGTCTGATCCTTAATTTTCCAGTGCAATGAACTACAGCCTCAAGAAATACCGTACCCTCCTTACTTTGCTTTTCAACCTCCCTGGCACCTGCGGCCGCGCCCTAAGTAAAGGGATAAGGGTGAAAAGCGGGAAAGGGCTGCTTGTCTTACCCTTACTCCTTTTCGCCCTTAGCCCCTTATTCGCCCAGGAACACTCCGTAGCGCGGCAGTGGAACGAGGAAATGCTGGAAGCGATCCGGAATGATTTTGCCCGCCCGGTCGTCCACGCCCGCAACCTGTACCACACTTCGGCGGCGATGTACGACGCCTGGGTACTGGTGAATAAAAAGGGCTCACCTGCGCTGATGGGCACCGTACAGGCAGGCTTCGAGCTGCCCGTAAGCCACTGGCTGATCGAAGACTACACCGACCCCGTTGCCGCCTCCGACGAAGCGGTCAGCTACGCTGCCTACCGGATGTTGCACCACCGGTACAGCAACTCTCCGGGGGCAGGCACCACGATCCCGAGCTTCAACGCGAAGATGTTTGAACTCGGCTACGACACCACTTACGTGTCCACCGATTACCTGAACGGCCGCCCCGCCGACCTGGGCAACTACATCGCCCAGCAGATCATCGCCTTCGGCATGCAGGACGGGAGCAACGAAGCGGGAGACTACGCCAACCGGAGGTACCCCGAAGCAGTCAACCGGCCACTAAACTTCACCAACGTCTTTTCCATTTTCAGCGTCGTTGACCCGAACCACTGGCAGACGCTGCAGTTTCCCGGCACGGTCATCGACCAATCCGGAAATGTGCTCGGCAACGCAATTCTACCATTTCTGGGAGCTGAGTGGGGGCAAGTTGTGCCCTTCGCCCTGAAGGAGGAGGACCGCACCGACCCGACGCCCGAAAACCCGATTCGGGGCAACAACCCCGTTTACCACGATCCCGGTCCGCCGCCGGTCTACATCCCCGGCCGCCCGGATACCTTCGATATGTACCGCTGGGGTTTTGAACTTGTACTGAAGTGGGGCAGCCACCTGGACCCGACCGACGGCGTGATGTGGGACATCAGCCCCGGAGCACTCGGCAATTTCCAGGGCGATTACCCGACGGATTTTGCCGACTACCCGGAGTTCTACCGCGTACACGAGGGCGGCACCTTCGGCGCCGAGGGGCACCCCGTCAACCCCGCCACCGGGGAGCCCTACCCGCCCAACGTAGTGCCGCGCGGAGACTACGCCCGCGTCCTGGCCGAGTTCTGGGCCGACGGCCCCGAGAGCGAAACACCCCCCGGCCACTGGTTCTCCATCCTGAATACCGTGATGGACCACCCCGAATTTGAATACGCCTTCGGCGGAACGGAACAAATGGATACCCTCGAATACGACCTGAAAGCCTACCTCACCCTCGGCGGAGCGATGCACGACGCAGCGATCACCGCCTGGAGCATCAAGGGCAAGTACGACTACGCCCGCCCCATCACCGCCATCCGTTGGATGGCCAAGAACGGTCAGGCTTCCGAGCCCGCAGACCCCAACTTCCAGCTTTTCGGCCTCCGCTACGACAGCGGCTACATTGAGCGTTACAACATCGGTGTTGACGTGCTGGAAAACAGCAGTACCCTGGCCCTGACGAAGGCTTACTCCTGGATCGGCCCCGATGCCATCGACGACCCCCGGACGGACGTAGCCGGGGTCGGCTGGATCAACCCCGCCCTCTGGATGCCGTACCAACGGCCCACCTTCGTTACGCCCAATTTTGCCGGTTACATCTCCGGCCACTCCACCTACAGCAGCGCTGCGGCAACCGTGCTGGAGAGAATTACCGGCTCGGCTTACTTCCCCGGTGGGGTAGGGGAGTTTGTTGCCCCCAAAGACTCCTTCCTCGTCTTCGAGCGGGGGCCGAGTGTAGACGTGGTTTTGCAGTGGGCTACCTACCGCGATGCCTCCGACCAAACCTCGCTTTCCCGCATCTGGGGCGGCATCCACCCGCCGGCGGACGACGTGCCGGGGCGGATCATCGGTATGGAAGTGGGGGAGGATGCCTTCGACCTGGCGGAGGCAATCTTCGCCGAGCCGCTTACGGCCGTGTTCAACGAAGAGATCACCACGCCGGTAAAGACTTACCCGAACCCCGCCCAGCGTGGCCAGGAGATTACCCTGGAGCTGCC
>CAYWMW010000065.1:0-7517 GCA_964458975.1 uncultured Lewinella sp. | reverse complement strand
GCGCGCACTTACGACAGCCCGAGCAAATACGTGTCGGAGTTGAACCTTGTCGCTCTCCTTGGTAATGGAATATTGACCGAGGCGGATATACCGACACAAGCAAAAGAACTGAAGAAATACCTGCTATTTAAAGTAGAGCAGTGGCATAGTTGATTGCTACCCCTCCAACTCCACCACTTCCGGCTGCTCCCGTTCTTCTTCCCAGGCCATGATGATGCCCTCCAGCTCATCCGCCGAGAGGTAATACTTCTCCAGGCGTTTTTTGTAGTGCGGGGGTAGGGTAGCGTGTTCCAGCAGGTAGTTTTTGGTGGCGCGGACTTCATTCCCAAAACCATGTTCAACGGCGATGGTGTCGGCTATCCGTTCAGCTTTGCGCATGTAGCGCGACCAAAGGGCGTAGCCGAGGCCAAAGCTGATCATGCCCAGCACCGGGCGGTTTAGGTAATCGACGACGTGACCGAGTTCGTGGGCGAACCAACCTACAATTACGTCTTTGGGCAGGTTTTGGACGTCTACGTGCTGGGTAACGTTGAGGTGGTCGCTAAAATCGACGCGGTAATGGCGGGTGTCGCGATGAAAAAAACCTCGGTTGATGACGGGCTGCGCGCGCATCGTACTGCGTTTCATGGCGAGCTTGCGCAGATAGATCGGGCGGCCGTGTAGCTCGGGGTAGGCGGCCAGGGTTTCGGCGAACCACTGGCGAAGTAATGGGCTATGTACGTTTTGGTAAGTGATGTCGTGTTTTTGGTGCATCATGGTACTGCAACAGAAAATGGCGGCGGCGTGTTGGTTTTTTGTGGAGAATATCGAACACCAGGAAAGTACGCTGCGCTTTATTTAGTACTTACCTTAAATATTATGATTAAGAAAATTTCATTCTCTCTTTTTTCCTTGTTCTTCTCCGCAGTTGCGCTTTTTGCCCAGGCTAGTCCTGAACCCGTCAATAGCCCCCAGCGCGGAACTACCTACGCCGATGATGCTGGGGTCTGGTACAACCAGCCCTTCGTCTGGATTGGTGCGCTGATCCTGATCCTGGTGGTTGTACTATTGATACTGCGCAAGAAAAATACGGCCATAAATAAGCCGAACCCTACCTAACCGATACGCCTAATATTAGGGAGTTTTATGGGCGACGGTGCGCAGGATGCAAGGTCGGTTTAACAACACCCTTCTCTCGAACGAAAAAGCCCCGTCTCAACACTGTTGAGCGGGGCTTTCTACTTCAGAGCCGTCCATCGGACTCGAACCGACGACCTATTCATTACGAATGAATTGCTCTACCAACTGAGCTAGGACGGCTTATTTGCGGGGCAAAGATAAGTGGTGGCGTTAAATCGGCAAATAGTTGGGGGTAAATGTGTGCATAACAAATTGCAGGTTGTCCGACAGACTATCTAAATCCACAGGGTTCAGAAATCAGAGTTCAGGCGGCACAATGTAACAGCGGCAGCCTGAACTCTGATTTCTGAACTCTAAATATTAATTCCTGGAATACACGTAATTCATTGGAAACCTGCAAATTGTTATACACACGGTGTAAATATTATGGGTTGAGCGATTGTAGCGCAATTGTTCAGATACAAGGAACCGCGCTACAAGCACTCAACCCGTGCTTACAGTTTTATCCGAGCCTTCAACTTCCTTTGCACCTGCGGCCCCGCCCAGATTAGCGGCCCGGTCCATTCTAAATGCACCGCTACGGTCTTGAAAGTGAACGTAAAAACGGACGGTGCATTTTGAATGACCGGGCCGACAGTTACCTTTGCGCCCGCATGAGTAACCAGAAACAAGAAATAGCCCGCCGCCGCACCTTCGGCATCGTTGCCCACCCGGATGCCGGTAAGACCACGCTGACCGAAAAGCTGCTGCTGTTTGGTGGTGCCATCCAGGTCGCCGGCGCGGTGAAGAGCAATAAAATCAAGAAGAGCACGACCTCCGATTTTATGGAGATCGAACGCCAGCGGGGTATCTCCGTGGCGACCTCCGTGATGGCCTTCGACTACGAAGACAAGAAGATCAACATCCTGGATACGCCCGGCCACAAAGACTTCGCCGAAGACACTTACCGGACGCTGACCGCCGTAGACTCCGTGATCGTCGTGATCGACGTCGCGAAAGGGGTGGAGGAACAGACCGAAAAACTCGTCGAAGTCTGCCGCATGCGCAAGACCCCCGTCATCGTCTTCATCAATAAAATGGACCGGCCGGGTAAGGAAGGTTTCGACCTGCTGGATGAGGTAGAGCAAAAACTCCAACTCCCCTGCACGCCCCTGAGCTGGCCCATCGGCATGGGCGAACGTTTCAAGGGCGTTTACAACATATTTGAGCAACGCCTCGTCCTCTTCCGGCCCGACAACAAACAGGGCCGCCCCGAAGAAACCATCGAATTCGATGACCTCGAAGACCCGGAACTGGACAAGCTCGTCGGCGAAGACGCCGCCAACGAACTGCGCGAAGAGGTGGAGATGATCAACGAAGTATACCCCAAATTCAAGCGTGAAGAATACCTGAGCCAGACCATCAGCCCGGTCTTTTTCGGCTCCGCCGTCAACAACTTTGGCGTGAAGGAGCTGCTGGACTGCTTCGTGCAGATCGCCCCCGAGCCGCGCCCCCGCCCAACGGAGGAGCGCCAGGTACTGCCCAACGAAGACAAGTTCTCCGGCTTCGTCTTCAAGATTCACGCCAATATGGACCCGCGCCACCGCGACCGGATCGCCTTCCTGCGCATCTGCTCCGGCACTTTCGAGCGCAACACGAACTACCTGCACGTACGCCAGGGCCGTAAGATGAAGTTTGCCAACCCAACCAGCTTCATGGCCGCCAAAAAAGAAGTGGTGGACGAGGCCTTCGCGGGCGACGTAGTCGGCCTCTACGACTCCGGCAACTTCAAGATCGGCGATACGCTGACGGAAGGGGAGGAGCTGCACTTCAAGGGCATCCCGAGCTTCAGCCCCGAGCAATTCCGCCGGGTGTACAACGGCGATCCGCTCAAATCGAAGCAACTCGCCAAAGGCATCGATCAGCTGATGGACGAAGGCGTCGCCCAGCTCTTCACCCGCACGGTAGACAACGCCCAGATCATCGGCTGCGTCGGTGCGCTCCAGTTCGACGTCATCCAGTACCGCCTGGAGCATGAATACGGCGCTACCGTGCAGTACGAACCCATCAACCTGCACAAAGCCCTCTGGGTCACCTGCGACGACGAAGCCGCGCTGAAGGCCTTCGAAGAACGCCGCCGCCAGCACATCGGGCACGATAAGGAAGGGCGATTGGTCTACCTAGCTGATTCGGCGTGGACGTTGCAGATGGCTAAGGATAATCATCCGGAGGTGGAGTTTCATTCTACTAGTGAGTTGTAGGGGCCTTGAAGGGGTGGTTTTTTGGTATTTTTTGAAATAGGATAGTGTCAGTGTGTTTTAATCTTCCGACTTTGGGCAAAACACACACATGCTGTAGGTATGCGACATACCAATTCTTTATTCACTACAATTACAAAATACGACCTCGTTCCAAAGCAGAAGTTTGCCTCCGTTTGGATTAGGGCGTTCAAAAGCGTTAATTTGGGTCTTCTCAAAGTTAAGACCACCTAAGCTTTTACAATGTGTTTCAGCTCTATCTGTTATCAGTCTTAGGAGTTTCTCTGGGGTAATTGATTTATTGACAGAACCATAGTTTTCATAAGAACATGTATCTTTACTAGGAATTTTTTTTTCTCCCCTCATATCTTCATCTGTTATTGTCACAGGAGGAGAACATAGTAGAAGCATAAAACTTATGCTAAGAATACAAAAGACCTTCATCGTTAATAATTTAGTTTTTTAGTAGACTCTAAGTCTATCATCATGAATAGTGTTGATACCTAAATCTGATCGATTATCATACTTGTATATACATAATCCTTTTAACTCTTCGGCCATGATATAATCGGTTAATCTGTCCGAAAGAAAATGAACTCTTCTTAAAGGAGTTACGAAAAAATCAGGTATATTTTTCTCTTCTTTAAAATGGAATCTTTTAAGCATCGGTATCAAAGATTTATCCGTTTTGATATTTGACCTTCCTATTACCTCATCAATAGTTTGTCCTCTATTGTCAACAATAGAATATAACGTCTTGTCAAAGTCAATAAAATCTTCTGACAGGCTTTCCTGAAAATGTAAAAGATAGTAATCATGGCGAGTTCCATCTTGTTGATAGATGTGAACAGGAAAAAAATGAGCATTATGGCCTATAAAGCTATCAAATATGGCCTTCACTTTAGGGCTAACGACTCTCTGAAAAGCAGTAATCTGTCCTGTTGAGCAAAAGTCTGTCAAATTTGTTGAAGGAAAAGCTAATTTAAAAGGTGTTATATGTTGGCACATATCAAAGTTAGCCTTAACATTTCGTGGAAAGCAAGTTTCAGGTGGACATCCATCTTCAAGTTTAGAAAAATCTAATAAAAGTTGACTCGTCCCATCTAGTTTTCCGACAGTACCATAATCATGTGAGTTAAAATAATAGAACATAGACATTAAAGTTAGACTAAGTTTTACACATTCATAGTGGATAGTATGCAAAGATAGTACAACTATCTTAATGCTATCCACTATGAATGCGTGAACTAAAATCGGTCATCTAGTTAAAAATGATCGGAGGAATTTGTACATCTCCTACATTTCCGTTTGCTTGCACCATGTCTTCTAGTCGAGAGCGTATTATCGACTGCCAGTTTCTAATAGCTTTTGCAACATCTTCAGCAGGGATATCGTCCAGGTCCACCCTTCCAGCAGCTTCCTCTAGTGCATCATGTACCCTATCACTATACCCACCTGTACTATTATGTCCTGTAAGGTGATTTACTTCGTTTAATGGTATTCCGTTGTTTAAATCATGCATGTGAAAAGGATGTTTAGCGGGGTCAGCTGCTTGTGATCTGGCAGCTTTTTGAATGAGAGGATGATCTGCAAACCGTACGTCTTTTGGTATGATGTGATGACCATGAACTTCTGCTCCTCCGGCGAATCCCCAATGCTTTTTGTAGCTACTTTTTGTTCCAAAATCTACAAGCCCATCTGCTCTAGAAGTAAAATCCCAAGTGACAGTAACTGCCTTACGCGATAAATTATTAAAAGCAGCAGAATACTTTGCAATTGTTGAAAACTGTCCTGCAATAGGTATCATAGAAGAGGAACTCATCACCGCTTCTTTCCACTCGCCTTCAACTGTATAGAATACCGTATTTAAAGCATCTGGGCCTATTCCTAGTGCAGGGAACATACCTGCCAAGTCTAAACCTATGTGAACTTGCTCAGAAAACACTTGGTATAGTGCTTTAGCATATAGTAGGGCACGATTTTCTTCATAAAATTCAGGGTTTGAATTATACAGAGTTGCAATTTTATCTGAGACTAAGTTGATGTAAAGAATTGGATTACTATCCTCGGCGTCTGCTGTGAAGATTTCATCGAAAAAATCGATATGTGCTTCGAAGAACTGTATTCTTGTCTCTAGGTCGCCATCAAACGCATCTATTCCATCAATGGCCTCAAGAGCATAATGTTGAGCTGTTGCAATTGATGGTTCATCATTGTTGTAATCTGAAAGAACTTTTCCTAAGGCGGTTGTGTGATCGGGGTTTTCAGCTAGTCTATTCCAAACTCTTGAGTCTGAGATGCCTGTCGAAATAACGGTGTTTGCAATATGAAGGAAAGCAATCATTTTCTCTTCAGACAGCTCTCCATCTCCGTTGTGATCGAGCTTAGCAAAATAGAGGATGGCTTCGTCAAGACTAATCTCAGATGGAATCGAATTAAGCTTTCTGTTAGCAAAACCAATCGCTTGAAGTACAAATTCGTTGCCATGAGCGGCTACTGCGGCATTGAGAAAGACCGATAACGCCTCATGGGGAGTATTGTCAAAGTTAGTAGTGATTGTTAGTGATGTTCCAGGTACTTGAATAGGCTCAATGTCCAAACCATTCAAATAATCTATGACTTGGTTAGTAACACAAATTGACCCTTGTGTGCCACTATCATAACACGCCTCAAAAGCATCTGGATCAATCATATCCATTACCGCAGTCTCGTTGAAGTTGGTTTTTGAAGTTGCTTCAGAAATTTGCTCATACGTAAGTGTAGATGGATTTGGAGTAGAAAGTGGCCGTAATAATAATCCAAGAATTTCCAGTAACTCGTTGCAATCTTTATTTTTCTGCCCTGCCTTACCATTTATAATGCTTTTCTCGTCAATTTTTCCATCTCCATTACAATCATAGCCCATAACTGCCACGTAGTTGGTCCGTGTAACATTGTTATACACCGGGGCTGACACCTCAACCATGTTGGTTACTGTCACACACGGAGTAGAGCCACCACCATTACCACTATTACCACCATTAGTTGGATAAGTTAGGCGAAAGTTTCCAGTCGAAATTCTTGTTGGTCCCCAGTTTGTAGTACCGCCACTTGGCCCTTCTGTGCCTCCTCCAGAACCTCCAGAACCTCCAGAACCATTCAGGCGCCAGTTACCGCTAAAAAGAATTTCAAAACAATCTTCGAGATCTTTTTTAAACAATTCGCTTAGATCATTCAGTGGTCGCGCTTTGATTAGGCCGTCAAAAGGGAAACTGGTCCAGCTGTAATTATTAATTGCGGCTTCAGTATTCAAGCTTGGTGTTATTTCGTAGATCATTCCAGAAGTAAACACTCCGCTAACTCGCTCAAAGACAAAGTTATACAGTTGGTACGTTCTCGGGTGTCGATGATAGAAGGTATAAGCCTGTCTATTTTCCTCAATCTGAACGATGAGTGCTCTCGTTTGAAGTATCGAATCGATTAGTTGTTGGTCAGATGATTTTATATCTCCTCGCCCATTTTGAATGGTGGGCAAAGACTGTAGAGATAGCAGCTCCGCATCGTTCAGGAATCTTGTATGGGAAATAATTTCGCCTACCGGACTGGCGGTAAAGCTTGTTTGAACAGGTGCCGTATTAGGAGAATAAGGGGTCTCGAGGTTGTCTTTCTCACAACTTCCAAGAAAAAGGAGCAGAAAGAGGCCGAAGAGGATTGTATAAGACTGGTTGTTAAAAGTCATTTTGTAAAAGGATTAATTGATTATAAGAATAGTGGTAATTGGTGACCTTGAAGACCGATGGCCACAAGGAAATAGCTGTTGCGTGCGCAGCAGCTAGAAAATGAATTTATTTTATGGAGTGTTAAAAAGGGGTTAGTGTAAGGGGGATGTATCCGTAGTGCAAGTATAACGTTAGCTTCTAGAGGAATGACTTGTATGAAGCAAACTTTAACACATATTGTTTTTTTTTAAATTATTAACGTAAATTTATTGCGTATTCCGGCCGATGCTATTGTCAGTGGTAACAAGGATAGCCGTCTGTAGTCAAAGTGAGCCTTGTCTGTTTGTAACCGATCAGGGAAGGTTTTTGGAAGGAGGGAACTTACATTTCGCCTATCGCAACAAAGTCGCAATAATTATTGCGACAAACTTGCATTAACGAATCCCTTTGCCGTAGATTTGCC
>CAYWMW010000064.1:0-17998 GCA_964458975.1 uncultured Lewinella sp. | reverse complement strand
ATTATCAATAAGGGGTTGCGGAATAATAAGTTATTCTGGTGAAAATGAGTGATCGAACTCCATCAGGGCCGCGAGCACCATTTTTTAAACGGATAACTTATTGTTCCGCAACCCCTAAGTAAAAATAATGATGGTTACTACCAATTCAGCGAAGGCGGTAGCCGCAGCGGCGTTTACTCCCCTCCCCAGCCGAAGGCGGTTTGGGGAGGGGCTGGGGGAGAGGGTTTTACAACGTGAAGTCTACCCCGTAAGCTTGTGTACACATCTTAAACCACAAAACCACTCCACTCCCCATCCAGTCCTCCTCCCCCAATACCCGTTCTCAACTCACCCGCCGCCTGCTGCGCTGGCTGCTGGGCATCTCTGCGGTCGTAGCCATTAGCCTGCTGTACCCGAACAACCTGAAGTTCCCTTTCGAGTTCGAGCGGGGGCAAACCTGGCGCTACACCAACCTGGAAGCACCGTACGATATCCCCGTGCTCAAAACCCCGGAAACACTGGATACGGAACTCAAACAGATTGAGCAATCCGCCAACCCCGTCTACCGGATGGACCAGGACATCGCCCGCGATGCCCGCTCCAAGTTCCTGAAGGAATTTCAGACCAGTCTCGATTCCGCAAAGGTGAGGGGCGAAAACCGTGACGTACTCCGCAACCCCGAGCGCCACCGGCGCTACGGGCTCAGGGTGCTAGACAAACTCTACAACCAGGGCATCATCCGCGCCCGCTCCGAAGACGAAAGCAACGGAATGGCCACCATCATCACCATCCTGAACGGCAACGAACAACGGGAGCGAACCCTGACGCAGTTACGTACACCCGGCGATGCCCGTGCCTGGCTGCAAGACAGCCTTTTCTACACCAACCTGAAATCTCCCGAGTTTCTGCTCGATCTCCTGGAGAACCGCTTCAACCATAATCTCTTTTACAGTGATTCCCTGACCCAGAAGCTCAAAGCGGATGCCATCTCTGCGGTAAGCCCCTACGACGGCCTCGTCCGCCAGGGCGAAACGATCATAAAAAGAGGAGAGACAGTTACCGGAAACATTGACCAGCAACTGATCAGCTACCGCCGGCTCTACAACGAGAGCCTGAGTACCCAGACTACTTTCTGGAGTGTCTTCGGGGGCTACGCCGTGCAGATCGGCCTGGTGGTTTTACTGCTGTTTTTCTACGTCCGGTCCTTCTTTCCGCTACTCTACGGCCGGTTAAAAAACCTGGTTTTTATCCTGATGTGGCTGGTGCTTTACGCCCTGCTGGTCCGGACAGTGGAGATTAGCCCGGACCTCAGCACCTACCTGGTTCCTTTCTGCATCGTCCCGATCGTGATCCGCATCTTTTTTACCGAGCGGCTGGCGTTGTTTGTACACGTTGCGGTGGTGCTCACGGCGAGCTTCCTCACTACCCTCGGCTACCACTTCGTATTCCTGAGCATCATGGCGGGCATCGTTGTGATCGTGATGGACATTGATACGCGCGATTACGGCCGGTTCCTACGGAGCCTGCTGCTACTTTTCGCCTTTTACTTTGTCGGCTTCATCGGCCTGGAACTGATGCGCGGCGGCACCTGGAGTACCGTTAACTACAAAACCATCGCCTGGATCGGGCTCAACGTTTTCCTCTGCTTGCTCTCTATCCCGCTCATCCCGGTGCTGGAACGCATTTTCGGCTTCATCTCCCCAATTACGCTGGGCGAGTTGAGTGATATGAACCGCCCACTGCTGGAAAAACTAGCCCGGCAGGCAGCGGGCACCTGGCAACACTCCCTGAACGTGGCCAATATGGCTGAACAAGCCGCCCGCGCCATCGGTGCCGACGCGCTCCTCGTAAAAACCGCCGCCCTCTACCACGACATCGGCAAGGTCACCAACCCGGGCTTCTACATCGAAAACCAAAACGGCCCAAACCCCCACGAAAAGCTCAACCCCAAGGAAAGCGCCGCCATCATCATCGGCCACGTCTCCGAAGGCGTAAAGCTGGCCAAACAAGCCAAGCTCCCGCCCGTCCTGATCGATTTTATCCGTACCCACCACGGCACCACCCGTACGGAATTCTTCTACCGCAGCTACATCAAAGACCACCCCGAACGCGAAGCCGAAGAAGCCGACTTCCGCTACCCCGGGCCCCGGCCAGCTACCAAGGAGCAGACCATTCTTATGCTCGCTGACTCCACCGAAGCGGCATCCAAAAGCTTGAAGAACCCCAGCAGGGAAGACCTCTACGACCTGATCGACGGCATCATCCGGGGCAAACTCGCCTCCGGTCAGCTGGAAGATAGCCGCCTCACCTTCCAGGAACTCGAAGCTTGCCGGGGGGTGTTTCGCTCTTTCCTGAAAAGTGTGCATCAGGTGCGGATTGCTTACCCGGAAGAGGAATAGTGGTTCGGTGGTTCGGTGGTTTTGTGGTTCGGTGGTTCGGTGGTTCGGTGGTGACTACCGAACCACAAGAACACCGAACTACAACACCACTAAAATACCCTCCGCCAGCTCCGCAGCCCTTTCCTTACTCCCCGCCTCGGCGTAGACGCGCACGATGGGCTCGGTGTTGGAGGCCCGCAGGTGTACCCACCCGTCCGGAAAGTCAAGTTTCAAACCGTCAATATCGCTGGTGCGGACATCGGGGAATTTGGCGCGAACGCGGGTGAAGGCACCGTTAAGGTCATAGCTCGTATCCACTTCCTTTTTATCCTTGATCATTTCGTAGTGGACGTACCCGTCACGAAGTTCGTTGATCGTCTTACCAGAGGTCGCCAGGTGACTGAGAACGAGGGCGAGGCCGATGAGGCTGTCCCGCCCGTAGTGCAGGCGAGGATCGATGATGCCGCCGTTGCCTTCACCACCGATGGCCGCGCCGACTTCCTTCATCTTCGCGACAACGTTAACTTCCCCTACGGCGGAGGCAAAGTACTCCTGGCCGTGCTTCGCCGCAATATCAGCCGCAGCGCGGCTGCTGCTCATGTTGGATACTACCGGGCCGGGCTCCCGGCCAAGAACGTAGTCTGCCACCGTTACGAGCGTGTACTCCTCCCCGATCCACCGGCCACCGGGGCCGATGAGCGCGAGGCGGTCCACATCGGGATCAACGGCGATGCCGAGGTCTGCACCGAGGGTTTCCACCGCTTTCATCAGGTCACCCAGGTGCTCCGGTAAGGGCTCAGGGTTGTGGGCAAACTGGCCGTTCAGTTCTTCGTTGATGACCGTACACGTAACCCCGAGTTCTTCACAGAGCGGCGGGATGGAAATGGCTCCGACGCTGTTCACCGCGTCGAGCACCACCTTGAAGCCGGCTTTGCGGATAGCCTCCACCTCTACGAGAGGATGTGTGAGTACCGACTGGATGTGGTGGGACAACGCGAGTTGATCCGTCGTCAGCAGGCCGAGGTCGTCCACCTCGCAGTACGTAATGTCTCCGCCTTCGGCGATGCTGATGAGGTCCGCCCCGTCTTCCGCCGAGATGAATTCGCCCTTGCTGTTGAGCAGTTTCAGGGCGTTGTACTCCTTCGGGTTGTGGCTGGCAGAGAGGATGATGCCGCCGCCTGCTTTATGGTGCGTTACGGCCATTTCTACGGTGGGCGTGGTGGCGTAGTCGCAGTCGATCACGTCGATGCCGAGGCTTTGCAGCGTCGCGACGGTCAGGGCGGTCACTACCGCGCCGGAGGGCCGGCCGTCCCGCCCGATTACAACTTTAGGTTCCGCTCCGGAGCGGAGGAGCCAGGTGCCGTAGCCAGCAACGTTAGCGACGATGTCTTCAGGGGTCAGGTTGGTTCCGGCTTTACCGCCGATGGTGCCACGGAAGCCTGAAATTGATTTCTTTAGGGGCAAGGGATTATGATTTTAGTAAGTTACCAAGTAGAAGTTTGAAAGTAAATACAAGCTTTTAACAGCAGCGTTAGATATTAGCGTTTAGCATAAAGCATTCAGTTTGCTTACCTAAATGCTTTATGCTAAACGCTAAAAACGTTAAATATTGAGGATGGTTATAGCCACTTCTGGCCCAACCTCAAGTTATGCTAGTAATTTAGCACGTTTGCCGGGGCGAAGTTACGTTGTTTAGCTTTGCCCCGGCGGAAGCTCACTCCGTGAGCGAGCTTTCGATGCCGCCGCTGGCTACCGAAGTGCTTCATTGCCGGAGGCAACTCACTCCAATCTTGCTGCCGGAGGCAGCGCGCTCCAAATATATTATGGATTACGATCTCTTCCACTTCATCAACCAGTCGCTCGCCAATCCTTTTCTGGATGCGGTGCTTCCTGTGTTTCGGGAGAAGACGACCTGGATTCCGCTGTACCTAGTCATGGTCTTCTTGCTCTACCGATCTTACGGCTGGCGGCGGACGCTGTGGCTGCTGCTCTGCATCGGTGCGATCATGGCGGTGGCGGACCAGCTTGCGGCCAACGTCCTCAAGCCCTGGGTGGGCAGGCTGCGGCCCTGCGCAGAGCCTGAAGTGGCGGAGCAGGCCCGCGTTTTGGTCAGTTGCGGTGGGAAGTGGAGTTTCCCGTCTAACCACGCGACCAACCATTTTGCCCTGGCAACGGTGCTGGCGCTGACCTGGTTGAAGGACAAAGCCTCCGGTTGGCGCTGGGGGATTTTTGTGTGGGCCGGGGCAATTGCCCTGGCGCAGGTCTACGTTGGTAAGCACTATCCCGGAGATATCTTCGCAGGTGCTCTGCTGGGCAGTTTTATTGCTTGGGTTGGGGTACTCGTTTACCTGCGGTTTGCGGGTGAGGAGGGGATTCCTGATTAGGCACCGGCCTTTCGCCCCTTCCTCCTTTTACCCCTTAACCAGCACTGCTATGCCTGGCACCGCTTCGCGGTGCAGCTCTTCATATTGGATACACTAATAACCCAAGACTACACTGCGTTTCGTCTTGGGTTACTAGTGTTAAATCCCTACGGGATGACTTCCCTATCGAATCATTTATAGCAATATGCCCTTTACTCCCTTCATCCCTTACCCCTTTCAACCTCACCCTGCATCCTGCGTGCGCGCCACCAAAAAATCAAAATACTAATTCCCTCCCCCGGTTTGCTGCTTAACCGAATTGATTATGTTCTGGTAGAATCCGGCACCGGCCTCCGTCATCTGGTTGGAATACGCAGGCTTGCCGTTTTCGTACCATACGTAAGCGACGCAGCCTTGCTGAAAGTAAATATCTGCTTCTTCAATGTTCTTGCCGTTGACCTGGAACCAGATGTGCCCGGCCGGTGCGCAGTTAGGCGCAATGGTAGCGGGGTCCACACCAATGCCCCCGAGGGTAGTTCGGATTTGATCGAGGCTGCTCTGGTTGATGGAGACGGGCAGGTTGTAGAACGTCGCGTCCATATAGGTAGCGTTGTCGAACAGGTATTCCAACCGGCTAAGCTCGATGGAGGGGTAAGAAACGCCTTGTTGCGGGGCAGCAACGGGCGCATCCGTAGCGGTTTCTTTTTTGGGCGAGGGACCGCAGGTGCAAAGGAGGGTTAAAAGGAGCAGGGCGGCAAAGCTTCGGATCATCATCGGTTATCTTCGGTTTTAGGGCGAGGAATTTCTTCTCCCCGGCCAAGGGTATACACGGCGCGTACGCTGACGGACTTCCCCCTGAAGAAGGTATTCAGTCGGTTGTCCACATCGATGTTATTAATGTGCCGGGAGAAACGCATGTTCAGGCCCAGCCGCTCCGTCAGGAAGAAAGTTACTCCGGCCTTAAAGGCAATCAGGTTCGTGTTTAACTCCGTAGCGGCGGTGATGTCTTCGCCCGCAGAGCTGATGACGGTATAGTCGAACAGGTTCTGGTAGCTCAAACCCGCCTCGGCGGTAAGGCGCCAGTCTTTGAAGTAGACCATGAGCGGAATCTCCAGCGTAGTCAGGTCAATCTGATCAAACGGGCTGATGTTGACCGAGTTTTGGTTGCGCCGCGCACCCTGCTGCGAAAACAGGATCTCCGGCCCCACCCGCCAGCGGTCGTTCAGCACCGCCACCACCCGGATACCCGCGTTGAGCCCCAGCTGGTGGTAACCGAAGAGGTCATCTCCGTCAATCTGGCTGAAGTTCCCGCCCGCCAGCAAGGACGCACGAAAAGTCTGGGCGCCAAGCCCGCAAGAGATAAGGATCAGTAAGAGGAACAATAGTTTTCTCATAGGGCAAAGATAAGTACGCCCGAGCTGTTTGGTTGGCGCGCCGCCGACTCAATAGTTAACGAGGTACACAAATTCCCACTCTCCCCGGGGGAATAGAGGCTCGGCAAGTAGCAAATTCATGATGAGTGTGGACTGGGTTACACCCACCAACCCCCAGACGCCCTAACGGAAGTAAATCACCACCCCAACCACAATCGCCAGAACGATAAGAACGAATACCCACGGAAACTGATTGTTCCGGTATTTGTCCACCAGCTTTTCCAGTGCTTCGTTCCAGACCAGCCGCGTACCGATGGCTTCCCGGCAGTAAAAGAGGTATTTCTTCTGGATGTTGGCCTCGTTGCCGTGCCGCTTGAAGATCAGGAAATCGTTGTCCATGAACTGCAACTCGTAGAGGAAGGCATCCCGGTGCAGGCTCTGGCCAATAATGACCCGGTTGGAACTGAGGACATTATAGGCCATTCCGTCCATTGCCCCGTCGTGAGAAATCCGAATCTCCCCGGTCGGCAGGAAAGTGTGGAGGCTAACCGTGGTTGCTCCCGGCTTATCCGTCATGCTCACCCAGTCTACGTTGAACAAGGGCGCGTTCTCGTCCTGCAAATCTTTCTCTCCAAAGTTCTTCACCGCTGGTAGAAACTCATCAATGGCCTGCTCCATGGTCTCATGCTCGGGCAGGTTTAGGTTGAAGGGTTGGGCGATCTTGTCTAAGAGACGGTCTTCCATTGTTTAGTACGGTAGTAATGTAGTTTTATAGTAGTGTAGTTCCTGGAGTGATATAGCATTGTTACAAGTACTACACTACTACAAAACTACATTTCCATTCCCAGCTGCAATTTACGCTTTTACCGCGTCATCACCCTTCTTGTCCCATTCAGAGCGCTTGCCGTAATACTTTTCGTCTACCGCCAGCAGGCCGAAGCTCTCGCAGCCGTGCTTCTCGGTTACCGCGTGGTGGTGGCCGTGGGCGCGGAGGATGGCGCGGCTGTACTTACTGTCCAGGTGCTTAAACCACTTGAAGCGCCGGTGGATGTACACGTCGTGGATCAAGAAATAAATCAGACCGTAAATACTGATGCCTACCCCAACGAAGGTGAGCCAAAACCAGCCCTCCACGTTCAGCCCAACGATGTAACACGTCGCGCTCGGGATGGCAAAAACCAGGAAGAAGAGGTCGTTCTTCTCAAAGAAGCCGTCTTCTTCGTGGTGCGGCTTATGGTGGTCTTCGTGCCAGACCCAGAGCCAGCCGTGCATGAGGTATTTGTGGGCTGCCCAGGCGGCAAATTCCATTCCGGCTACGGCGCCCAGGGTGATTGCGGTATAAAGTAGTGCGGTCATACGAGGAGTGAAACAGGGTTTTTGGGGGATGGTTTAATTGCTCACCGTAGTATCGACTCTTTAGGTCGATACGGTCCCCTCGGCCTTCAGGCCGAGCACTATTTGACGCCCACTGCTTAAAACATTTTGAACTTAATAAAATAAAAATTAACTTTACAGTGCAAAAAAGAACAAACCCTCAGCCCCAAAGTCCGCTCGTAAACCCATTTTAAACAATGGCTTACCGACGTTTAAACTTACCACACCTTCACCCCATCGGCGCAAGCTTCTCTATTCTACTGCTCGTAGAAGATGCAGTCCCCAAACCACTCCTGGCTAAATTCCAAGCGGAGCGTTTAAAACAACTTCAAGAAATCCGATCTAACCGCTTTCCTGGGTGGCAAAGAGCACTCGGGAAAGCCCAAGGCAGGCTCGACCGCCAATTTGACCGCCTCCTGGCGCGTCATGCTGATCAGTCTCACCCGCTTAGCCATCCACGCGCTGCCGAGTTGCTCGTAGAACGCATCAAGAAGTACGACGGCAAATACTATGAGCTTTACGCTTATTCTGTAATGTCAAATCATGCCCACCTCGAACTTGATTTCAGCATTCAACTGCCGGCACACTGGTCATCAGGCCACCCCATCCCCGGTTACGTTAACGTAGCGAAGGCAATGAACCTGATCAAAGGTGGAAGCGCCCGGTACATCAATCAGGAACTAGGCAGAACGAACAAACCACTGTGGGCACCGCGCTACCGGGATCGCTTTATCCGAAGTGAAAAACACCTGGATCTAGCGTGTGCTTACACCCGCAACAACCCCGTGGTTGCCGGGTTGGTAACCGATTGGCGAGATCATCCGTTTACTGGCGGAATGAGCCTGGAGGAAATTACCGCAAGGCGTGATCGGCGGTTTTACCCTGATGCAAAGCTTTGGATTGAGCGGTTGAAGAAGTTGGATCGAGAATCTCGCAAGGGTTAGTTTACTTTTGATACTTGACCTTAAGGTTGAGGGGAGGTTTCTTGACCTGAGGGTCGGGGGAGGGAGCTTTCTCGACCTGAAGGTCGGGGGGAGGGAGCTTTCTCGACCTGAAGGTCGAGGGGACCGTATCGACCTGAAGGTCGATACTACGGGAATACCCATCAATCCATGATATCCTCCGCCCTCAACTCAGAAAAAAACGCATCATCCACCCGTTCGTCCCGCACCAATTTTACGGGCCAGTTGACGGAGCGCTTGAGTTTGAAGGTACTGAGGCGGTTGTGGTAATAGTGCAACATGGCGAAGTTATCGCACACAATCCGGCCGTTCTTATCGTAGCGTAGTGGCTTATCGATGTGGAAGTTACCGAGGGTTTCTATTCCTTTCCGGACGATCTCCTCCGGGCTGTCGTACAACTCCTGCGCAAGCTTGGCCCCGTCTTCTTTGCTCAGCAACAGCAGGCGGTCGCGCAGCTGACCGACTACGGAATGCAGGCTTTCGAGTTCAAAATAAAAGTCTTCAGCGGGCAGCCGCAGCAGGGCGTAAAGGTCGTTGCTTGGGTAAGTTTTTTCCAGCATTCCGAAGGCGGCGTAGCTCACCAGATGGCTGGGCAGCACGATGCCATCGGCGTGATAACGATCTACGATGTGCCCGCCCAGCATCCGGGTGTATTCGCTTTCGCGCTGGTAGTCTCGGTTAATTTCGCCGTGTTGGTTCCGAAAATAATCACTCGTACTCACGTGGCGGCCGCTCTTGCTGTAGCTCTTACCGTCGGCCTCTACCCGGTTGCCGAGTACGTCCATTGGCCGGCCCAGGGCGATGGTAATTTTGTTTCCCTTGGAGAACACCCCCCAGATAAACTTCAGGATGGAGCGTAGACTATGGAAGCCGTCCTTCGCCTTAATGTAGCGATCTTGCCCTTCCTTCAGCAGGTGTTGCTCAATCAGGAACTGCGCCTCCAGCACAAAGGGGTAGCTCAGAATAACGGGCACGATAAATATTTTTCCCGGCGTGCCGTCTTCGTATTTCTGGCGCTGGGCTTCTACCGCCGTGCCCAACAGGCCCAGTTTCAACTTCGTCTCCAATGCGCCGGAGCGGGAGCGCGTTCCGCCGGGGAAGAACAGGCTCGGTACGCCGTGCTCAATGATGAGCTTGCTCATCGTCTTCAGCGTGGTCATGTAAACCGGATTGCGCTTGCGCCGGTCAACCCGGTAAGCGCCGAGGCGGTTCATGAAGTAGGCCGTGTAACCGGTATTGTAGAGGTTGAGGCCCGCGCCGAAGCTCACGGCGGGCAGGCCCGCTACCTGATCCATTGCGTAGCCGATCAGGATGCTGTCCAGGTTGCTGAAGTGGGTTGGGCAAAATACTACTGTCCCGTGTTTGCTCAGTTCGCGGACTTCCTCAACGTAGCCCTTCACGAGCAAACGCTCTTCCAGCAAAATATTCTTACTGAACAGGCTTCTGAAGCTGCGTCCGTCGGCTGCATTAAGCAAGCGGCCGAAGAAAAACGTAAGGAAGCGCCGGGCGAATTTGAAGGTAGGTATCTTGAAATGCCCAACGATTTCGTCGGCGTAGCGGTGTACAATCTTTTGCAGAATATTGCGGGCAGCCTTGTCGGCGGTGGTCATCTCGTCTTCGTCCAGCGAGTGGGTGGCCAGCATTTTGGCCAGTTTTTTCCAGTACCGGCGCTCTTGGGGTGGGTCCACCTTCCAGGGTTCCTCCTTGGTGCGGCGCTGTTCGCTGAACAGGGTTTTACTGAGCAGGTCGTTCAGTTTATTTCCGTGTTCCTCCACCAGGCGGGTGTAGCTGGCCGTTTCCAGCTCCTTTACGAACTCATCCCGCTTATCGTGCAGTTTAAAAATACCCCAGTCTTCCACCTTCGGGGCAATGTGCTCGTGCCGGCGGCTCTCATTCTGAAAATGAGTCGTACCATCGTCGTTTTTGGGGGCGCGGTCGCGGGTGCCGGGGGAGTTAGAAGGCATGGTTTGGGAGCGGTGTTTTTACTTGGAACCGAACTACAAATGTACGGCTTGGGGAGCAGAGGTTAGAAGTCCGTCCTCAAAATTCATCGCATAGGATGCTGCATCTTGGTTTCCAATCACCGCTCCCCTAATCTTTCTCCAACCCCAAGCGTTTATCAGCCATGGAACTGGACATTACCCTCCACAAGAATGCCGATGTAATGGAGGCACCGATAGTTTTCTCCGACGGCCATACTGCCGACGGGATGAACCCCTTTGCCCTGCCCTATCCTTCAGAGCTTTGCCTGGCACCAATCCTTGAAAAAGTTAAACCCCTCGTAAAATCTGAGGACGCAGGCATCCGTTTCCTGGCCCGCGAGGTCGTCAGGTTAGCAGAGGGCGCCCCCGAACTCCGCCGCCCCATTCATGACCTAAGTCTCCTGGAAAAGCATAAAGACCTGCTCGATATGCTGATGCTCTTCCTCGTGCCCCCCTCCGAGCGGGAAACAGAATTGTTTAAGTTCAGCAAGCCTTTTCATTTTACGCCTATCTACCTTAGCGAAGCCATGCAAAGGCTCATGGCTTCTCAGAATGCCTGCTACTCGTTTGGCGGCGAACTGGATCTGGTCCGAAACCGACACCTCATTTTTATTGGCTGCTTCATTTTACAGCGGTTCTATAAAGTTGAAGTAGACATGACCCCCTCAGCAATGCTTACGGTATCAGACTCCACCTCCGGTCTGGAACGCTACTACAAGCCGATCATGGACCAGAAGTACATAGATGTAGTTGTCAACGGAGACCTACCAAAGTTGAGCCGGAAAGACATTCAGATGTTACTCAACAACATCACCGATACCGACCTCTGGCTGAAACTGCTACCGCCAGAAAAATTCACCTTTCACGGCATCCACATCGCTCATCTTTTTGAGGTAACCGAGCAAGAATCTCTGAGCCGGATCAAACAACGCCTCATCAGCCGTGACGCTATCCTCGATATTGAGCGCGTACGCGAACTGGCCAACCTCACCAGGGTACACTTCAACGATAAAAACCTACAACTCGGCCTGGCCGCAGTAGATTACCCTTCTAACCGGACCATCGACCACGAGTACCGCATAAAATTTAACTTCCTCAGCGGTGATATTGACAGTTTGACGGACGAAGCCTTCCGTGGCAGCATCTACGACCGGGCCTTCCGCACCCGGGAAGTTGTTTTGATTGATGACCTCGCCGCACTGCGCAAGACGACCCGCCTCGAAAAACTACTCGTCAAACAAGGAATAAGCAGCCTGCTGGTAGCCCCCCTGCTCGATCAGCAAAAAAACGTCATCGGTATGGTGGAGCTCGGCTCCCCCGATGTTTACGGCGTGAATGCCTTCATGGAGATCAAGTTCCGGGAAATTCGTGGCCTCTTCCGCACCGCCGTTGAGCGCAGCCGGGAATACATCGACAATCGCATCGAGGCCATCATGCGCGAGCAGTACACCAGCCTCCACAGCAGCGTGGAGTGGCGCTTTACCGAAGCTGCTTTCAACATCCTTGAACGGCAAGACCAGGGGCAACCCGACACTCCTGAAGTCATTGCCTTCAAGGAGGTCTACCCCCTCTACGGCCAGGCCGACATTGTGGGCAGTAGCCGCTTACGCAACGCCGCCATCTATCAGGACTTATCCGATAACATGCGGGCGGGGCGGTTCCTGCTGAACAAAGCAACGGAGTTCGTCGAGTTCCCCCTGATTCAGCAAGCCATGCTGCAGATTGATGTTCACCTGAAAACCGAGCTGGACCAGTTTGACAACAGCCACGAAATCCTCTGGGCCGAGTTCATCCACCTCCAGCTTACACCGCTCGTCGAAGAACTAAGCAGCCAACATCCCGAACTGGCGGACCTGGCCGAGAACTACTTCTCCGACCTCGACATTGACCTCGGCCTCTTCTACCGCGTCCGGTCCGACTATGAAGAAAGCGTCACCCGTCTCAACCGTGCCCTCGGAGAATTTTTCACCGAGCGCGACCAGGCCGCACAAAAAACTCTCCCCCACTACTTCGAGAAGTACAAAACCGACGGCGTCGAGTATGAGATTTATGCCGGGCAGAGCTTGCTCAAAAATCATCACTTCAGCAACGTACACCTGCGGAACCTGCGCCTGGCGCAGCTCATCGACATGTGTGAGGCCACCCGCCTCACTACCCGCCTGTCTCAAGAGCTACCGATGCCCCTGCGTACGGCCCAACTCATCTTCGCCTACACCAGCCCGCTCGACATCAAGTTCCGGATGGACGAGAAGCGCTTCGACGTTGACGGCGACTACAACGTCCGCTACGAGATCCTCAAAAAGCGGATCGATAAAGCCACCATCGACCAGGGCGCACAGCGCCTCACCCTCGCCAATATGATCAGCATCGTCTACCTCAACGATAAAGACCGGGACGAGTACGAAAACTACCTCAATTACCTGCAGCAAGCGGGCTACATCGATGGGGAAGTGGAGGATTTGGTGCTTGATCCCCTCCAGTCTGTTAATGGCTTGCGGGCGCTGCGGTTTCGGGTGAAAGAGTGATGGTTACCCGCCCCTTCAGGGCGTGTAGGCTCCTCTACCTTCAGGTCGGTCAATACCTTGTGGCAGCCTGAAGGCTACAAAACCTTCACGGTCTGAAGACCGGGCAACCAACCTCCCACGGCACCTGCGGCCGCGCCCAAAAACAAAAGCCCCCACCGTTCCCAAAAGAACGATGGAGGCTTTCAAGTGTAAGCGGGTAGCTTTTCCTGGAGCTTAGTCCAGGATCAGCTTACGAGCAGTAGTACCCTCATCGAGGTGCAGCTGCAAAATGTAAGCACCACGCGGCAGGTTGCCACGGTTTACGTACTGAGTAGTAGTGTTGATGTTGTCGAGGCTAACCACTATGCGGCCGTTCATGTCCATCACGCGGATGGTACGGATCGGGTGACCAGCTTCCGTCTGCACGGTGAAGCCGACGTTGGCGGGGTTCGGGAAAACCTCTAGACCAATAGAACCATTGGAGATCAGGTCTTCGGTAGACACCAGAGTTTCCAGCTCCATACCGATGAAGGCACGGGGAAGGAAGTGCGCCATAATGGTATCAAGTACCAGGCGGGCACCAGCACCATCGTAGGCGTTGGGGTTAGTCAAGCTTTCGTTAGAGATCACCTCGCTAGCGTCCAGTTCCTGCATGAAGGCAGCGTTAAAACCCGTAATTTCGGCACGTACCCGGGTAGAGTCCATCCAGTTGAAAGGGGAGCTAACCGTTCCGGTCGGCGTACGTGTATCGCCTACAGACATCGGGAACATATTGTCGTGGCTGAGGTCTACGGAAGCAGCCTGCCCGAGTGCGGAAAGATCTACATCAACCTGCTTGTACTGTGCGTTTACTGCATTTACCGCCCGGCTGAGGTCGGAGTAAACAGAAGGAAGCGCGATTTCGTTAGCGGATGTGATGGCATCGTTGAGGCCGAGCATATTGGCTTTCTCCACAATAGACTCCGTACCTGCTACGCCAGGAATCACGATGTCACCTGTAGTAGGGACAACAACATTGCCCGAACTGAAGGGGGCGAAAATGTCGGTCGGGCTGTGGTAACCGAGGGTGATGGGCTCTCCTTCAGCGCCGGTCATCCAGTCAATGTCTCCGAGTGCACCACCGATGTTCACACACATGGCAACTTCAGAGTTGAAACCTACGTGGTTGGGGATGTTAGACGGGCCACCACCGAGTGCTGGGGGGAAAGCAGCGGGTAGGGTTCCCTGTGGGTCGGCATTGATTGCGATGTCAACGTAAGGAACGTCGTTTGCGTCGTAGAAACGCTCGTCGGCCAGTACTTCGTCAACGTCAGACAGGAAGGCGTGGGTAAGGGCAACGTAGCCGCCAGTACCAAGGCCCATGAAAACGATACGGTTGGTATCAATCTGCATCGGGTTACCGTCTTCTACGACCGTTCTGCGGAGGTAGCGCGCCAGCGTGTGGGCATCCTGACCACCACGGTAGGCAGCCTGAAGAAGAGTTGAAGTACGAATGTCCTGATCGGGAGAAGTTGGCAGCCATCCGGAGCGGTATTCCGCAACCATGCCAACATAACCACGGCTTACGACCTCATTGATGATCGTGACCGCAGCAGAATCTTTCCGGCTACCGAAAGCACCCCGGTTGAGGTACTGGAGCAGGAAGTTGCCCGTAGGGAATACAACAACTACCGGGCGCAGCGACTCTCTGTCTTCGTCCGCTGGTTGGTAAACATCTACTTCGAGGTTGTTAACGGCCTGGAGGAAAACGTCTACGTTAGCACCGTAAACCTCAGTGGTGGGGGCACCTACTTCGAACATAGGATCGAGGAAGCGGGTCTGGGCCTGCAGTCCACTCACAACGGAGAGGAGCAGTGCCATGATTAGGGTAAATTTTGTACGCATGAAATTTGAGTTAATTGAACGAAATTTAAAAGCAAGTTATTTATCGACGAAGGTATAAGTGGCCGAAACATAAGCCAGGCGGCCAATCCGTGGGCCTCCGTACACCTGAAACACCTGATTGTCCAAGATGTTACTAGCACCGAACTTAAAAGTTGTGTTGATTCTCTTTGCCGTGAAGTTGAGCTGAGCATCCAACATCCCGTAGGAGGGGATTGGCCCGGTAAACTGGGGGCTACCCTCAAAGATGAAAGAATCCACCCATTTGTAGTTGATGCCAAAGCCAAAGTCCTGCACCGGCCGGTTGAACAGAGTCAGCGGAACGTTGCGCCCGGAAACACCGATGTTGAACTTGTGCTCGGGGGTATTGAACGCCGGAATGATGGGGTCATCCGTCTGGGTATTCAGGACGTTCCAGCTGTAGTTTCCGTTCAGGGAGTAGTAGTCAGCAAAGTAAAAGTTAGCCCCGATGCTGAAGCCCTGCGTAGTCACCACGTCCTGCGCATTGGCGGCTACGCGGAAAGCCTGCACGCCACTGGGCGGAGACTGATCGCGCACCGTTGCCCGAACCCCGAGGTTGAAGCCAATAAAGTCGGTGTAGCGGCTGAAGTAATAGGTTGCATCCAGGAACAAACGCTCACCCACCGTAGTACGCGCGCCCACCTCGAAGGTGCGCACCTGTTCCGGCTGGATGGCGGCAACGTCGAAACGTCTTACTGTATCCGCATTTCCTGTGTTCAGAAAGTCAATCAGGCTTTCCACCGTAATGAGGTCTTGTACGCCGTCGATATTACCCAGCAGGACCGCACGGCCAACGTTGTAGTTAAGGTACTGATCGTTGAGTGTAGGGTTGCGAATCGCGGAGCTGAAAGATGCCCGCAGGGTAGTTTTCTGATTAGGGGTATAAACGAAACTTGCCGCCGGACTGAGCAGCAAGTTGAAGTTTTCGTTCTTATCGGCCCGCAAACTGGCGGAGATTCGGTACTTATTATCGATGTTCATCGTACCGCCACCGTATACGCCGTATTCGTAGGTATCGATGTTACGCCCCGCGGTATCCAGCAGGATGGTTCCCTGGCTGTTGGGGGTGTAGAGGCGGTAGTTGGCACCTAGGGTAAGGTCCAGGCTAGACTTATCGTTTGGTTGCCAGGCACCTTTGAACTGCTTCTCACCGTGGAGGTGAAAGAGGGCACTGCGGTCAAAAAACCGGGTACCGCCCTGCCCGATCAGGTTGCTCGTGATGCTATCGAAAGCCTGCTGGAAACGCGCGGTTCCCGGCTCGAAGAAATCAACGGCATCGGGATCTAGCGGGCCGGTTGTTTCTGCTGCGGTGCGGGCTTCGGCGTGAAAACCAGGTAGGAGGCTGGTTACGGCATCGCTGGCATAAAAATCGCGGCGCTGCTGGCGGAATTCTGCGATTGAGCAGCGCTGGTCTGCTGGCAGGGAAAGACAGTTGGGGAAGCCTTCGAGGGCTTCAATTTGGGGCGTTACGAAGGCCGTCCAGTAGTTACGGTAATCCGTTCGCCAGGAGGCATCCGACTTGGCCAGCTCCTGTAGCTGGAGGGCCGTAAAAAAGGGGTCGTAGCTGTCCGCCGCATCTTCGTGGGTAGCGTAGGCGCGGAGGAAGAAATTATCCCGATTGCGCAACTCAATGCGGTGCTGGTAAAATTGGATGCCTTTCAGGCTGAAACGGTTGTCTCCCTGAAAAACGGTTGTTCCGGTACTGAAGTTACTGGCGAGTAAGAGTTCGGTACTCTCCAGGCTTTTATCCGGGTTAAGGCGGAAGTGTACGGCGGCACCTACTTTGAGGTTTTCACTGTCGTAGTCCACCAGGTCTTCTTCTTCGTAGCCACGGCGGCGAATCTCCCCGAGACCGAGGACGCTGGTGAAATCTGCCCCGGAATCCGCCTCATCGCCGTAGCGGTTTACGGCATCGAAGCCACCGGGGTTGTTGACGCCGAGATCGGTCTCAAAAACGGGATCAAAGTTATCAGCCACCCAGTCGTCAGCCCGGAAGCCGAATACGTTCAGTTTGTAGGCCATCCACTCCTTACCATCTTTATTTTTGAGGGCTTTGGCGTAGCGGAATCCGCCTTCGAGGAGGTTACGCTCGGCCACCTTAAGCTGGGCGGAGAGGCCCTGCTGGAGGAAAGGGTCTTTGGTTTCCATGGCAATTACGCCGTTGAAGGCGTTCGGGCCGTAGAAGGCGGAGGAGGCACCGACGATGATGTTCACCCGGTTTACATCCAGTTCGGAGGCACCGAGGAAGTTGCCCAGCGAGAAGTTGAGGCCGGGGCTCTGGTTGTCTACGCCATCGATAGTTTGTAGCGAACGAACAGGGTTGGTGGAGTTGAAACCGCGCGTATTCACGATCTTGAAGCCGAGGCTGGCCGAGGTCAGGTCTACATCTTTCAGGCTACCGAGGCCGTCGTAAAAGTTGGCGGCGGGGGTTTCTTTGATGGCGATCGCGTCCAGGCTCTCCATCGTGAGGGCAGACTGGCGCTGCTTATCGCTGATGCGCTGGCCGGTGACGATGACTTCCTCGAAGGTGGTGCCGTTGTCTGCGCCGAGCCTGATCTTCAGGTCCTGATCGGTGGAGGTAACCTCAATTTCCCTGGTGGCAAAGCCCAGGTAGGAGAATTGCAAAATAGTGGGGAGGCCAGAAACGGTAAGTTCCCAGCTGCCATCAATATCGGTGACGGTACCGGTAGTAGTTCCTTTAGAAAGCACACTTGCACCGATTAGGGTTTCGCCGGTGTCTTCATCAGAGATGGTGCCCCTGAGGGTTACCTGCCCCAAAAGAGACGCGCAGAAGAAGAAGCACAAAAACGTGAGTAGAGAAGTAGATAGCCGCATAAACTTTCTTAAAACATGATCGAACGTTCCGGCAGGCAAAACCTAACCGGGCTGCAATTTAGTGAAATTTCGCTGGAGGACCCGAAACCCGCATTATTTAACGGCAAAACTTTTGGCAAGTGCCGTCAGATTACGCAAAATTTAAAGAGGAAAGCCTTCTGTTTTTTCCCTATTCCACAACGAATCGCATTTGATAACGACCGGGAAGGCGTAAAAGCTGCTAACAGCATTTATCTTTTTTAACACAGCTCTTTTTGAGGCGCGGCCGCTGGTGCAGGGGGAGGTTTAGAGATAGGCTGTTAAACCTGACGATGATCACCCGTGACGGTTTTCTACCACCAAAACG
>CAYWMW010000063.1:0-18072 GCA_964458975.1 uncultured Lewinella sp. | reverse complement strand
GGTCGGTAGCGCGACAGGAACGTTTGTGGTTCGGTGGTTCGGTGGTTTTGTGGTTTTGTGGTTCGGTGGTTCGGTGGTCTTGTGGTTCGAACGTTGTAGTTTGGGAATGGTTTGGGTTGCCATTGGGCTTATTCGAGCCGAAAGACGAAGAGCGTCGTTTTCCGGACCGCGACCGGCCTGCCAGCTCGGAGGGCTGGATAGCCCCGAGACCGGAGCCCGGAACACTCTTTGCATCCTGCGACCGCGCCCATTTAGTAAAGAAGGAAAGGCGAGAAAGGAAGAAGGTTAAAGGCCCAACGAACTATAGTACACTCGGTCACTTCAGGTGATTTTCAAAATTGTGGCAAGTTGAGCTTTGATTCCGCTTCGCCCCTGACCAGAAGTGACCGAGCGGCCCGCTTCGACAAAAATTGTCGCAACGAAAATTTCACCTCTGGTACCCGAGGCTACTATATCTTTGTTTCGCCCTTTATCTCTTTACCCCTTTGCCCCCTTCCTCATGCAACCACTAGCCGAACGCATGCGCCCCAAGACCCTCGACGACTACGTTGGCCAGACCCACCTGGTCGGCCCGGGTGCCGTGCTCCGCCGCGCGGTGGAGACCAACCGCCTGCCTAGTTTCATCCTGTGGGGTCCGCCGGGGGTGGGCAAAACGACGCTGGCCAAGATCATCGCTAACCAGGTGGAAGTGCCGTTTTACATGCTTTCGGCGGTCAACTCCGGGGTGAAAGACGTGCGCGAGACCATCGATAAGGCGAAGCGGGGCAAGTTTTTTGACCGGGCCTCCCCCATCCTCTTCATCGACGAGATTCACCGCTTCAGCAAGAGCCAGCAAGACAGTTTGCTGGGTGCCGTAGAGGCCGGCGTGGTCACGCTGATCGGCGCGACGACGGAGAACCCGAGCTTCGAGGTCATCCCCGCTTTGCTCAGCCGGTGCCAGGTGTACATCCTGGAACCACTAGGTAAAGAAGAGCTGAAGGGCATGGTAGATAGGGCGCTGACGCAGGATGCCGTGCTGGTTAAAAGAGCCGTAACGGTGGAAGACTACGACACCCTGCTGCGGTACTCAGGTGGAGACGGACGCCGCCTCTACAACCTCCTGGAGCTGGTTACCAACGAAGCCCAGGACGGCAAAGAAATTACCCTGACCGCCGAATGGGTCTCCGCCCGCGTGCAGGAAAACATGACCCGCTACGACAAAACCGGGGAGCAACACTACGACATCGCCTCGGCCATGATCAAATCCATCCGGGGTTCAGACCCCAACGGCGCAGTCTACTGGCTCGCCCGCATGATTGACGGAGGCGAAGACGTAAAGTTCATCAGCCGCCGGCTCATCATCTCGGCCTCGGAAGACATCGGCCTCGGTTCGCCCAACGCCCTGCTGATGGCCACCACCGCCGCCCAGGCCGCCCAGATGGTCGGCTACCCGGAAGCCCGCATCATCCTCAGCCAGGCCGTAACCTACCTGGCCACCTGCCCGAAGAGCAACGCGAGCTACGTCGCCATTAACGAAGCCCAGGCCGCCGTTAAGAAGACCGGCACCTTACCCGTTCCCCTGCACCTGCGCAATGCGCCCACCAAACTCATGAAGCAGCTGGATTACGGCAAAAATTACAACTACAGCCACGACAACCCCGGTAACTTCAAGGCCCAGGAATACCTACCCGACGAACTGAGCGGCACCGCCTTCTTCCGCCCCAAACCCGATAACCCCTCGGAGCGAAGTATTCTGGAACGGTTGAAGAAGTGGTGGGGTGGGAAGTATTATTAAGACCGAAGGCCCTAAAAAAAAAGCGGCACCGGAAGTTCTTCCCCCCGGTACCGCTTCCAAGCTCGGTTAAAGCCTGAGCAATGCAAATATGAAGCCTACTGCTTCACCAGCTTAATCGTCATCGAGCCTTCATCAGTATTGACGAGCGCGACGTAGTAGCCGGCGGGCAGGTGGCCCATTTCTACGTCGAAGCGTTCGGCATTCGGCGCCCAGTTGCCGACAACCTGGCCGCTGAAGTTGTACAGCGTCAGCTCGTTCATCCGAACCGGAGCGGTGATGTTTACCGCTTCGTTTACCGGATTGGGGAAGGCTTCCAGCAGGCCGACTACGGGCGTGTCGGTACCGTCCATGATGTCCTTGAAGAAGTAAACATTGTCGATGTACAGCGTTCCCGCGCCTGCTGGCAGGCCGGAGAAGATGAGCTGGCTGATGTCCGTCTGGTTCATGCCCGCAAAGTCCTCCAGCGGAATTTCCAACGTTACCCACTCGTTCTTGGTGGTCATGAAGACGGGCTCTGCTTCCGTATCGTTGTCGCCGCCGAATCCGTCCATGCCGAAGTCGACCAGCTTTACGCGTACGGTGTCCATGTTCGGTGTCCAGTAGTTGATGTGCAGGTGCGTCATGCCGGCCTCGGTCAAATTGATGGGGTTGGCAATGGTTTCTACCCCCACAAAGTTGAGGTTGGTGTACTTCCTGGTTGCGTTGCCTTCAATTTCGATGTCGGTAAGGTCCGCCATACTCCAGTCCGTGCGCCAGGTATCGACGGGTACGTCGGTGTAAGCATCGCTGAACAGGGAGATTACGTTCTCCGCGGCGCGGGTCGGGGTCGGGGCCGCGGTCATCGGCTCGTCGTCTCCGCCGCCGGTGCCGCCGCCGTCTCCGAAGATGATGTCGTCCCAGAAGTACACTTCGTCCGCCGTGGGGCTCGTACCGAAGTTGGGGAAGAAGGACAGCTTACCGTACACCGCGTCGTAGTTGATCGCGGCCGTACCGGGCGCTTCGTTGGTAAAGTCGAAGGTCAGGGTTTCCCACGCTTCGGCCACGGTAGTGCTGGCAAAGGTTTCCACGCTTACGTTCGGGTCGTCCGTCTGCTCCGCCTTGAGCAAGAAGGGCGTTCCGGCGGTCGGCGACCAAACGCGTACGGTGATGATGTTGGCATCAGCGCTGAAGGGGATGCGCGACGCAAAGCCGTCGGGGCCGCCGGAGATGGACGTCAGCGTAGTTCCGCCCCAGGTTTGCGCACCTGCGGTTTTGGTAGACCGGGCTACCATGTTCGTCGCGTCGGTCGGGTCTGCTACTACTTCGGAGTTTACGCCGCCGAAGCCCGCCAGACCGTAGTCCACGTTTTCTTCGTCGAAGGTAACCGGGAGGTCCATCTGGGCGCCCAGCACTTCCCCGCGGTAGAAGTAAATGTTGTCGATGTAGACCGTGCTCGCGCCGGCGGGGGCGCTGGAGATGATGAGCTGGTTGATGTCCGACTGGTTCATGCCGGCGAAGTCGGTCAGTGGGTAATCAACGCTTACCCACCGGCCCTGGGGCAGGTCGTTCGGGATCTCAAACTCAGTATCGGCGTTGGCTCCGCCAAATCCGTCACCGCCGAAATCTACGAGCTTAGTGCGGAAGGTGGTGCTGTTGGCCGACCAAAAGTCGAGGTGCAAGTGCGTCATTCCCGCTGCTTCGAGGTCGATGGCATTGTCGCCGATGGTCTCGATACCGGCGAAGTTCAAATCGCGGTACAGCAGCGTAGCGTTGCCTTCGAGGAGGGTATCGGTAAGCGTTCCTACGCTGAAGCCCGCCAGGTAGGTATCCACCGTGACGTCGTCGTAAGCATCACTGAACAGGGAGATCACGTCAGCGGCATCTACGGTAGGGGTCGGAGCGGCCGTCATCGGGCCGACTTCTTCCATGATTACGGTACCGCCAAACTCGACGTTGTCCCAGAAGTACGTTGCGTCCGCGGCGGGCACCGTCCCGAAGTCGAAAAAGATAGTAGCTTTATCGTACACGGCGGTATAGTCTACGGCTGCGGTTCCCGGAGCCTGGTTGCTGAAGTCGAACACGAGGGTATCCCACGCGGCGGCGACGGTAGTAACTACCTCCGCTTCTACGCTGATACCGGGGTCGTTTACGTTTTCCACCTTGAGCCGCACGGGCGTTCCGGAGGTCGGCGACCAAACCCTTACGGACATCGTGCTGGCCCCTTCGGCCAGCGGGACGGGGTTCGCGAAGCCCTCGAAGCCGCCGCTAATGGAAGTCAGCGTCGTCCCGGCAAAGGTTTCCGCGCCGGCGTTCTTCGTCGTCTGGGCAACGATGTTCATTTCGTCGTCCGGGTCGAGGACCAACATGGAGGATGCGCCGGCAAAGTCCGCCAAACCGTAGTCGACGTCCCCTTCTTCAAAGGTTACCGGCAGGTCCATTTGCCGTACGGACGGCACCCCGGCAAAAAAGTAGATGTTGTCGATGTAAACATCGTTAGCCCCCGAGGGCTGCCCCACGAGTATGATCTGTGCAATGTTGCTGCGGGTGGTCAGGCCCGTAAAGTCGTCGAGTGCAAAGTCTAGCCCGATCCATTCTCCCTGAACAAGACCGGAAGTAACGTCGATCTGGTGCTCTACGTCGTCTTCGCCGCCGAAGACACCGTCGGCCCCGAAGTCGACCAGTTTTACGCCGAAGAACGTTCCGTTTGCGCTCCAGTAGTCTATGTGCATGGCGCTAACGCCGGCGGCGGTCAGGTCGATAGGGTTGGTCGTCGCTTCGATACCGACGAAGTCCAGGTTTTCGTACTTGAGCGTGGCGTTGCCCTCGATCATGGTGTCGACCAGGTCGCCCACACTCCAGGGGGTGCGGTAAGTGTCGATCATCACGTCGTCGTAGGCATCGCTGAAAACGGAAACCACCTCGGAGGCGGCGTCCACCGGCGTCGGTGCCGCAGTCTGTGGGGAAGGTGCGTCGGTACCACCGCCGCCGCCGCCGCCCTGGATGAGGTCGTCCCAGAAAAAAGTCCGGTCTTCGGTGTCTACGACGTTGAAGTTCATGAAGACGACAATCTCGGCGAAGCTGGCATCCGCCTCGTCGTTGAAGTCAAAGGTGAGTTCCTGCCAGCTGTTGGCCGGGCCGATGAAGGTATCCCCCCGCTCGATGTCGGGCCCGGTACCGCCCTCGAATTTAAGGAGCACCGGTAGGTTCTCTATCGGAGACCACACCAGCATCGTAAAGATTTTGCCGTTGGCGAGGTCCACCGGCTTGATGAACTTGACCCCCCCGAACGCCGACCCGGCCACAATCGTGTTCTGCGCCACGGTGGCGCTTATGTTTGGTTCGGCAACGTCAGGGTTATCGACAAAAGTGGTGGTGGAACCGTTAAAGTCGATAACGGCGGGTGCGTCACCCTCAAAATTGAAAATGGTGGTTTGCGCCACTGCCGCTACGGACAGGAACAAACACATTAATAACGTATAGCATAATCGCATAGAATCAAGTTTTTGAAATTTAAAGAACGAAATGGTATGTAGCAGTTAGTAGAAACAATAACTACTGGTAAACACGGACGAAGTCGACCTCCATGGAAGACTCCACAAAGTCAGACGCAATATCTCCTCCAAAGTTACCTCCCATGGCAACGTTGAAGATCAGGAAGAAGTCACTATTGAACGGCAAGCTGCCGTCGTTAGCGAAGGTGTGGTAAAGCTCGTCGTCCACGAAAAAGCGAATCGTTTCGGGAGACCAGATCGCAGAGAAGGTGTGAAATTCCGTTGAAATTCCGGGCACTTCAATGGCGCGTGTCACGCCGTTTCCACCCGAGTTTCCGGGAAAGTGCAGCGTAGAGAAGAGCCGGTCTTGTTGGTTCCCGACGTGCTCCATGATGTCGATCTCTCCACAGCCGGGCCAGGTATTCGTAGCGTAGTCTTCGCCCAGCATCCAGAGGGCGGGCCAGGTGCCGCCACCGGTGGGGAGCTTGGCGCGGATGTCGATCCGGCCGTAAGTAAACTCAAACTTATTTTCTGTCACTATGCGGGAGGAAGTGTATTCTGCGCCGCCAAAAGGCTCCTTCTTTGCGGTGATGATGAGTGAGCCGTTTTCTACCCGAACGTTGTCCGCATCATCGGTATAGTACTGTGCTTCGTTGTTGCCCCAGCCGTTATCTCCCCGGCCGATGTTGTAACTCCATTTGGAGGCATCCGGAGCACCGTCGGCATTGAATTCGTCCGCCCATACCAGGTTGTCGTAGACCGGTTCTCCGCCGCCGCCGCCCGGTGTCGGCTTGGTGGAGCTGAAGATGTGGTACCAGGCCAGGCCATTATTATTGCCCTGAACGGCACGGACCACCAGTCGGTTAGCCGTTACAGAAATAAGCTCGTAGGTCGTTGCGCCGATGTAGTAACTCATGAAACCGCCGTCGGTAAACACCAGGTTGGTTCCCCGGGTCTGGCCGGGCACTCCGTTATCGACGACTACGCTTTCGGCCGGAGCGAGCTGCACCAGTTGCGGAGCTTCAGCCGGTGTAAAGTCATAACAAAAATCAAAGCCCGCGGAGCCTCCGGCAACGCTTTCGTACCCTACGTTGAAGTAGGTCTGGCCGAAGTTGTTCAGCTGAAAGAACAGGGCGTCGCCATCGCGGGAAAACACCAGTTCGTCCTGGTAAAGGCAGAGGCTTTCGTCGGCGCCGTCTTTTTCGAAGGGAACGGCCTGGTAGAAGTTGGCGAAGAAGTTCTGCTCCGCATTGTCGTCGTTTTGGCCTACGCCGAGGTGGCCGGGTTCGTCGGCCGCCCAGTACCAGGTCTTGCTGCCGTTGCCGGTCAGGAAGTCCAGCACTTCGGGGTCGCTGAAGGTGCTTTCCACCGTCACTTCCGTGGTGGCGGTGGTGCTCACGCCCGCCGTTCCGGAGGCGACTACCGTAACGGTGTACGTGTTTACCCCAACCTGGTTGAAACGCTTCGTCAGTTGGCCCGAAGGTGAAATTTCTTCGCTGCCATCACTGAAAACGTAGCGATACGTAATCGCATTATCGGCGGTAGCGGTGAAGACTACCTGCCCGCTGCCATCACCGAACGGAGTAGCGCCAGATTCACCGGAAATGGCTGCATCCAGCACCAGATTTTGCGGCGCGGTAATCTCGCCAAAAGTATAGTCTTCCTGGCCACAGGTGAAGCAGAGAAAAGCCAGGGCTGTAAGAAGAAGTAATCGTTGCATGATTGATAGTTTACCTAATTCTTTAGGGCGAAGCACTTTAGCGGAGCGTAACAATTTGGGCGCGGCCGCAGGTGCAATAGAAAGTTATAAAAAGCGATGGATGGGCATTTGCATCGTTTGCAAACCGCCGACTTACTCCTTCCTGATATCATCGAAGTAGTAGGTCTCCCCCGTTCCAGCGGTACCGAAGTTGCCAAAAAGTACTACCCGTTTGATGTTCGGGAATGCCTCGATGCCCGCAAAGTCGAACGTGAGTTCTTCCCACTCGTTGGCACCGCTGGTATTGACGGTTACTTCTACGTTATCATCAGGGTTGTCTGGGTTTTCCAGCTTCAGCAGGATGGGCGCGTTGGCTACCGGAGACCAGACCTTGAGTTTCATCGTCTGCCCGCCGCTGAAGTCGATCGCATCGGCAACGTCGATGAATACACCGGCCCAAACTTCAGAACCCGCATTTTTGGTGAGAGCGGCGACTCGGCTACTGGTGTTAGTTCCGTTTGCATCAGGGTTGTCAATAACCTCGGCGTTGCCGCCACCGAAACCGTTGAAGGTGTAGGTTGCGGTAGTGTTTTGGAAATCGAGCGGTAGGGCGAGGACATCACCGCCACCTCCTCCTCCTCCCCCACCGCTACCGTCGGGGTCCAGGCTGATGTCATCAAAGTAGAAGTTTTCGTCCATACCCGCCGTTCCGAAGTCAAAGAAGATGACTACTTTTTCGTAGGGCAGGGTGAGGTTCCCCGTGCCGTTGAATTCAAATTCCATCTGGTGCCAACCGTTCGCTACCGTAGTGGTAGCGGTCTGCTCTACGAAGATGTCCGCATCCACGGCATCCTCCAATTTGAGGATCACGGGGATGCCCGCGCGGGGAGACCATACGTTGACAAAAATCTTGGTGGAAGCGGAGAAGTCCACCGGCCCTTCGAGCGGCATGAAGGCGCCGGCCCAAACTTCGGAGCCACTGGTTTTATTGAGTTCAACCACCCGGGCGCTCATATTCCCTTCCGCCACGTCCGGGTTTGCGACTATGGCTGGGTTGGCCCCGCCGAAACCACCCCAGGCAAAGTTGAGGTCGGTATTCTCGAAGTTGAGGGGCAAGACGACGGCGTTGTCTCCGGTGTTAACGGTTACGGTTTGGGTTTCTTCCAGGGAGGTCTCCATGCCTGCGCTGAGGGCCACAACCCGGACGTCGTAGTTGCCGGCGGCGGCGTAGGCGTGGCTCACCGTTTCCCCGTCCTGAAAGGGGGTGGGTACTTCGTCGGCTACGTCGCCGAAGTAAGCGTGGAAGCCGTCGGCAAACTCCGCCGTAGCGGATACGTCTACGGAGAGGGTATTGCCCGCCGTACCACTGATGCTCACCACCAGGTTGCGGGGCGGTAGGGCCTCTACGGTTAGCTGTTCGGTAATCGTTGCGGTAGCGCCGTTGATTCCGGTGGCTACGAGGGTGACGGTGTAAGCACCGACGGCGTAGCGGTGGTTCACCGAGGCACCCATCGTGAGTTCTTCGACCGCGCTACCGTCCCCAAAGTCTACGGAGAAGAGGGTTACACCACGCCCTCCGGGAGTGATGGTTGCCTCGCCGGGGTTTTCGGCATCCATTGTGATGGCCAACGAGAGTTCGGTGGGCACCGGGGCTTCTTCCAGGGCGGGCAGGATCTGCTCGTCGTCACAGGCGGTTAGGCCAACGAAGAAAAGAAGGAGGAAAAGATATTTTGTAGGCATGACCGAAATGGTTTTCGATAGTTTAACAACAGTAAGCACAAAAGATGTCTTTTGTTTCAATGTGAAATTGGGGAATAGATGCATATTCTTTTACAGTTTGGCCAGATTTTAGCATTTAGCATAAAGCATTCAGTTGGCGAGCTAAATGCTGAATGCTTTATGCTAAAAAGCGCTGCAGGTGAAAGATAGGTTTATCTACTTACGACAAAACCTTACATTTAGTAACCGGGGTTCTGGTTCCAGTTCCCGTTACTGAACTGTATCTCCTGAAACGGGACCGGGAACAGCTCGTGTTTCCCTGCTTCAAAACCGTCTATTGCACCTGCGGCCGCGCCCGTACGAACGAGGTCGAAAAAACGATGTCCCTCCCCCATCAGCTCCAGGCGGCGCTCCGCCAGAATGAATTCGCGTAATGCGCCTCCGCTGGCGCTGATGTCGTGGTCCATATCGCCGAAAGCACGGCGGCGCACCTGGTTGAGGTAATCGCGGGCGAGCTCGTCGTTACCCGTCGCGTTCAGGGCCTCAGCGGCCATGAGTAAGACGTCTGCGTACCGAATAGCTCGGTAGTTATTGGGGTTGGTCAGGTTCTGATCTCCGATGTTGGAGTCGCCCTTCCGCGCTATATACTTACGGTTGTAGTAGCCGGTATGTTCGTTCCCAACGCCAAAGCTGGCCCCGGTTTCGGCCGCCCAGGCGTCGATGTCCAGGATGGCGACATCACGGCGCTGGTCTCCCGGTTCGTAGGCATCGAAGGCGCCCTGGGTCGGTACGTTGAAGCTGAATCCGCTGTCAAAAAACGGACCGGTATGGTTACGAATCCCGTTGAAACCAACGGCAACGTTGCCTTCACTACACTGCAAACAACCGAAGCCCGCGCCCTCCGCATCGGAGTACTGCACTTCAAAAACGGCACCGGGGCCATTTTCGCCAACTTGCTCGAAGATGTCGTTAAAATCGTTGGGCAACTGGTAAGCTCCGCCGTCAATGACCGCGCGCAAAACCGTAGCGGCCTCCTCGTTCTTTTCCTGGTAGAGGTAAGCTTTGCCGAGCAGCGCCTGCGCCGCACCTTTCGTGACGCGGCCGGTCTGCGGCGCATTCACCGCCAGGTCCGGGATGGCCAGTTCAAGGTCGTTCTCGATGGCCGCAAAAACTTCCGCCACGGAAGACCGGGGCAGGCTCGTCTCGTCGCCCAGCGCAAAGCGCTCGTCGCCCTTAAGCGGGATGGGCCCGAACCACTTCACCAGCTCGAACTGGTAGTAAGCGCGTAAAAACCGTGCCTCGGCAATGATCTGGTCTTTGCCCGCAAACTCCGTTTTGTCTTTGAATTCCAGCAGGTAAGCCGCCCGGTTGACCCCAGCAAACATCCAGTTCCAGATGCTCTGAAGTTGATCGTTTACCGGCGTGTGAATCATGTCGTCCACCTGCTGAATCCCGATGACGTCTACGGCACTTTCGCCGCCCGCAAGTGTGTTGTCGGAGGCGATCTCGCCGAGCATTACGTTGAGGTAGCTAGACTGTAGCATATCGTAGGCCGCAATCAATGCGTTCCGATAGTCGGCTTCCGCGTTGAAGTAGTTCTCGGAGTCAATGGAGTACACCGGCGGACGGCCGATGAAGTCTTCTTCACAGGCAGAAGTACCGATGAGCAGAAGCGCGAGGGTTAAAAAGAGATTTCTTGTATTCATGATCGAGGAAATTCCTGGGGATGAGGGCCACCTGGCCCGATCTTAATGTTTAGAGACTGAGGTTAGCACCGAAGAGTACAGTGCGGGCAATGGGGTAAAAACCGTAGTCGATACCACCACCGATGGGCGCTCCGCTGGAAGCGCCGGGGTCGAAGCCCCGGTAATCAGATAAAGTGAACAGGTTGTTGGCACTCACGTAGAGCCGCAAGGTAGAGTTCCGTTGCGGGCCCGCCTTGAAGGGCAGCGTGTAGCCGACCTGCAGGTTTTGCAGCCGCAGGAAGGACGCGTCTTCGACGAAGAAGTCGGAAAAAACACCGTTGGAGGTGGCCGCCGTCGTCACCCTGGGCACTTCGTTGCTGGTGCCTTCCCCCGTCCAGCGGGAGAGGTAATAATCGAGGCGGTTCACGTCGGAGAGCGCCCGTTCGTAGCTCCTCACGATGTCTCCGCCCAGGGAAGCGAAGGCGTAGGCCAGGAAGTCAAAGCGTTTCACCTTGAGCTGAACGTTGAAGCCCATGGTCAGGTCCGCAATCGGATCACCGATGTTGGTCCGGTCGTTAGGGTCGATGACGCCGTCTCCGTTGACGTCTACGTAGCGAATGTCTCCGGGCTGAGCGGCGGCACCGAGGGCCAACTGGGAGGGGTGGGCTTCTACATCGCTAGCGTTTTGGAAGAGGCCGTCGGTCTGGTAGCCGAAGAAGTAACCAATCGGCTGGCCCACTTCCATGCGGGAAGGCGCCAACTGCCCGACGCCGAAGGCTCCGCCCTCGATGAAGCCCGTACCGTTGTTGACTTCCAATACTTCGTTGTCCAGGGTGGTAATGTTGTAGCTCAGGTTCAGTTTCACGTCTTTACTGAAGCGTTGCTGGTAGTTGATGGCCAGCTCCAGGCCTTTGTTCTGCACCGCACCGGCGTTTACCGTTGGCGCAGCTCCGCCGGGCGCGGAGGTACCGACGATACCGGAAACGGGGATGTTGGAGATCAGGAGATTGTCCCGTGTATTGATGAAGTAGTCGGCGGTGATGTTCAGTTTATAGTCCAGCAGCGCGAGGTCAAAACCGACGTTGAATTTCTTGGCTTCCTCCCACTGCAACAGTGGGTTGGGTAGCGCGCCGATGGCCGTTCCGTTGGTCAGGGTACCATCGAAGACGTAGGTGGCTTCCCCGCTCAGGGTGCCGATGAACCCGTTGTTGAGGATCTGGTCGTTGCCCAGAATACCGTAGCTGGCGCGGAACTTGAGCAAATCGATGGGGCCGTCTTCGCCGAAGAAGGCCTCGTCGGAAGCAATCCAGCCAGCCGTGAAGGAGGGGAAGAGCGCCGCCCGGTTTTCGGGGCCAAACTTGGTGGAAGCATCGCGGCGCAGCATTGCGGTAAGGAAGTAGCGCTCCATGAAGTCGTACTGAACGCGGCCGAAGTAAGAGAGCCGGCGCTCGTCGTAAGAAAAAGACCCTACATCGCGGGCACCGTCGGGGCTGGTACCGAGTGCCAAAGAGATGTCGGCGAACTCCCAATCGTTGTTCGGCACGTCGAAGCCGGTGGCGAACAGGCCGTTGCCCAGCTCCCGGAAGATGGTAGTACCTGCGGTAGCGGTCAGGTTGTGGTTGCCGCCGAGCGTTTTCTGGTAGGTACCGAAGAGGTCGAAGGAGTAGTTGTTATCGTTGATGGCGTTCTGCGCTACGGAGCTGCGGGTGATGTCGAAGACCTTGCCGCCGTAGTCGACCTGTTTGTTGAAGGTGCGGCCCTCGCTGTTCGAGGTGTTGAAGCCTACACGGCCGGTGAGGGTGAGGCCTTCAAAAGCGTTGTAATCCAGGCTTACCTGGCCGTTGAGCTTGTTGATGTCGAAATCGTTGAAGGTATTCTCGATCTGCGCAACGGGGTTGATGACCTCAATACCCAGGCCCGGCGTGTTGGGGACCAGGGAGAGCGCTCCGTTGGGATCGCGGAGGGACAAAGTCGGCGGTGCATTGAGGGCGTTGAAGAGTACCGCGCCCAGGCCATTTTCTGCCAGTGCGTCCCGGTCGATGTTGCTGAAGATGGCGTTGGTCGTCAGTTTCAGGCGTTCGGTCAGGTCTGCGCCGAGGGAGATGCGGGCGGTGTTGCGGGTGAAGTTTGACTTTTCGCGCCCAATAATACCCTCCTGGCTGAGGTGCGAGCCGCTGATGGAGTAGGTGATCTTGTCGCTTCCGCCGGAGATGGTGGCGTCGTGGCTCACGATTGGGGCGGTCTCGAAGACCTCACTCTGCCAGTCGGTACCGAAACCCAGGCCGGTCGCGTTCGGGAAAGGCAGGTCCTGCCCACCGTTGGCGTAGCTTTCGTTGAGGAGTAGTCCGTATTCGGTGGCGTTCAGCATATCCAGCGAACGGGAAGTTTCCTGAACACCGTAGTAGGTATTGTAGCTCACCTGGGTTGGCTGGTTCTTATCTCCGGTCTTGGTCGTAATCAGGATCACGCCGTTGGCACCGATGGTACCGTAGACGGCGGCCTGGGCATCTTTCAGGACCGTGATGGTCTCAATGTCCGTTGGGTTGATGGTATTAAGGTCGGCCTGGTAACCATCAATGATGACCAGCGGTGCATTCTGCCCGTTGGTGGAAACCCCTCGGATACGAATGTTGAGCCCCGCGCCGGGAGCACCGGACTGCGTGGTCACGTTAACCCCGGCAACGGTACCCTGCAGTGCCTGCTCAATTTTCTGTGGCTTGAGTTGGTCGATGGTCTCCGAGTCTACCGTAGAAATGGCACCGGTGACGTTGCGCTTCTGCTGGGTACCATAGCCGATTACGACTACTTCGCTCAGTGCCTGCACGTCAGAGCCTAATTCGATAAGCATCGGGCCGGCGTTCTGCACCGTAAACACCTGCGGCTCGTAGCCGGTGTAAGAGATTTTAAGTTGGCTACCCGGTGCCACGTTGGAAATCAGGAAGTTCCCGTCGAAGTCCGTGACCGTTCCTTTGATCGGGTCTGAATTGACGATGATGGCACTCGCCCCGATTAAGGGGTCTCCGGAGGCGGCATCCTTGATTACACCGGAAAGATCAAAAGATTGCCCGCAAAGGGTAACCGTACTCAACAGGAGTAGGCAAACAAGTAATTCTTTTAACATCGACTTTAAATTTGACAGTTTACACCTTAGTAGGCCTAAGGAACGCCGTAAAGATCAATAGCAAAGTTAAGACAGCACAACGCAATCTGCCGCATTTCATACCGCTACAAAAACCAAGCAAAGGCCGCTTCTAAGTGTTTACCCCGGTTAACGTGTGGATATTGCCCAGCATAAGAGGATGTGACCAACTTAAATCATTGGGTAAAACCACCGGATGTAGTGGTCGTGTAGTGTTCATGTAGTGGCCAATACTGCTACCTGAACCTTATGCTCCTGTCCCTACAAACCAAGAATATAGTCTACCAGGCCCGCTTCATGCTCCAGCTTCATCTTTTTGCGCAAGCGGTAACGCTTTACTTCAACGCTTTTCGGAGAGATGTTCAGCAACGGGGCGATCTCTTTGGAAGAAAGGTTGAGGCGGAGGTAAGCGCAAAGTTTCAGGTCGTTCGGGGTAAGCTCGGGGTGGAGTTTTTTTGCTTTCTTGAAGAAGTCCCGGTCGGCGTTTTCAAATGCTTCTTTGAACAGGCTCCAGGTTTCTGCTTCATCGATGTTACGGTCGATGGTACTGATAACTTCCTTGATGTTCGCCGTAGGGTCTTGCTTAGCCAGTAGGTTCTCTTTGATTTGCTGAAGCAGTTCGTTTTTCTTGACCAGGTTCATGGTGGCCAGGGCCATTTCCCGGTTCTTGCTCTCAATGTCTTGCTGGAGTGTTTGGTTGTTCAGCTGGCTAAGGGCAAGTTCGGCTTCCTGTTGTTGGGCGGCAATTCGACGTTCGCTTTCCTGAAGCTGAATCCGGGCCTTTCTGCGAAAATAACGGGTGTAGGCCCGGTGCAGAAAATAAAAAAGCAACCCTGCTCCCAGAAAATACAAGACAATGGCAAACCAGGAAGCGTACCAGGGATGGAGAATGCTGAAGGAATAGCTGAGTACCTCCTCTGAAGTGCTTCGGCCCAGTAAGGAGCGTACCTCCAGCGTATAATTTCCCGGATCAAGCTCTGGGTAATCAAGGGTAGTTTTGCTTTGCCAGGCACTCCAACCGTCATCATGCCCCAGCAACCGGTGCTGAAAACGTGGGGTGAAGTACTTAGTGTACGTAGGCACCGAAAACCTGAAGTGCAGGTTGTGCGCACCCGCCGGCACCTCTCCTCCCGCGGCCAAAGGCAAATCAATGGGCGGCCCATCCGGAGAATAGGCCCGCGCCTGCCGGAGGAGCACCTCGTGCTCGTGCGATGGTACGGAAGACAAGGCCAGCAGCAGGTAACCATCCGCCACCCCCAGCAAAAAGGTATCTCCGGCAATGTGGGTAATGTTCTCGTAGCCTGATTTAGCGTTGATCAAATCAGACGCTACGGGAGTAGACTGAAGACTTAGGGTACTACTCAGGGCACTACGCTGAAAACGGTTGATGCCCTCCCGCGTAAAAAACCACAGCTGCTGGTCTTCCGCTGTTATTTTGCCGGACAGGTAGTTCTCAGCATGAACGTCTTCCCCCATGCTCGCGGAGCGGAGGAAGCCTGAGTCAAAATCCTGAAGGGTAAAAAAACCTTCCCGTGAGTAGTAAACCACGCTGTCCTGAAAGCCGACCAGACCCGCGTTTTTACCTTTCGCTGGCTGTTCGTAGAGCTTTTCGTGTGTTACCTTTCGGTAATCCGCATCCACCTTTAGTCCGTAAATACCCCGGTATTCGTGGCTGATGTAAACTTCACCTTCCCTTAAGGCGACAACGAAGCGGGCGGAATAATCAAAGCCCTCCACCTTATTTCTGAACGACCACTTCCCGTTTTCCAGCTTCAAAACGGAAAGGCCGTAGTAATTGCCCTGCAGGAGCAGATCGGGCCGGCCGGGCACGGGGCAAAACGTCCAGGTGCCACTCCCGGAGAATAATGGGCTGATGCGGCCGTCGTCCACCAGAAAAGTTCCCCGGTCGTGGCCACACAACAGGCTCCCCTGATGAGGGAATAAAGACCAGACCTGACCGCGCGTGCCCGGAATGAGTGCCGGCGCATCCGCTCCGTGCAGGCGCTTTACGAAGAGCCCCTGGTTGCTGCCCAGGTAAAGGTTGTTGTTATGAATTGCCGAGGCGTACACGGTCCCGAGTTGGCCGGTGTCGTCAATTGATTTCCGAAAAGGAGAGGCCAGGTTAATGCAGCTTACTCCGTTATCGGTGCCTACCCAGAGGTTTTGTTGCTCGTCTTCAAAGAGCGACAAGATCGTGTTGTTGGTAACGCCGTCTACCTTGTCCAGGTGATACCGCAGTTCGCCGTCTGCGCCAGCGATGTAGACTCCGTTGGCTACGGTGCCGAAAGCCATTCCTCCGTCCTTCAGTTTTGTACTGCTGTACAGGCGGCGGTTCTGTAAAAAAGGAAACCGGGCGCTGGGGGTTAGCTTCCCTTCGTCCAGTACGAAACAGCCCTGGTTCGCGGATTGCACCAGCACCTCCTCCCTTATTTCCCAGCGCAGCACAACGGATAAGTTCTCCGGAGCATCTTCGATGGCGGGCGTCACCTCCCCGGCCTTGAGTTCAAACAGCTGCTGACTGGGGTCCGTAAAGTAAAGCCCGCTCTGGCCGGTAAACAGTTTAAAAATGCCTTGTTCTGGCGAGATCACCTCCATCGATTCCGTTTCCAGGTCATACAGGAACAACTGGTTGAGCGACTGAAACACCAAGCGGTTTTCGTGCAGGATGATGTTCCAGAACTGCTCGTCTGGCAAGAGGCTGTTCTTCACATCCGTTGTCAGGGAGTGATACACCAGGTGCCCCGTCACATCCGGTGCCCAGTAGCCAAAATCCATGTAACTACCGGTGTATATCCGGCCATCGTGCGCTTTTACGGACCTAAAGATGGACTCATTGGGCGAGGGGTGAAGCGTCCATTCGGAGCCATCAAATTCCAGCAGGCCTTCGTTATTGGCTACGTAGATGAAGCCCTTTTCGCTTTGGCTCATGCCCCAATTCTGGCTGCCGCCGCCGTAGTTGTCGGGGTCAAAGGAGATGACCGGTGGCAACTCCTGACCAGGCAGGCGGATGCAGCTCAGTAAAAGGATTATCAGAAGAAGTTTTCCGGCTCGCATACGGTGTTTTTCCGAAGCGGAAGGTAGGTATATTTTAAATGGTTTGCGGTTACCGGCTTATTTGCCCCTACCCCATTTCAGCTATTTGGGCGCGGCCGCAGGTGCAAGGAAAGTTGAAGGGGGGCAGACAAGGCTAATTCAACCTCTCTCCTTCAACTTACCTGGCACCTGCGGCCGCGCCCGGAAAACACCCTATAAGTCAAACCCAATATCTCCCCGGAAATTGCTACCATCAAAGTTGATCTTCTTAGCGTTTTCGTAGCTCAGGGCCAGGGCATCCTCAAAGGTATCGCCGTAGCTGGTGACGGCCAGGACCCGCCCGCCGTTCGTGACGATGTCTCCCGCTTCGTTGCGCTTGGTGCCTGCGTGAAACACCATACTGCCGGCTACGTCGTCGATGCCGCGAATGGTTTTTCCTTTCTCGTAAGGGCCGGGGTAACCACCGCTGACCAGCACGATGGTAGCCGCCTGCCGCTCCTCAATATCCACCACGGCACTGCCGATTTCACCGTCGGCCGTTTCCAGGCAAAGCTGCATGAAATCCGAGTTCAAACGCGCCATTACGGACTGCGTTTCGGGGTCTCCCATCCTACAGTTGTACTCGATCACGAAGGGCTCGTTGTCTACCGAAATGAGACCGATGAAGATGAAACCCTTATAATCGAGGTTTCTTTTCTGGATGCCTGCCAACGTTGGCTTAATTACCCGCTGCTCCACTTTCGCCATCATCTCCGCATCCACGAAAGGTGGATGGCTAACGGAGCCCATGCCGCCGGTATTTGGCCCGGTATCCCCCACCCCGATTCGTTTGTAATCTTTCGCTACCGGTAAGACCCGGTAATCCTCCCCGTCCGTAATAACGAAGACGGAAAACTCGATGCCATCGAGGAAGTCTTCGACCACTACTTCGCTGCCTGCGTCGCCGAACTTGCCGTCCAGCATAGCCTTAAGTTCGTCCTTGGCCTCGCCACAATCGTTGAGGATCACGACCCCTTTGCCCGCCGCCAGGCCATCAGCCTTCAGCACGATCGGCGTAGCGCAGTTGCTGAGGTAGGCCAACCCCTCTTCCAGGTTTTCTCCGTTGAAGCGGCGATAACCTGCGGTGGGAATATCAAACTCCGCCATAAACTCCTTAGCGTAGGCCTTGGAGCCTTCCAGCTGTGCCGCTTCCGCATCGGGGCCGATGAAACGAATGTCTTTCAGCTCCGGGTCGTCCTTGAAAAAGTTCTTTATCCCCCTCACCAGTGGCTCTTCGGGGCCGCAGACCACCAGGCTTATATTGTTACCGACCACCGCGTCTTTCACCGCCGGAAAATCGTTAGGGTTGATCGCCAAATTGGTCGCATAATCGCTGGTGCCAGCGTTGCCCGGAGCAACGTAAAGCTTTTCGCAAAGTGGGCTTTCGGAAAGGCGCCAGGCCATGGCGTGTTCGCGGCCTCCGCCGCCTAGAAGTAGAACGTTCATTGTGGATATTGGTGGTTGGGGGCGAAGGTACTAATAGTTGTTTAGTACGGTAGTTGTTTAGTAATGGG
>CAYWMW010000062.1:0-18113 GCA_964458975.1 uncultured Lewinella sp. | reverse complement strand
CTTCCAGTTCTGCCCACTTCTCGTCCGCAGCAAGACCGGCCTGCTTTGGCCAGGTACCGGGGTTGTGAATACGGTAGCGTGGGCCGGCCGCGTCGAGCATTTCCTGAATCTTCTCAATAGGAGTTTCAGAAAGTTCCCGCCACGTTACGACGCCGATCCCGTTCAGCAAACCGGAGATCTTCGGTCCGATGCCTTCTACCGCAGTGAGGTCGTCCTGCTTGATTTTCTTGCCGGAAGGCAGTACGATCTTAGAAGACTTAGCTTTCTTCGGAGCTGGCTTTGCCGCAGGAACAGCCGCAGCTGCCTGTACCGTCGTGTCCGGAGCCGGAGTTGGCTTAGGCGCTGGAGCTGGTTTTGGAGCTGGTTTCTCAGCAACTGGCTCCGGAGCCGGAGCTGGCTTTGGAGCGGCTTTCTTAGCAACTGGCTTGGGAGCCGGAGCTGGCTTTGGAGCGGCTTTCTTCTTAGGAGCCGGCTTTGCTACCACAGGAGCTGCTGCGCCGTCGGGTACGATGGATACGTACATCCGGTTGCGGTAGCTCTTACGGAAGGAAACGTTGCCGTCTACTTTGGCGTGGATCGTGAAATCACGACCCATGTAAACGTTTTCGCCGGGGTGGTACTTGGTACCGCGCTGACGGAGAATGATGTTGCCTGCTTTGGCAACCTGACCGCCGAAGAGCTTTACGCCAAGGCGCTTACTGTTACTGTCGCGGCCGTTATCGGTACTACCTACACCTTTCTTGTGTGCCATGATAATTTATTTTAATTGTTTTCACCGCCTGAAGTCATGCTTTCAGCAAAAAGTCGTCCGCTATCGCTCCCTTTGTTTTCGCTGAAATCATGACGGCGGCGAAAACAATTAAAATGGGAGTAGCAGTTGAACCCGGGGCTACTTGCTTATTAGGTTAATGCGGGCCGTGACTAGCCTGCGATGGAATCAATTTTGATCTTAGTGAACTGCTGGCGGTGACCGTTCTTTACGCGGTACCCCTTGCGGCGCTTCTTCTTGAAGACGACGACTTTGTCGCCTTTCACGTGATCAATGACGGTTGCCCCTACGGAGAAACCCTTTACGTTCGGCGTGCCAACGGAGACACCGGCATCACCAGAGGTGAGGTGCACGTTGTCAAAGCTGACGGAATCACCAGCGTTGGCTTCTAACCGGTGGACGAAGATCTCCTGACCTTCCTCTACTTTGAACTGTTGACCGGCTATGGTTACGATTGCAAACATTAGGAAATGTATTTAATTAAGGCCGCAAAGGTAGGGAGAATTCTGAACTTCTTCTAATTTATTTTGCTTGGCGGTTCGGCTGTGCCGAACCGCCAAGCAAAATAAATTAGAAGAAGTTCAGAACCGCCAGGTTGAGACAAGGCTGAAGTGAGTGGCCTTTATTGGAGCGAGCTGCCTCCGGTAAGTCGCTACAACCAAGCCGCCACAATCACTTGGTGACGACTACTCGCACAACTCCCCCATCATCCCCGTCCGTATACCTTAATATGTAGGTCCCGGCGGCAAGACCGTCGAGTTGGAGCTTTTGCCTCCGGCTGGTCACTTCAATTTGCCGTAAAAGCTTGCCGTTCATATCCAAAACCTGAAGTATTCCTTTGTTGCGGGGCAGCTTAACCGTGACGGGGCCGGGCGTAGGGTTCGGGAAGGCTTTGATCTTCAGGTCTCCTTTTTGGCGCACGTTTTGGTCGAGCTGGCTAAGGTCAACGGGGTCATCGCAGGCTTCGGTTTGGCTGAACTGTTCGATCACACGGACCATGAGATCGTTGAGCTTTTCTACGTCGTAGCTATCGGTTGTGGGGGCGAGGTGTTTGCCGCCGATGCCGCTGTCGTCGGTCAGGAAAACGTAGGTGCCGTTGGTGGCCAGGGCGATGGAACGCAGCAGGTACTCTCCGTCTTTTGACATCCCGGAGCAAACTACGGGAATTACCCGGATACCCTTGCTGGCGGCACTGCGGGTTACTTCCTGCAGCCGTAGTTTGCTGGCTTCGTCCTGGTGGGGCGGCGCATCGAGCACCAGGAACAACAAACGGGCGGCGGCTTCCTTCCGCCAGTCTAAAGAGTCAACGGCGGTCAGTAAGGCGGCATCCACTGCTTCGGGGTGGTCTCCCCCACCCGCGTGTGACTGGGCGCTGACGTAATCTACGGTCGATGCGGCTTCCCCGGTAAAGCCAGCGTTAATGGTGACGTAGGCATCGGAGCTGTCCCGGTAAAACACGGCGGCAGTCCGCAGGTCCGCGTCGGTGAGTTTGGCTTTTGTGCGCTCAATTACGTCGGCGAGTTCGCTGCTGAGGTAGCGGATTTCGTCGCCCATGCTGCCGGTTGCATCTACTACGAAAGCGATGTCTACGGCGGTTTGGCGCTGGCAGCTAAAGGGAAGTTCGAGGGTATTGAGCCCGTCTTGAAACGCCGTTGCGGTGGGGATGGTATAGGTTTTACCCTCCACCTCGGCGGACAGTGTGAAGCGGCTTTGCGGTTCGGTGGTGGCGGCCGTCATTCCGGCCCAGAGTTCGGCGCGGCCACGGTTATCGGTTCTGGCGGTCCAGACGGTCTTTCCGGAGCGGTCCAGGAGGTTGACGGGTACATCCACGGCGGGGCGGCCGTTGGAAAACGTGAGTTGGGTAGCGTAGCGGTGGTCGGGGTAAAACGCCCAGATGTCGCGGAATTCAGCGAGGTCTTCCTGACTGATGTCGGTCCACAGCTCCCATTTGCTGAAGTCGTTGGTTTCGCCGGCGGTGAGTTGGCCGGCGGCAATGCCCGGTGTGGTGGCCGTGGCGGCCTCCGGGCTGATGGCGGTGGCGTAGTCAGCTTCCATTGAAGAACCCCGTGCAGCCGAGGGATGTGCAGCAATTTTTCTTGACCCTAACTTACGGATCTCACTTGAGGTTAATGTGCTGCCTGAAGTTGTACGATCCGCTTCAATAAGTGGTTTTCGGAATTCTTTGACGACTATTTCCTCCAGCGTTGAAACAATGGGCTTCATTCCAATTAATAGCCGCTTATTACCGGTAGTCCTTACCTCTATTTTTTTGTAGCCGGTATAGGTTATCACCAGGGTTGCGGAATCCGTCGGGCTCACCAACGAGAAGCAGCCGTCCAGATCGGTAACGGTACCGATGGTTGTTCCTTTCACCAGGATAGAAACGCCGATGAGCGAGTCCCCGATTTCGTCGGTGACGCAGCCGGAGAAGGTTTGTTGGGCGAGGCCGCAGGTGCAAAGTGAGCTAATGAGGAGCAAAGTGAGTAGGGTGCGCATGGGTACTTTTTGGGAGGTTGATGCTTTAGCTTATAACATTGCATAAAACGACAAGCACTATCTAAGGGGTTGTCGAAGAATAATCTATCCGTCTAAAAAATGGTGCTCCCACTCCCAGTCTGATCTGCTGCCACTGAGACGTAGCTATGGCTATGTCTCAGCGTCATCAAATCAAACTGGAAGCGCGATCACTCATTTTCGCCAGAATACATTATTCTTCGGCAACCCCTAAGTCGAGGCCTCCCAGGCCGGGTAAACTCGACCTGGAAGGCTCCTCACGGTAGAGGGGATGGGGTGAGGTTACCACGGGCTGAACGCGACAGATTAGACAGCCAACCCGTAAACCTTTACTTTGCACCTGCGGCCGCGCCCATATCCTTGCCGCGCCGCAAGTACCAAAATGAATCAGACCACTAGTCTATAACAACAAACTTCCTGATAAGTGACAACCCATCACCATTCTGCAAAACAGCAAAGTAAGAACCTGGTTTAAGGCCTTGTACATCGATCCGTGTGCTGATGTCGTTATGCATCATGCCCTGCCATTGCTTTACGCTCTGCCCGAGGTAATTAGTGATCGTTACGATCATGAGGTTTCTTGTATTGGCAAGTCCTTTGATGACAAGATCAATGGTTCCGGAGTAGGCAGGGTTGGGATACAGGTCAAAGGTCGTTTGAGGTCTGTTCGGCAAAGACTGGCTTGAAGTCAAGCAATCATTCTCTTCGCTTACTACGATTTCCTTTCCGTCTACCGATAGCCTGTTGCCTTCGTAAACAACGTCGCAATTCACGGAGACACACCGATCCGAGATGAAGGGGTGTACTATTTCGCCCGCGCCTTCCTGCCAGATTAAATTGCACTCAAAGTCGTTTAGGCGAAGAAAGAGGGTACGTGCACTTGTTCCGTCACTACAGGTGGTTACTTTTTTGTCCATTACGGTTACCATTGCCGAATCAGTAGCAAACGTAGCCGGAGAGATAATAAAGAAAACATCACCAATTTCGGCGGAGAAGTCGTAGAGTAAGCCTTCGTAGCCAAACGTTGGTTCCTTAAAAAAAACCTTATCGCCATCAACGAAGTACGCCCCGATCGGAGAAACGATTGTGTCGATAATCCCCAAAAAGTCTACCGTAGAAGTTCGCTGAACTATCGGCCATTCTTCCCCCCGGATTGTCAGGGATTCACCGGTAAGGTCAAACCGTTCTTCGGAAGGCCCGTTCAGCCCGTTAGTAGATAATATCCATTCAGGATTTTGCTCGGGTAAAGGAAAAACCTGAGCGGAAACCGTATGTGACAAGAAATAAAAGCACAGCCAAAGACATACACCTTGGTGCAAGCCCAAATTCTTCTTAGTTAAGCCGATAAATTCACGGCTACGGTTCGTGTAATCACGAAGCATAATGATCTCAATTGTGTTGTTCAAAAATGTTTGTTCCTGACAAAACCGTGGGGATTGTCAGGAAATCAGATTTTCCGACAAACTTTTAAATACTAAAACTATAAAATCTCTAAGAAATTATTGGGGAATTTGTTTCCTGATTCCCCTAACAAGCTCTAAAGGCAGAAGTAGCGTTGATGCACCCTTCCCTTCAAAGAACTTGTCAATTTATTGCCTAATCAATTTATAACCCTTAAGAAAGCCAAATCAAGAACTGTCCGATTTACAGCTTGGTCTCGTGGCGTTTCAACCAGGACAGTTATTGAGGGCGCAAACCAAATTGTCGCTTTTATGGCCGCCTAGCCCCCAAAGGAGGAACAAAAAGCGACAATTTGGCTTGCGCCCGTTATTGATTTGGCGTTCTTTACGGGTTTATTTAAGAATTGCTATTCCTGTTTTCGAGAAATTTTCACCCGTTATCCAGAAGTAGCCTGTTCCATTGTTTAAGCCAGAAATATTCTCTTCAAATTTTTCCGTTGTACCAGTTCCGTCTATTTTAACTTGACGGGAGCTACAGTTGCCAAAGGCATCACAGACGTTTAAAGTTACACTTTGTTTTTGACTTGTGATAATTTCAAAGGTGAAGTTACCGTTTCTGACCGGATTATATACAATACACACAGGTTCTTCAGGCGAACGATCTACCACTTCTGGGTCAAGACCCTCAATGAGAACGTTTAAACTTAAAAGTGTTTCTGTGCCGGAACAGAACTCAATATCTCCCAGGAAATTGATAATATCCTCTTCCGTGACACCGCTTTTAAGTTCCAGGTCGACCTCGAAAAGTAATTTAGCGTCTCTGGTTCTGGACTTCATATTAGGATACAGAACGACGCCTTCCTTGCCCGAGAACAGGTGCCCTGCTGTATTTTTAGAAGCAATATTTACCGCGTCATTATCTTCCCTTTGAAAAATCTTTGGCAACTCAGGGGCAGGCCTGATACTTTCTAGCCTAAGCCCGCCTGCTTCCGGCCGGTACTCCCGGTCGAACTTAACCAGAAGCGCTTCAATTTGCTGACCAGGTGCGAGGCTGATGCTTGCCCGGACTTTACGTCTCGCCTGATTGAAGGACGACTGATTGTCGACTAAGAAATCAACCGTTTCACCAATTTTATTTTTTTCCTCGTCTTGCTGAAAGACGTTGCCAGACTCAACGACTTTGAACGACATCGCCTCGCTGTGCTGGGTATACTTACTGGGAAATTGATGCTTAAAACTGGATAAGTTTGGCATTCCACCTGGTTCTAAGCTATTCCCCAGGTAACTGGAATAATGCTCATCCTGAAGGTAACGATATTCCGTTTCCTGAAAATTCCAACTTGCCGTAAAGGGATCAGCGGTAAAGGCTGCAGCGAAAGCTTCGTCTGAAACGAAAGCTAACGCTGGAAGCATTTTAAAATCCGGGACTTCAAATGCTTCGGTTTCTCCCAAAACCCTGCGCAATAAGCTGGTAATATCGGCGACACTGATACTGCCGCTGTTGTTCACATCAGCCGCAACTTTGAGGTAAGGAGATTCTAAATTTTCCTCCCCCGTCAGGTGTTTAAAAAGGGCAACAATGTCTTTGAGGTTAATATTCTCTTCAAATAAGAGCCCTTCTTCCGAACACCCCCCTTTGAAATCATCAAAATGAAACTGAATCGATCCGCCTCGATTCACCTCAAAGAGAGGTCTGCGAACACGCCCATCAAAGATGTAGCTGCTACCAGTGTTTACTTCAGAAAAAAGAGGAGGAAGTACGTTAATCGCCTCGTAGCGGAGCCGACCACGAAATACTGGCACAGCAGCTACTTCGTCTTCAAAGACTTTCACCAAATTAACGTTGGACCAACTGTATAAATAAGTTGAGGGAACATCACTGAAATCATTACAACCACCAGCATCCATACTATTAGCTAACAGGACCGAAAAGTTAGGTTGAAAAGGGCTATTCGGCCCTTCAGGATGCCCGACCGGTGGCAACTGCCCCAGGAAAACACCCAACATTCTGTCTTTCTGCCCCTGGGTAATCTTCGAACGGTAAACACTTGGCCCTGAAGCCCGGAGGATGTTCGTCCAGGGTGGAGAATATTGATGCTCCTCATCATTGATTACTCTAGTAATTATTGAAGGGCATTGACTAGGCATACCACCAACATCTACGGGCGTATCGGGAACCAGGTCACCAGAACAAAAACCACGGTCAATATCCCCACACTCTTCTTCCGGCACCCCGGCGCTGTCATCCCCAGGAATACAATTTTCTACAAACGTATTGTCCGGGTACAGAAGAATCCGGTGTGGATTACATGAGTCAGAAGCTTTGGCAAAGGTTCCCGAGTCCGTGTGATAAAGACCAAAATAGTGTCCTACTTCGTGAAAAAAGACACTTTGTAGCACATTGAGCACTACACCATCGGGAGAACTACCCCAGTTTTGTCCTTGACCGCCGGTAAGAAATAGCTGAACCGATTCATTGGGGTCTTCCGTCATTAGTTCAGGGTAGTTTAGTCTCATCCAACGGTTCATTGAAGGTGAGTACCCCCGATTACGAATCGGTGCTGCCACAACTGAGTGAAAATTGCACAACTCCAGCTGAAGTCTTGGCATCAAGTCATTCCATTCTTTTATTTTCAGCAACAACAAAGCGAGAATATCCTGCTCGTCTATTTCGAGTAATGACTCCAGGGTCTCATTGATGCCTCCTTCCTCATCCAGAAGTAGGTAAGCATTAACGGGAACGGTGTAGACCTGATTAGAATCAAGCGACTTGGGTGACATCGCCCGGACAGCTGGAAAGCTTGCACTTTCTACTGGCATTGTACTACTTAAACCGCAAGTAGTGTGATTGAAGTAGTTGTCGAAATTTTGGAGCCGTGGCTTTTGCGCAGAGAGACTACTTATGACACAAAAGAGAGTAGCCATCGCTATACAGCGAGAGGTGAAAAGCATAAGGATTTATTTTTTATGAGAGAAAAAACTAGAAAAACAACAGTAAAAAGGCGAAAAACTTCAGTAAAAAAACGTGGATAAAGACCGCCTTTCAGGCACAATATATAACCTTCAATCGTAAAAAACACCATTCACTACCAATCAATTAGCTTCCATCACCTTTATTTCAAACAGTTTGAGACAAAAAAGCAAACGATTGCAATTTTATCGCATGCATAAGAAACAACTTAATCAAATAATTGCAACTTGATTCCTGTCCTCAGGTGTCCCTCCTTAAATTTTTTAAAAAAATTAATCGATCTTGATCGGCACATAGGTCCGAATACGCGGCACGGCCAGGCTGGCGGTAAGTGGTCTGCGGCAGAGGCTGTACCCATCCTTAACGGGCATGCAGACCTCGACCTTGAGGGGCACCGTCCTCATGTTGCGGTCATCGATGCTGTTGAGGGGCCAGGTGGCGTTGGTTTCGAGCACGACGGTCATGGTGGAGCGGAAGCGATCGAAGGTGGTTGTCACCATGCGCAGGTCAATGGGAGACTCGGCATAGCCTCCCTGGATTTCGGAGACGGCGTACTTCCCGGCGGGGTCTAGTGGGTTCTCGGCATCGTTGACGTTTAAGGTAAGGTACCAGCGGAAAGCGTACTGGCCGTTGTTTTTTCGTTGGAGTTCGAAGCGTACGCCGGTCATGTCCACCAGTGGGTGTACCGATGTCGGCAACCTCCGGCTCACGGGGATGCGGAGCGCGGGCAAGTTCCCCCGGGCGGGTAGCACGAGTTCGTAGTAGAGCGGGACGTTGGCGATGGCGCCCGGCTGATCCGGCAAGAAGAGGTCCGGAGAAGTGTTGCCCCCAACGGAGAAAGACAATCCGGCATCTCCGGCAGGCATAACCCGCAGAGAAGGCGTACCCCGGTAAGCGCCACCCCGCAGGTTATCAATGCGCCAGCCCGCCCCCGCCAGGCCGGAAGGTAAGCCATCGATATTAACCGAATGCTGGTGCGAACCGCCTTCGCGCAGGGGCGTAGGGCGAGCTCCCTGGGCGCTAACGATCGGCGTATTCAGGAAGTAATTTTCAATATCAGTGGGGCTTGGTAAGCGGGCGAAGAGCCGGTCTCGCTGGTACGGGCCGGCAAAATCAGTGTAGACGATGGTTTCCCAGTCCGTACCACCGAAGGCATTATCGTTGGTTCGCCCGCGCCCAACGGATGCGTTAAGTTTTCCGGCCAAAGGGATGGCGATGTTCACCCCCAGGCTTTGCTCCGAGCGGGCAACCTGGGTCGCATCGGTCAGGTGCTTTATGGTAACGCCCTCAAACTGGGTGAGATAGTAGGCGCGGCCAGCGTACTCCGGATGATCCTGGTAGAAGCGCCAGAGGCGGGCCATCAGTTCGGTGGTGCGGGCATCGTTGGCGTTCAAAATATCATTGAGCGGGCTTACGAAACTGCCCGCCATGGCCACCACCGTACTGTTGCGGCGGCTGTCGGTATCCAGGGCAGTACTGAAGGAGGCGTAGGGCGGCTTCAGGCCAACGTCGAGCGCGGCTTTCAGGTAGCCACTACAGTTTTTTGTAAGTAGGAAAGCATCGAAGCCAGGCCGGGGTTCGGGAAGGAGGTTGACCCCGTCGGCCTTATTGTACAACAACTGATCGGCCCGGTAACGGACCATTTCCAGCGGAAAGGTAGTCTCGTCTTCAGTGAAGATGTAGCTCAGTAGGTTCCCTCCGTTGATGTTGGCCTTTTCGACCTTGGTGCGGAGGGTCCGCTTACCAAGGAAACGATCAATGGTAGGCGGGGTATAATCCCGCTTCCCTTCAGGCTTTGTGAACCCACAGAAATCGTAGTGGCGCTGGAAGACGTCCTGCAGGGCGTTGCCCAGGGTAGTGCGCCCGTAGGCGCGCTGGGGAGGCCAAACGGGTTCACTTTTCTTCCGCCCCCGACGCTGCGCATCGAGCGAAATAGAAGTGATCAGCAGGCAAATAAGGAAGAGTAAACTTAGTTGATGGCGTTTCATCTGATCTTGGCTGGGTATGGGCTTACGTAACACCCTTGGTCACTAAAGGTGAAGTACTTTGGGAGAATCGAATTCGCAGCGATCACTCGGTTACTTCAGGCCGGGAACGAAGCAGACAAAACCATCGGCTCGCCCGAATTTTAAAAATCACCTGATGTAACCGGGTGTACTATAGAAGTCGGCAGCTAATTAAATGTTTGCGAGGGGCTTTGTATTGTACCAGGTTGCATCAAATCATTTTAGCTGCTGGAACCGGAGCGAGTTGCCGGAGTTGGAGCGAGCTACTTCCGGCAACGAGACTGTTCCTAGCCGGAGGCGATTCAGACCAGACTCGCTGCCGGAGGCAGCTCGCTCCGGTTCCGGCAGCAAAAATAGCAATACCTTAGCCCCATGCCCTCCCCCACCCTCATCCCCGTACTCAGTAAGCACCGCCACCCACGGCTGCGCTACGTACTTAAGGTGATTGGCCAGGACCTGGGCTACGATCTCCGCCTGATGACGGACAAAGAACAGTGGAAAGCAACCGTTGCAAAAGGTAAAATATCAATTTCGGAAAATATTGAAGGAGTAAAACATATTTTTCTCCCTGGTCATCCTATCCTTCAGGGAGGCGATGCTTCTGCGGAGGACCTGGAGGTGAAGACTATCGGCGGGCGTCCTGCCTTTTTCCTGGTGGAGGGTAGGCCCGACTACCTGGCGTGCTGCTTCTACCTGCTTTCCCGCTACGAGGAGTACCAGTCTTTTGCCGCAGACGCGCACGGTCGGTTTCCGGCGGAAGCGAGCCATGCGGCTAAGTACAATTACCTCCACCGGCCGGTCGTACGGGAATGGGCGGCCTTGTTGGGCCGGCAACTGCTAAAAACCTTCCCTGACCTGCCCGCGCCTAAGGTTCATGCCTGGCATTTCCAACCCACCTACGATATTGACCTCCTCTGGGCCTATCGGTACCGGGGGTTGCGGGGCGTTGCGGCGGGCTTCCGCGATTTGCTCACCGGTCATTTTCGGCGGGCGTGGAACCGACTTACTTCTTCGTCGGAGAGCGACCCCTACAACAGCCTTGCCTTTTTACGGTCTTTGCACCTGCCTCCGGGCCCAAATGCGCCTGCCCTGCAACCTATCTGGTTTTGGCTACTGACCAATAAGACGGACCCAAAAGACGTGAACCCCTACCCCATTCCCGCTGCGCAAAAACGCGCTATTCAGGCCTTGGTGGCTACCGAAACGGTGGGCATACACCCCGGCTACCGGGCTGCGGAGCACCCCGCCACCCTGAAGGCTGAAATAGAAAGATTGGAGGAAATTACGGGCCGAAGCATTCGGCATTCCCGCCAACATTTTCTGCGGCTTCGCTTGCCCGAAACCTATCGTGAGCTACGAAATGCAGGCATCACCCACGACTACACGATGGGCTATGCGGACGATGTCGGCTGGCGCGCCGGCACCAACCTACCCTTCTTTTGGTACGATCTGGAGCGGGAGGAAACCACCGGATTAACCATTCACCCCTTCGCCGCAATGGACGCTACGCTGAACAGCTACCTCAAACTAGGCCCCGACGAGGCAAAAGCCCGCGTACTGGATTTGGCGAAAAAAGTCCGCCCCTTCGGCGGAGATTTCATGCTGCTGTGGCACAATTCCAGCTTTGCCGAAGCGTACGGCTGGGCGGGCTGGCGGGAGGCTTACCGGGACATTGTGGAGGAGTTGCGAAAGCTAACTATTTAAGGTACGGCGTGTAGTTTGGTTACAATTCTGTCCGGCCCATAAAACCCCCTCCCCAACCCCTCCCCACGGGGGAGGGGCTTGTGAAAACGCTTCGCGTTTTTAGCCGAAGCGGGAACTAATCAATTGGTCAGATTACACCCCCTGCTATTTAAGGTCAAACAGGTCCTTCACCCCAGGATAACGGGCCGTTTCGAAGCCCTCCGCAAATTCATAGCCCGCTTCGCGGCCAAAGCTGCGGCCCTTGGCCTCGATGAAGGCCATGAAGTCTTTGCCGCTGATTGGGGTTTTTGCCTCCTGGCTGTATTCGTTGCTCTCGTGATCGTCGAACTGGGAGCGGTAGCAGCGGATGCACTCCATTTTTTTGCTTAAGTAGGCGGTGATGTCGACGACGAAGTCCGGTTTCCGGTTGCGGTCCTGAATGTAGTGGTAGACGGCATCGGGCCGCCATTTTTCCTGCAGCTTACCCTTGTCGTCGAGGGTTTCAATCTTTAGCAGGCCGCTGTAAAAGCAGGCATCGGCGATCAGTTTTGCGGCGCGGCCGTGGTCTGGGTGGCGGTCATCGAGGGCGTTGGCGAGCACGATTTTCGGCTGGCAGCGGCGGATAGCGGTGATGATCTTGCGGATGCTCTCCTCGCTGTACTGCATGAAGCCGTCGGGCATATCCAGGTTTTCCCGAAACTTTGCCCCCATCATTTTTGCGGCATTGTAGGCTTCCACGGTCCGAATTTCACCGGATCCCCTGCTGCCCAGTTCTCCACGGGTGAGATCAAGCAGGCCGAAGGAGTAACCGAGTTCGGCGTGGTGGAGGAGGGTGCCGGCGGCGCTGAGTTCCACGTCGTCCGGATGAACGCCAATGGCGAGGATGTCTACTTTCATTTTCAGGGGTGATTCAGACGGGAAAACGAGGCGGGAGGGATAAAGTTTCTATGACTGCCTAATGAAGTGGTTTAGGGTTTTAGTTCACGACCTTATCCGCGTCGTAGCTACGGAAACGACGAATGATGAAACTCAGGATAATATCTGGCGCTAGCAACCTGAAGGCACGCGTAACAAACGCTCTTTTACACCTTCCCTGACTCAACAAGGGCAATAAGATTGCGCCCAAGGGAGATGCTTCCCTGGCGTTCCAACTCTTTTAGTACCCGGGAAACACTGACCCGGCTTGCGCCCATGTCTTCTGCTAGTTCAGCGTGGGTGATGGTCAGGCCCAGGTCGTTGCGGAGTGCTGCTATATCCTGAAGAAAGCGCATAATTCTGGTTTCCAGCGGGTCAAAAGCCAAGCGATCGAAGGCATGAATGATGTCATCGAATTTACTGTGGAAGCTTTGCAGGGTAAACTCATTCCAGCCAGAAAAATGCTTGGTGTAGTAGTATACCCGCTCTACGGGCAGGAGGACGATTTCGGTCGGGGCAATGGTTTGGGCGTGCACCTGGCTCGTTTGCCGTTTGAGGCAAGACGATAAGGTCATCGTACAGGTTTCCCCCGGTTGGATGAAGTACAAGAAGATGTTCTGGTGGCTCTCCGTATGGCGAACAACCTTAACCCCGCCTTTGCTCACCAGCGGGATGTGGTTTACGTACTGGGCATCTTTAAGCACCATTCCCCCCTCCGGAAAGCGGTGTAGTTCCCCGTGGTTTACGATGTCTTCGATAAGCTGCTCGTCCTTAAGGTTAGGGAAATATTCCTTCAGGTAAGCAGAAGTGATTTTAATCATAGCTCAATGTAACATTTGATACAGAAACAGTGTGAGGGTTGGCCGACCTTTGGCGTATTCAAACAGATCATTATGGCCTCGATCAAAAATTTACCCCTTTGGCAGAAGCTAGGCATTGCCTGTATTGGCTGTATAACCTTTGCCATCGTCGTTGCGCTACTGATCGAATTTTTCACTTCTTAAACTAGGCTGTTAAACCTGACGATGACCTCCCGTAGCCACCTCACCCCAACCCCTCTCCAACACGCTTCGCCCCAGGCTCAGCGGAGAGGGGCTATCCAGAAGAAAACGCTTCGCGTTTTGGTGGTAGAAAACCGTCATGGGTGATCATCGTCAGGTTTAACAGCCTACTTCTTAAACTACCAGATTATGACCCTCAATATGGGAAAAGCGGATCGTTTCATCCGCCCACTGCTCGCCCTTGCGTTCATCGCGCTTTACTTTACCGGAACCGTTACCGGTACGATCGGAATTGTTCTGCTCGTACTTGCTGGTGTATTCTTGCTTACCAGTGTTGTTGGGTTATGCCCGTTGTACACGCTGCTGGGCATCAACAGCTGTAAAGTAAAGTCTTAGAGCTTGTTTGGGAGTTTTGAGAACTGATTTTCAGTGATTTGCGGCTCTGCCTAAGTAAAAAAGTTCTTTCATAGCGGGTTATGGAAGCACTTTTTTGCAACGGCAGGTTCGTAAAGCACTGGAAATCAGGAAGCAAAATTCCCAAACAAGCTCTTAGGGCGCGGCCGCAGGTGCAGTGTAAGTTGGAGGAGCAGTATCGGGGGGCATACCCCGGTTACTGCTTCTTCATTTACGTACCTTGAGGGGACGCTACCAGAACAACTTCAATCAAAGACCATAAACGATTATCCAAATGCTAAGTATCCTGAAAAAACTGTTTGGCTTATCCGCCACGGAGCTCAACGCTGAAGACCTGAAGAACGGGACCATCATCGATGTTCGCTCTCCCACAGAATACCAACAAGGGCACGCAACCGGTAGCATCAACATCCCGCTGGGTGAGATCAACGGTTCCATCCTTAAGATTCGCCAGATGAAGGCCCCGATCATCACCTGTTGCCGGTCCGGGAACCGGAGTAGTCAAGCCACCAGCATCCTCAACAAGAACAGCATCAGAACCATCAACGGCGGTACGTGGCAGAACGTAGAACAACAGCTGAAGTGACGGGGCCGGGCGTGTAAGCAGAATTAGTGGTTTACGAAGTTCGAAATTAGCACTCGAAAGTCGTAAGACTAAGGAACGCCAAACTTCCTTCACCACTGGTTAATAATACTCCCGGATATACCCGTAAGCCCGCTCAAACAGTACTTGGTCTTTATGCAACTGGTACTTCAACAGCGCCTTGCGCAGCTCCCGTTGTACCATCCGTTCACCTTCAGACGAGTTTTGCCAGCTATCGTACCGGACTACCTTGACTATTTGATCGATATCCGCTACTATCCTGGTTACGACGGCCGGTGTTTTATCCGTACGCAGGTCTAGAAACAGTTCGGTTAACGCTGCCTGGGGTGTTTTCTCTTGTTTTTCCGTTTCCAGCTCTTTCTCGGCCTGGAGCGTATCGGTCGCAATTTTGCATAGTTCTTTGACGAACTCAATACTGATAATGAGGCCCCGTTCCGCTTTATCACGCAGTGCCTCCAGGCGTTCACTTAGCTTCTTAAAAGCCGGTAGCCCCTGGTGTTTACGGAAACGATTGATCAGGTCTTCTTCCAGCGTCCGCCGTTGCTTTTCCGAAGGGTTGTTCATGATGCCATCAATTACGTCAGCGTCCAGGACGAACTCCTGAAGCTGATGCACCTCCCCTACGTGGACGTGGTCGTGAATCAGCTTGGTCGTCTCGGCTCCAAGGGCAAACCAGAGGAGTTTACCTGTACTATCCGATGGCGGGCGGACGGACTCAAAGACCTGCGCCAGCCAGCGGTAATCCGTCTCGTACTGGGTCAGGAACGGGTCCGGGCTGATGCTTTCCCACAATTTAGCCAGCTGTTTGAAGTCAGCCGCAAAGGCATCCTTACGTTCGTTGCCACGAATGGCTTCCTGGGCAGCTTCCAGGCCTTCGAACCCGATCACCGTCCGGTCTACGCCGGGGAAATGACCGAGAGCCTTCGTTAGTGCAGGTGCCAGGCGGGGTATCAGGTTATTGAAGTTGGTGACGGCACTGCGCACGCTTTCTTCGTCGAATTCTAACGCTTTAGCGGCGTCGTCAAATACGCCAAAGTAGTCTACGATACGGCCGAAGTGCTTGTTTGGGTAACGGCGGTTGGCGCGGGTGACGGCCTGCAAGAGCGTGTGGTCCTTAAGTGATTTGTCGAGGTACATCGTTTGCAGAATCGGAGCGTCGAATCCGGTGAGCAACTTTGCTGTTACTACCAAAAATTGCACCTGCGACCGCGCATCCTTAAACGCTTCTACAATCTTGTCTTGCTGGTCTTTCGTCGTACCCCAGCGGGCTTTAAACTCCTCTTTATCGCTGGCCGTGGTAGAGATTACCACCCGGCTGGCCGCCTCGGGGAAGTGCTTGTCCAGCTCCTGTTTGTACTGCACGCAGGCGTGGCGATTGATGGTCACCACCATAGCCTTGAAGCCGTGGGGCGCAACTTTCTGCTTAAAGTGGTTGGCAATATCGGTAGTGATCTTACGCACCCGCTCCGGAGCCGTGACGAAAACGGTCATCTTGGCCGCCCGGCCGCTTAGTTTGTCGGCCTCCATATCATCCAGGGCGCTAGACTGGCTGAACTCAGCGAATAAGCGGTCCATCTCTTCCTTGTCAATGTGGACATCCACCAACCGAGGCTCGAAGTGGAGCGGCAGGGTTGCGCCGTCGCGCAGGCTGTCCTGATAGGTGTAGCGGCTCAGGTAGCCCGCCTCGTCTTCGGGCGCGCCGAAGGTGGCGAAGGTGTTCTTGTCGGACTTATTGATCGGCGTTCCGGTGAGGCCAAACAGGAAAGCATTGGGCAAAGCTCCCCGGAGGTAACGGCCGAGGTCGCCCTCCTGCGTACGGTGCGCCTCGTCGGCCAGCACGATGATGTTGTCGCGCTCGTTCATGTTTTGCGGCGCGTCGCGGAACTTGAAGATCGTCGTCACGATGATCTTGCGCGTATCCCGCGTAAGCATCGTTTGCAGGTCTTTGATGCTGTCGGTGGTCACGACGTTGGCAACGTCGGCGGCCTTGAAGGTGCCCGTGATCTGGCTGTCCAGGTCGGTACGGTCTACCAGGATGATCACCGTAGGGCTGCGCAGTTCTTTGCGCCGCCGCAGCATCTGGGCGGTAAAGAGCATCAGCAAACTTTTGCCCGAGCCCTGGAAATGCCAGATGAGCCCGTTTTTAACGCGTCCTTCCACTACCCTTTCCACCATCCTATTGGCGGCCTCGTACTGTTGGTAGCGGCAGACCACTTTGATCCGTCGCCGTTTCTCGTTGGTGGTGAAAAGCGTGAAGTGCTCCAGCATTTCCAGTACCCGCTGCGGTTTCAGCAAATCGTCTACTTGCCGACCGACCTCCTGCAAGCCCAGGTGTTTGCTGAGCGCCGAGGCACGGTCCTCCAACCGCCACGGCCCCCAGAATTGTAAGGGCGTACGCACCGCGCCGTAGTACAGTTCTTTGCCCTCGGTGGCAAAGTTGAAGACGTTGGGCACGAAGAGCGCTGGCACCGAGTGCTCGTAAATTTCGTGGATGTCGTTCGCACCGTCCAACCAACTGATGGCGGGCCGAATCGGCGTTTTGGCCTCGCCCACCACCACCGGAAAGCCGTTGATGAGCAACACCACGTCGGGGATCTTCGTCTCCCGGCTGCGCACGCGGTACTGGTTGGTGACGACGTAGGTGTTGTTGTTCGGGTTTTCGAAGTCGATCAGTTTGATCGAAACGTGGGTGTGGTTTTTCCCGAAGGGCATCGTTTTACCGCCCCGCAGCCATTCGGTAAATTCTTCGTTGGCGGCCACCAGGCCAACTTCGCCGACTTTCAGCAAGATGCCGCGCAGGCGGTGAATCACTTCGTCGGCCCGGTTTTCGTCGGCGGCTATGTCCGGGTTCAGGCGGATCAGGGCTGCGTGCACTTCCGTTTCCACCAGCGGGGATTCCTCCCGGCGCTTCAGCTCGGCGGGGCTTTTGTAGGTCCAGTTCAGGCCGTAGGCGGGGGCGGGCTCGCCAGCGTTGGGGGCGTTCAGGTTGGTCCCGCTCAGGCGGTGAATCAGGTAGTTTTCTACGGCGTTTAGTTCGGTGAAGGACATGGTTTTTTTTAGGGCGCGGACGCGGGTGCAATGGAAGTTTTGAAGAATAAACAATTCAACTAAGACCCTGTACTATCCCTGTACTGACAGGTACCGTGCTTCATGTCCGGGTATTTCGTGAAATCAAACACGGCGAAGTCTGATTTATGCTCCTCGCAAAGCCCCTCTGCCAATTCTCTACCTCTGGCATAACTTGAGGCAACGTGAATAATCAGGTCTCCACCCGGCCCCATTTGCTTTGTGAACCCCACCACAATCGAAGCGTTTCGCTTAATTTTCTTATCGCTGAGGTAAAGGCTATGGGCAATTAGAAACAACTGTTGCATCGTCAGAAAATTAATTAATTTAAGTGCTCGTACACATCGTGGATAGCTACCCCACCGGCGCCACCGGCTCCGCATAATAAACCATCTCCGCCGTAGAAGACCTGTTCGTGGGGTCCAACAGACGAACGCGGATGTACACCTCGTGCGCCGCCATGTGGCTGATCGGCCGGGGATCGTCCGGGTCGTAGTGGTAGCCGATGGTGCGGGCGTCTTTCTTTAGCTCGGCGGAGCGCACGGCCACGTCGCGCGAAAACTGCCCGTCGTGACAGTGGATGACTTCGTAGGGGACTAAGTTGTCGATCATGGAGTTCAGGTTTCTTCGCTGGCGGAGTATGCTCCGGGCGGCATGATGATAGAGCCGCTAATTTAAGGAAATTATTTTGGTGTTCGTTTGCAAGTGTGTTTGAGTGTGTATAACGAGATGCACAAACATGGATGCTCGCTTCGCTCGTAACCTCACCC
>CAYWMW010000061.1:14762-18191 GCA_964458975.1 uncultured Lewinella sp. | reverse complement strand
TTTATGTAACAGCGGGATGAGTACTTACTGATATTGAAGTTATCGCCCTTCACTTTTTCAAAATGATCCAGTAGTATATTTTAAAACCAGCACAGTACAGGACACTTATGACAGCCAAACGCAATATCATTGTTTAAAATTAAAAAACATGAAACCAGTTGCTATTAATTTTCTCGTTTGCTGTTTTACGCTATTTTCTCTTTGTTTAACGGCACAAGACGCACCACCTTCTGATGATATTTTCAGGCTCCAAAATGTTGCTACGGGAAAATTCTTAACGGATGCAGGTTCAAGTACATCTCCGGTTACCATGTCGGATTCGGGTGACCAACCAAGCACACATTTCCGATTTGTACAAAGTGGATCATTTTATAATATCGACAGTGAAGTTTTGGGGATTTTACGTGCACCAGGGGCAGGTGGTCCCGCAGGAGCCTACGTAGTTGTCAGTACAGCTAAAAACTCACCCGCTGCTGATACTGATAAAACCTGGACAATATACCATAACGAGGCAGAAGACACTTACAGATTTGAGTCCAGAGCGGCAGGAAGATTTATGTACCATGAGGTAGACGGAACCGTCACCCATTCTGTAGTTCCGGATACAGACGATAGAAGTAACTGGCAACTCATTCCTTTGGTGCAAAATCCAGGGGGGGTAGCACCTGATGAAGACACTAACCCGGATCTAACTTGTCCGGCCTCGGGTGAGTTCCAGAACGATATTACGCGAGATGTTGATATTCCAAACGCTGATAACGTAGGAGTAGTGGATGATAGAACGTGTTATTCAGACTACAGTGAAAGTTCTGTTTATGGCGAAACCTGGGGTGTTTACAACATAACGGATGGTTCTAACCACTGGGATACGCCAGGTACGTTGCAACCCCGAATTGAGCGCTCATTAAGCCGGTCTGGTGAAACAGGTGTAGGAAGTTATGCAAGATTTACCGGAACTCTAAGAATTCTTGAAGTCGGTGACGCAGCAGGAACCAACCAGGATGGGACCTACCTTATGCAAACTAAAGGAAAGCATACAGGAGGTGGTGGTTCTCCCGATCCTGCTATATGCTTATACATAGCCAAGCCTGTATACGGTGACGACGGTAATGGTAACCAGGTACAAGTATCCTTTAACATTGAAAGAGAACAGATCAATTTTAGAGGAGGCGAAGGAGCTAGTGGAAGAACCAATGTTTTTCTTAAAAATGTAGCTAAAGATGAAATAGTAGACATCGAACTAGAGGTAGGTTTCAGAGAAGACCCTGCCAATCCAGATTTAAAAATACATTACTCTGATGCAGTAATCGGTGGTGAAGCCTTTAATTGGAACATCCCTGAACCGGAAAGAGGGCGAGAATCAGGCATTAGATATGGTGTATATCGTGTAAGAGGAGGTAGAGCTCAAATGAGATGGGCGAATACTACTTACGAAAAAGTTGAAGTTGCTGACAATTCAGACCCCGCACCAGAAGTAATCGGTGATGTTATCAGGCTAAGAAATGTAGAAACAGGACAGTTCTTAACCGATGCAGGAGCAGGCAATACGCCCGTTACCATGACCGCTTCAGGAGAACCGCAAAACACACACTGGTCGTTTGTAGAAAGTGGATCTGGTTCGTTTCACAATATAGACAGTGAAACTTTTGGGGTATTACGTGGCAGAGGTAGTGACGGTATGGTTGTAAGTACTTCAAAAGCTCCGCCAACAGGCGATACAGATAAAACGTGGACGATTCATTATGACGAAACGGCGGATACCTACAGACTTGAATCCAGAACCTCGGGCAGGTACATCTATCATGAAACAGACGGAACCGTAACGTATAAAACAGCTCCAGCAACCGATAATAGAAGCGTGTGGGAAGCCATGCCCGTAAACGCTTTACCGCTTGACTTTATGAGTTTTTACGCTCAGAACGTAAAGACAGGTACTCAGCTGGATTGGACGATTGCCAACGAAATAGACAATGATTACTTTGAAATACTAAAAGGCAATGACATCAGTGAATTTCAAAGCATTGGCCGTGTTGAACATGAAGCAGGACAACAAGGCTACCAGTTTCTAGATCGCCAGATTACCAACCAGATCAATTACTACAAGATAAAGCAGGTCGATTTTGACGGTAGCTTTAGTTTCTCTGAAATTATAAGTGTTGGGCCTAACGCTGAATCCTTAGTTCTGTATCCGAACCCGGTCAGACAAAATGAAGATTTCACTATTGAAAGCCAGGAAGGCTATCAAATATTCGATTCAAGAGGAATACTTTTAAAGAGCGGTACAGAAAAGACCATAAAGATGGATTTAGAGCGAGGGATCTACTTCTTAAAGCAAAACAATGGTTCTGGAGTTAAAAAATTCATTGTCCGCTAAGGAACGCCATAAAGCAACTTACTGGTTTCGTTTAGCGGACCACTCCTTGGTTTGACCTGCCGTTTTCGCCTTCACTAAACTTAAAAATCCTTTGCATCCCGCCTAAGTCGTGGATGCAAAGGATTTTTAAGTTTAGTGAGGGCGAACCAATTGGGCATACCATGCTTTTAACATCACTAAGCACCTGCGCCAGCGCCCAAAACCACTTTCTGCATCAGAACGTATCTTGGGCCCACTACCTTAAATCTTAATAATTTAAGGCCATATTCAAAACACAAAGCAATGAAAAAATTACTCTTCATCCTGATCACCGTCGTACTATTCAGTAGTCATGACATGTACCTGAAACTGGACAGTTTCTTCTTGCAGCCAAACGCTGACGCCAACATTCAGCTCTTCAACGGCACCTTCGATAAAAGCGAAAACGCCATTGCCCGGTCCCGGATGATTGACGGGAGCCTGGTCGGCAACGGCAAACGAACCGAGGTAGACACGACGCAGTGGAGCGAACAGGACAACGCCACCATCCTGAGTTTCACCACCGGCGAGCCCGGTACGTGGGTAGCTGGGGTATCTACTAAAGCACGAGATTTCAAGATGGATGCCGAAGCCTTCAACACCTACCTGAAGCACGACGGTATTATGGATATGCTGGAGGCCCGAGAGAAAAACGGTACGCTGAATCAGGACGCGAACGAGCGGTACTCCAAACACGTGAAAACCATCTTCCAGGTAGGCGAAACCCGAACGGACGACTGGCAAACGGTGCTCGGCTACCCCATTGAACTCGTCCCCCTCAGCAATCCTTACGACCTCCACGCGGGTGATATGCTTACCGTAAGGTTGCTCTGGCAGGGCAAACCGCTTGCCGGAGAACTCGTCTACGTAGACGCGCAAGCATCCGCCCACAGCCACGGTGATGACCACAGTCATGAACACGGTACCGAAGCAGGGCACAGTCATGATGATGACCACAGCCACGACCACAGTACCGAAGCAGGGCACAGCCACGATGATGACCACAGCCACGACCACAGTACCGAAGCAGGGCACAG
>CAYWMW010000061.1:0-14662 GCA_964458975.1 uncultured Lewinella sp. | reverse complement strand
GGCACAGCCACGATGATGACCACAGCCACGACCACAGTACCGAAGCAGGGCACAGTCATGATGATGGCCACAGCCACGAACACGGCACCGAAGCAGGGCACAGCCACGACGATGATGAAGAAGAAGAAGAAGCGGAAGACGAGCACCACCACGCCTCCGCCACGCAGTACCGTACCGACGCGAAGGGAGAGTTTACCTTCGAGGTAGCTACCGACGGTATCTGGCAGGTTCGGACAATTCACCTCGCTGAGACTGAAGAGGACGGCCTCACCCACGAATCTAACTGGGCGACCCTGACTTTTGCCCTGGACCACAGCCAGGAGCACTCCCACGCCGAAGCTGGCCACAGCCACACCGACGAGCACGAGGCCGGCATCCCTGCCTTCGTTTACTGGGGCGGCAGCCTGGTACTGATGGCGGGCTTATTTTTCTGGTTCAACCGCAAAGACTAATGAAACGACTTTCCACAAAGACACTTCTCGGCGGCTTGTTTATTTTGTTTCCGCTCTTATTGGAGGCCCACGGAGTAAGCTCCGCCGATCAGGAAACCCTGAGCAACGGCGGGCTGCTGGCCTACATTCTGGTGGGGGCAAAACACATGGTGACCGGCTACGACCACCTGCTGTTCCTGGCCGGCGTCATCTTTTACCTGAAAGGGTTTAAAGACATCGTACGCTTCATTACCGCCTTCACCATCGGGCACAGCATCACGCTAATCAGTGCCACCTACCTGGGCATCAAGGCCGACGAACACCTCATCGACGCCGTTATCGCGCTGAGTGTACTCTACAAAGGCTTCGAGAACCTGGGCGGCTTTGAGAAGCTGAAGATGAAGTCCCCGAACCTTCTGATGATGGTCTTTCTGTTTGGCCTGATCCATGGTTTTGGTCTTTCCACCCGGTTGCAGTCTTTCGAGATGGGCGCGGAGCAATTTTTGGCGAAGATCGTCTGCTTTAACGTCGGGGTAGAGCTCGGGCAGATTGCCGCGCTGATCCCGATTGTTTTCCTCATCACCCGCTGGCAGAAACTGAAGAGTTACGATGCTTTTTACCGCTCGGTGAATTCTTACCTCGTGATTGCCGGTATTGGCTTGTTTTTTTACCAGATGTACGGCTACTTTTCCGGCGGGCATTGATGGCACGAGGCCCAAAGGTTATAAGGTAGACTTGAAGGCCGAGCCAACTACCACCCGTAAGCATTCCTCCAGCAAAGAGGCCGTCAACGGTGCCCTGCCCAGCAACTCCCCGTCCGCCTCCAGGGCGGTCTCTCCTTCCACCGGGCTGATCGTGACGGACTGTACGTGGGTGGTGGTGACTTCAGCGATCGCTCCGATGGAGCCCGTGTAGAACCGCCAGGACGAAAGCAGGATTTTCCAGATCGGTAGTTTTCTGGCGTAAGTCAGGGCCAGGGTATCTGCGGTGGGGTCTGCCTGCGGCACCAGCCGCATTCCTCCACCGTTGTAGCGGCCAATACCGATGTTGATGGTGTGTACTGCTGAAGTTACCGTATTGTTTTCATACTCAATTTTCACCGTTGGGGGCGTAAAATCTTTCAGGTAAAGTAGGGTGAATACGGGATAAAGCCAGCGGTTTTTCCAGCGGGCTTTTTCGCTACGCCGCACTACTTCGGCGTCGTAGGCGAGGCCAGCTACGTTTAGGAAGTAGGTGGTGGAGGGTGGAAGGCGAGTAGTGGAGGGTGGAAGGTGAAGGGTGGAGGGTGGCCGGTGGGGAGTGATGGAGGTGCCCTGCGGTGCCGAAGGAGTGCTTGCCGCCTCCGGGCTTATCTCCTCCGGGACTAACGTCTCTGGGCTTACTTCCCCCGGACTTACTCCCCCCGGACTTCTCTTGTCGCTACGCGACGGCGCTGCGCCTGGGGTTACTGAAGGGGTATTCGCTACGCGAAAGCTTGCCGTTGGAGGTGTGGCAGACGTGATAGGTGGGATAAGAGTGGCAGTAGATGATGCCATGTATCGGAGTTGGCCGATACGGTGATTGATGGTCTTTTGCTGGCGTAGCATTTCCAGCCAGGGGGTGATCCTTGTTGGTGTTTTCAGGGTTCTGACCCAATCATTGCCCGTGCCGAGGGGCAGCGGGGTGTAGATGACGCTTGCCAGGCCATCCGCCCGAACGATGCCGTTAACGATGTCATGGTGCGTGCCGTCTCCGCCAACGCCAACCAGGTGGGTTTTGCCGGAGCGAACGGCCGCCTCTGCCAGTGCGGCCATTCCTTCCTGCGCAGAGCTCTCCGCGATCGTCATGGCGGGGAGTGCAGCTTGCAGCACGGGCCGTATTTTCTGCCAGCGGCGCAGGGCCTTCCCCCGGCCAGCGGCCGGGTTCAGCAGGAAATGCCAGGGTGTTTGATCCGTTCTCACGGTTTAAAGGTCGGCTTTTGGCGGGAGTTCGTCGGATGGAGGCGGTAAAAGTGAAATTATTTCGCACCTTGCGGAGCAAGTAAGAGCCTGTTCACCTCTCCCCCCTTCTCTCTTACCCCTTTCTTCCCTTTTCCATTACCCCTTTCTTCCCTTACCCCTTTGCCCATGGCTCCCCCCATCATTTCAGTAAATAACGTTCGCAAAGCCTACGGTGAAAAAGTAGCTGTAGACGATGTAACCTTCGCCATGCCGCCCGACGCCATCTTGGGTCTCCTCGGCCCCAACGGCGCTGGCAAAACAAGTTTGATCCGGATGATCACGACCATTACGGCTCCAGACTCCGGTCAGATCGAGTTCAACGGCCAGCCACTTTCCGGTTACCACCCTACCCAGATCGGATATTTACCCGAAGAAAGAGGCCTGTACAAGAAGATGTACGTCGGTGAGCACCTCCTTTACCTCGCCCGGCTAAAAGGAATGGGCAAAAAGGAAGCCACCACCGCCGCTAAAGAGTGGTTGGGCAAATTCGGTCTTGAGAATCAGTGGGACAAAAAAGTTGAGGAGCTCTCTAAGGGGATGCAGCAGCAGGTCCAGTTCATCGCAACGGTGATCCATGAGCCCAAGCTGCTGATCCTGGATGAGCCTTTCAGCGGCCTGGACCCGGTCAACGCTACCCGGATGCGGCAGGAGATCCTTCGCCTCCATGATGCGGGTACGGGCGTGATCTTCAGTACCCACCGGATGGAGCAGGTCGAAGAGCTCTGCGAATACATCGTCCTAATCAACCAGGGTGCCAACATCCTGGAGGGCAAGGTAGCCGATATCCGCCGCCGCTTTCAGGACGGTAAATTTCACCTGGAGTACGAAGGCGACCTCCCTGCCGGTCTGGGCCAACGCTACGAACTCCTCAACCCTACGCCTTCCGGTGTAGACATCCAGCTCAAAGATGGGCAAAAAGCAAACGACCTGCTCCGTTTCCTCCTGGATGCGGACGTACACATCGTCGGCTTTCAGGAATTACTTCCAAGCCTGAACGAGGTGTTCATCAAGCAGGTAACCCAGCTTGACCCAACGAATACCAATCCGTTCGACACGGTTGACGCTTAAGACCCAAGCCTTTAACTGCCCCTGCATCCTGCGTTCGCGCCCCTTTAATAAAGGGAAAAGGGATGAAAGGGCAAAGGAAGTATTCGTTGCCTCTTTTCAGTATCGTCCTTTACTCCTTTTGCCCTCCCCTTACTCCCTTACCCCCTTCACCCCTTACTCCCTTACTCCCTTACTCATGAACAACCTCTGGCTAGTCATCCAACGCGAATACCTCACCCGCGTCCGCCGCAAGTCTTTCATTCTGGCGACGCTGCTCATGCCCCTCGGCATGGCCGTTTTTGTGGTGGTTGTGCAGTTTATTTTTAGCTACGGCAACGACGAGCAGCAACGCATCGTAGTTGTCGACGAAGCCGACATCTTCAACCGGACCCTGCCGGACAGCAAGAACCTTTACTTTAAGTTTCGCAACGATCCGTTGGACGAGTTGAAGGAAAACATGGCATCGGACAGCTCGTATAACGCAATTTTAGTTGTCCCATCCGTAAAAAATCCGCGCCTGAAAGACTTCCGGGTCGAATACTTCAGCGACGAGCCGCTCGCCCTGGATACCGAACTGGCCATCCGGCGCAGGGTAGAAAAAGCGATGCGCAAATACAAAACCTCCGCCCTGGAACTCGACGCAACGGCCATCGCCGCGCTGGAGACGGACGTAGACATCAAGACCCGAAAAATCACCGTCGAGGAAGGCGAAGACGACGACACCAGTATGGCGGGCATCATCGGTGCGGGCCTCGGCTCCATCATGGGTTTCCTGATGTACATCAGCATTTTCGTGTACGGCATGATGGTGATGCGCTCCGTGATGGAGGAGAAAATGAACCGCATCGTTGAGGTCGTGATCTCCAGCGTAAAGCCTACTACCCTGCTGCTGGGCAAAATCATCGGCGTTGGCGGCGTTGGCCTCACGCAGGTCCTGGCCTGGATGATCCTGATTCCCGGCGTGCTGTTTCTGGTCTCCATTTTCTTCGGCTTTGACCCCGACACCGCACAGCAGATGCAGTCCGGATCGGCCGCTTCCCAGATTGACCCGGACGAGATGCAGAGCATGGTGGAAAAAGCAATTTCCGGGCTTGACGAGATGAACTGGTGGGTCATCATTCCCTCCTTCCTCCTCTATTTCCTCTGCGGCTACTTCATGTACGCGGCCATGTTTGCGGCCATCGGTTCCGCCATGGGCGACGACATGGGCGAGGGGCAGAGCCTGACGCTGATCGTGATGATCCCCGTCATTCTTGGTTTCTACATCATGATGGCGGCGTTGCAGGCACCGAACTCGAGCCTGGCGGTCGGGAGTAGTTTCGTCCCCCTCTTTGCGCCCATCGTGATGCCGGCGCGCTTGCCCTTCGATCCGCCCGCCTGGCAGATCATCGGCAGTTTGCTGATCACCATCATCTTTTCCGGTTTCATGGTTTGGTTGGCGGGCCGCATCTACCGGGTTGGCATCCTGAACTACGGCAAAAAAGGATCGCTTAAGGATATGGGGCGGTGGTTGTTTTCTAAGTATTAAGATTTTCTGGCGCGGCCGCAGGTGCAGGGTGGGTTAACCAGCTTGTCGGTATCCAGCGAGTAACGCTTCTCTGCTACCACCAAAAACATAAAGTGAAGCCCCTCCGGTAGAGATCCGGGAGGGGCTTCAACAAATTACACATTGGGATTAGTAAAGACACTTTCTGAAGTATGGGTACTTACGGAGTTCGTCTTGCTTATGGTTTTGCTTCTTTGCGGAGAAATATGACCCCATGCCTAACTTAGGTTATCAAACGGGTAAAACAGGGCTTCACCTGACTGTTTACGAGTAGTAATTATTTTAGCCCAGAGCATATTTACTATAAGTTGGCACAAATGAAAAAATAAAATTACCTGATAATCAGCAAGTTATATATTTTTCCTAAAAAAACAAGGTCAAACATGTTTCTAAATACCTCTTTGTCCGTCTTAAGAAAGCAATGTTCACAGATAAACTGGTTTGAAACTAAAGAAACCAGTATTTAAACTACTCATTTTAATATGGCAAATATTTTAGAGAACCTCGCGGGAATGCTCAGCCCGGAACTGATGGGGACCATCGGAAAGCAACTAAACGAATCTCCCAGCGGCGTTGAGTCAGCATTGGGCGGCATCCTCCCTTCCATTCTCGGAGGCATGGTACAAAAAGCAGAAGGCGGCAACTTTAGCGGCATCTTCAATATGCTGAAGGGCTCCGACAACTTCGAGCTCTCGGACCTCATCGGCATGATGGGCAGCGGCAACCTGGCGCACAACGATCCGCGTGATGCAGGTGGTGGCCTTATCGGCGCTCTGCTCGGCGACAAGACCGGTGGCCTCATCGACGCCATCAGTGGTATGGCGGGCATCAACAAAAAATCCTCCTCCTCCCTGCTCGGCATGGCGGCTCCGTTCATCATGAGCTTCCTGGCGAAGAAAATCCGTGGGGAGAAGCTCGATGCTGGCGGCTTGGCTTCCATGTTCCTAGGGCAGAAGGGCTCCATCATGGCGGCCATCCCGAGTGTACTCAGCGCAGTGCTTGGTTTCGGCCAGTCTAAAGCTGAGGCAACCCTCGGTGCTGCGAAGAATACGGCTACCCGTACGGTATCTGCTGCGGCATCAACCGCAACGGGTGCTGCTTCTACTGCTGCAAATACAGCAACAGCAGCGGCCAGCAGCGGAATGGGTTTCCTGAAATGGTTGCTCCCACTTCTCCTCATCGGAGCCCTCGCTTGGTTCGGTCTTCGCAGCTGCGACACCTCAGGCGTGACCGCTGGCATCGAAAATGCCGGAGGCGCAATGTCCGACATGGCCGATAAAGCAGGTGATGCTGCCGGTGGCCTCGTAGACGGTGCTGTTGAAGGCGCTGGCGACCTGGTAGACGGTGCTGCCGCAATGGGCAGCGGTGCACTTTCCAGCCTTAAGGAAACCGCCAACGGACTATGGGAACTCGTTCTCCCCGGTGGTGTAAAGATCGAAGCCAACAAAGACGGCGTCGAGTACTCCCTGATCGACTTCATCAGCAGCGACAAGGCCGTGGACAACACCAGCTGGTTTAACTTCGATGCCCTGCGCTTTGCTACCGGAAGCTCCTCCCTCGATGCGGACTTCTCCAAGCGCCAGATCGAAAACATGGTTGCGGTGATGACGGCTTACCCCGACGTTCACCTGAAGATCGGTGGCTACACCGACAACGTCGGCAACCCAGCCTCTAACATGAAGCTCTCGCAAAAGCGTGCCAACAACGTGATGGCCACCCTCATCGATAAAGGCATCGACGCTTCCCGCCTCTCTGCGGAAGGCTTTGGTGAGCAGCACCCCGCTTGCCCCGCCAACGACACGCCTGAGTGTAAGGCGCAGAACCGCCGCATCGCAGCCCGCGTAACGCAGAAGTAAAATTGGCCTTCGGCTAATCTTTCATCATCAATATGAGCCCCGTCGGAGATTCTCCGGTGGGGCTTTTTTGTGTTTAATATTACGCTATGCCCCCGCCCCAAAAACCTCCATTGCACCAGCGGCCGCGCCCAAGAACCCTGACAGCAACGCTGCTAAAAAGCCCCCGTACTGAACCAAAGCTATCTTTGGTTTGTCTACCCCTAACCACAAGACCGAAAAACTATGCAAAACCGCACCCGCGCCCAGGAATCCCGCACCGCCGTACAAAGACTTTACATCGCCATGCGGCATTTACTGATTCGCGGAAGCTACAAGCCGGGAGGCCTGAGTGGTAAAACCCTGATGGACAACCTGATGCTGCTGCGCCCCGAGATCTACGGCAGCATCGCCGACGCGGAAAAAGTAGAACTCAACGGCCTTCATTACGTTTTCAACCGCCTGCCCAAGGGCATTGAGGAATGCAGGTTCATCAAACTGATTACGCGGGAGGGCTACGAAAACTCCAACTTCGAGCCCATCGTCGCCCCGGCCCGCCGCCGCAGTGCCTACCGCATCGACGACAACGAGATGTACATCGAGATGACCCGTGGCCGGTCCGACATCTACGACATCCTCACCCACCTCACTTTCCTCTACGCCGAGGCCAATAAGATCCACCAGAACAGTATGGACAATAAAGGCCGGCCGAAACGGGAGTGGGAGCTGCTCGAAGAAATTGTGGTACAGGAACAAACCGGACAAGACTTTAAGATTGAAACAGCCTACACTTACCTCAGCACCCTGCTGGGCCGTACGTACAACGAGGTCGTCGAAGCCTGCAAGCGCTTTGAGGGCAACGACCACGTAAACAACCTCTTCCACATCACCTACTGGCTCGGCCGCCTGGCCAAGCTGGAGTGCGACCTGGACGAAGACCGCGAGATCACCTTCAGCAGCACCCTGCGTGACAATACCGGCCACCACTACTTCGGCGAAATGTGGGCCACCAACATCAAGGCCGTACTGCTGAAGTACAAGCTCATTGAGCGGCCGATCCACATCATCAGCGCTAACCTGCACAGCGTAGCGAACAGCCTGTTTGGCGGAGCGGCCCTGGCCCCGAAGCTCAAAAAACACAAAGGCCTCTTCGAGTACGCTCGGGCCATGAGCCAGGCCGATTACAAACACCTGCGGCCACTGGTGTTCGACGTAGCCCGCAAGAACGGCCTGATCGAAATCGAAGACAAAAGCGGCACCAACCTCGGCGTCCAGCTTTTCGACACCGCTCAGTTCGACCCCAAACACGTTGCCCCCGAACTGAACTTCCAACCCAGCAAAAACCCCGACCAGGCACCGGTAATACTGGTCATGGACTACGCCTTCGGCGAGCAAGCCTACGAGAGCATGGACGAGCTGCTGCGCCCCTACCACGACCCCGAAACCGGCCGCGTGTACGACATGCCCGTAGAAAGCATCAACATCATGGGCAAGGCCGGTATTCTGGACGGGCGCAAGGGAGACATCATGGTGCCCGATGCCCACATCTTCGAAGGAACGGCCGACAACTACCCCTTCAAGAACGATTTCTCCGCCGCCGACTTCGAGGGCGAGGGGATGGCCGTTTACGAAGGCCCAATGGTGACCGTGCTCGGCACCAGCCTGCAAAACATCCCCATCCTCGACTACTTCCTGACCAGCAGCTGGAAGGCCGCCGGGCTGGAAATGGAGGGTGCGCACTACCAAAAGGCCATCCAGGCAGCTACCCTTATTCGCCGGTCCGTCAACCCCGCCCTGAAGGTCCGGTACGCGTACTACGCCAGTGATAATCCGCTGGTGACCGGCCACACATTAGCCAGCGGCAGCCTCGGGGCCGACGGGGTACGGCCGACTTATCTGATTACGGTGCGGATGCTGGAGCGGGTCTTTGGCGCTTAGCCATTGGTTGCCCGGCCTTCAGGCCGTGCGGGTCCCTCAGCCTTCAGGCGGAGGCTTCACTTCCGTTTACGCCACCGCCGCACACCAAAGAAAACAAGCCCACCCAAAATCAGCAGCGGCCAGATGGCCACGAGCCCCAGCAGAATATCCTGCACCATCTGCCCGCCGAAGGCGAGGCTGTCCAGAAATTTGCTACCGAAGCCGCGCGTAACGGTCGGTCCGGTGCTGCGGTACTCCACCGTTTCGTAGAGTTCGAGGGTGAGGGTGGAGAGGGAAACCTGATCGCGGAGGTAGCGGAGGCGGCCTTCTTTGGCTTCAATTTCTTCGGTGATGACGCGGATTTTGTCTTCGGCGTTCAGGATGTCTTCCACCTTCTGGGCGCGGTTGCGCAGGATGTCGATGTAGCGGTCGCGGACGTCGCGCTTGGTTTGGAGGCGGCTTTCCAGGTCTAGCCACTCGGCGGTCACATCGCGGCTATCGAGGTTTTGGTAATCTATTTCGGCGGCGATTTGGGGCAGAAACTCCAGGGCCCCGTTCAGTTGGTCCGCAGGCAGGCGGATGGAGAGCTGGGCGGTGTGTTCGTAGGTGGAGTTGGTCCGGTGCTGGCTGGAGAGGTAGCCGCCGCTGCGCGTGACCTGGCGGATGACACGGGCCAGGGCCGAGTCCAGTTTTTCCACACGGGCACGGGCCGCGGCGGTGTAGATGATGCGTTGCTGGCGGACTTCAACATCAGGACCAGGCGGTACGGGAGCTCCGGCGGTGCGGGGCGGTTCCATTTCCACATCCGACTCATCACCGTAGTAGTCCTGTTTAGCATTAATGGAGGAAGCAGGGGCCATCTCACTGGCATATTCGCTCGGGCTGCCGTTTCCGCAGGCGAGAAGAAGTAGGGCGAGGCCGCAGGTGCAGAGTATGTTTTTCAAGGACATGGGGATGTATTTTACTGGTAGATGCCGACGGAGGACCAAGTTACACAAACGAAGCAGCGCATTCACAAATCGTTTGCACGTTACAGAACGCGCATCGAACCCACGGAGCCAGCAGCAAGTTATAGCACCCACTTGTGTTAACTTTATCAGCAATATGAAATCAGTACTACTCGCTTTACTCGCCCTCTTCGTTTTCCAGTTTACCCTTTCTGCTCAGGAGCAAGACTCTTTGCCCCGGCAGAAGTTCACCTACAGCCACCACCGGGTCAACCCCTGGGTTAGCATTCCGGCCATCGCGTTAGGGACTTACGCAAGCGTAACCCGACTAAAAAAGCTCCAGAGCCGCCCCATGGTGGAGCTCTCGGAGATTGAAAACCTGGACCCGAACGATGTCAACGGTTTCGACCGCTGGGCAGTAAAACAGCCAGCTCGGCAAGACGACTGGGCCGCTGGCATCTCCGACCAGCTCTTCGCCGCCGGCGAGCTGGCCCCGCTCACCCTGCTGATCTGGAAGAAGTACCGCAAAGAATTCCTACCCATCGGTTTGATGTTCCTGGAGGCACAGGCTACGCAGGGGTTGTTTTACGGCTTCGCTCCTTTTGGGCCTACCGGCATAGAGCGCTTCCGCCCCCGGGTCTACTACGAAGAGTTCCGCACCCCCGGAGACCGGAACGGGGAGACCCGCAACAGTATGTTCAGCGGCCACGTGAGCACGACCTCCACCGGTTTCTACTTCCTGGCGAAGATGATCGATGACTACAACCCGGACCTTAACGGCGGGCAACGGGTGTTACTTTACGGAGCAGCTACTGTTCCCGGTTTATTTTCCGCTTACCTGCGGGTACGGGCGTACAAGCACTACCCTACCGACACCCTGGTTGGCCTCGGCGTCGGGGCCTTCAGCGGCATCATGGTGCCGCAGTTCCATAAGTGGTGGGCGGAGCGCCACCGCTCGCGCGCAATGCTGCAACCAGTGATGGGAGACGGGGCTGCGGGCTTTAGTTTTAACTTACAGTTTTAGATCCTATTCTTTTCCTCCCTCTGAACCGGTTTAAACTTCAAGAAACCCATTTCTCCTCCCCATGAAGAACTCTTTACTCACCCTGCTCCTCCTACTCGCCCTCTGCACCTGCGGCCGCGCCCAAACAGATACGCAGCTTCTCCGCGATAGCATGCCGGTTGCGGAACTGTATAAAACCAAACCCCTCATTGAGCTACCACTAACCGCTCTGGGCTTTTACCTCAGCCAGGAAAAAATCAAGGATTTCCGCAATAAGCCCGCTTTTGTCGGGACGCTACCGACGCTGACGGACAACGACGTACCGGGAATCGACCGCTGGGGCCTCCGCCAGGACCCCGCCAAAGCTGAAGACATCGCCAAGACTTCCGACCTGATTTTCATTTCCGGCCAGCTGGCGCCGTTCACCCTCTTCGCCTGGAAAAAATACCGCAAAGAATGGCTCGACATTACGACCATGTATCTCCAGGCCCAGGCGCTGCAAGGGATGTTCTACGGCTACGCCCCCTTCGGCCCCAACACCGTAGATCGTTTCCGACCCCGCGCTTTCTACGACGAAGTTGAAGACGGGGAACGCCGCAACGGCAACGCCCAGAGCAGCCTGTTCAGCGGCCACGTGAGCACCACCGCTACCGGCTACTACTTCCTGGCTAAAATGATCGATGACCACAACCCCGACCTGAGCGGCGGGCAAAGGGTATTGCTCTACGGCGCAGCCACGGTGCCGGGCGTCGTTACCGCCGTACTACGCGTAAAAGCCCTGAAGCACTTCCCCACCGATACGGCCGTCGGCCTCGGCGTTGGGGCGATCAGTGGTATTCTCGTCCCGGAGTTTCACCGCTGGTGGCAAAAACGGCACGCGCGGAGCGTGGCGATGGTGACGCCACTTTATGGTGATGGGGCCGGAGGGCTTGGGTTTACTTTGGTGTTTTAGCGAACGAGGTGCTGTGCCCGCCTATTCAACAATGCCGCCAGAAACCCGCTCGTCGTTCTCGTAGATGTACTCCAGCGTAACCTTACCCTCCTCGTTGAAGTAGCGCAGCGGGCCGTGCTTCTTGCCCATTTTGTAGTTCACCTCCTGCTTGAGCTTATTGTTGCGGTAGTCGTACTCGGCCATTGGCCCATCCAGCTGCCCATTTACGTAATTGGCGATGAGTTCGGGGCGGCCGATCTTGTATTTCCCGTATGGCCCGTCGAGCACGTTGGCTTTATAATTCGCAATGAGGGCGAAGCGCCCGAGGTCGTCCATTTCAATGTACGGCCCGTTGAGGGCTCCTTCGATATAACTGATGATGGTTTCGGGGGCTTTGCTGTCGATGCTGTAAGTCGTCCAGGTGCCGTGCTTGAGGCCGTTGAGTACGAAACCCTGCTCTATGACCCGCCCCTGCGGGCCTTTACGTTCTACCCGTAATGCGTCGGACCCATCAATCTTGATGGTTTCAAATTCCTTGTCATCAAAAACGGCCTTTTCCACCTCTACCTGTTGCGCCGGGCGGGAGGCTTCCTGACAAGAGAAAAGAACAGAAGTAATTAGCAAAGTGAAAAAGATGCGCATTGGTTAGCTGTTTTTAGGGGCGTAAAGGTAATGAGACCTGATGCTTAAAGTCAACCATCAAGCGGCACCAATCTGAGCCAAACAGCACCATTACGAGCTTTAACAGATGTTTAAGTTACTATTTATAAAGGCCTGTTTTCGGCTTAAGGAGATCAAAAGTAAGCTATTCAAGCCGCCCGCTACGCCCAAGTGTTAAGGTTTTTTAGAACGCATATTTCGTCTTGGAGTGATCGTTTATTGGGCATATTAAAGTACAGACGACTAGACTTCAGCTTTCCCAGCCTGCATTTGCTCTTTTTCTTAACACTTTTTAAGAGCCTATCCCTCAACAGCCGTTACGCCAGGCTGCTGCCACCTCCTAACTTTTATTCTTGCCTTCAGGTGCCTAAATTTGAAGCATCAAGTTAAATGTTCTCTTTTTAAAAATCCGGTTCCCAGAATTAAACACCCACTATTTGAGACACCTTGAACCGCAGCTAAAACCCATAGCCTTTAGTCCGTTAACACCAGGAAGTATTCGTCTTTAACCCTTGTATTTTTGCCTTATGAGACTTTAAAGTTTTAATTGAAACCCTTTGTGTAACACCCTAAGTTTTAGAAATTAACACCAGCCCTTTTTCTAACCCCGCGCGCCGTTCTGGCGTAGCGGGGTTTTTCATGTATGATCGGGGCGGGGCCGCGGGTGCAGGGGGAGGTTCAAGGGCACAGGGCTTCTTCAGAAAACAACAGACCAAAGCTATCCCGGTGGGTTCGATGCCAAATAAACACAACGCTGCACCTGCGTCCGCGCCCTCCGCCTCATAATGCAGTACCGCCCCAAAGCACTCGCAAACCTAACATTTGTTGACAAAAACCAGTCTTTTGTCGAAAAACCATTGTTCAAGCCAACGATCCTTCATTTATCCGGTTCAACAAAATGGGCACCTTTAAATCACGCCCGATTAAACCAGATTAATATGACGTTCAAAAAAATGGGAACATTCTTGTGCATGTGTTTACTCACTATGGGAATGAGTGCCCAAACCAACATCGATTTCACTAAATACAGCCTTGACAACGGCCTCAAGGTGATCCTTCACCAAGACGCAACGGCCCCCATTGTCGCTGTCTCTATCATGTACGAGGTAGGCGGCAAAGACTCTTTCGAGGGCCGGACCGGTTTTGCGCACTTCTTCGAGCACCTGCTCTTTGAGGGCAGCAAGCACATCAAGCGCGGCGAATACGCCAAGTACGTGGAAGACGCGGGCGGCGTGCTGAACGCCAACACCAGCCAGGACCGGACCTACTACTACGAGATCCTCCCCAGCAACAAACTCGAACTCGGCCTCTGGCTCGAAAGCGAGCGCCTGCTCCACGCCGTAGTAGATCAGGAAGGCGTAGAAACCCAGCGTAAAGTAGTAAAGGAAGAACGCCGCCAGCGGATGGACAACCAACCCTACGGCAGCCTCCAGTACGAGCTCTTCCGCCGTGGCTTCAAAGAGCACCCCTACAAAGACCCGAACATCGGCTACATGAAGGATCTGAACGGTGCGCAGGAAGCCGACTATAAACGCTTCTACGAGACTTACTACGTCCCCAACAACGCCATCCTCTCCATCGCCGGAGACATCGACATCGACGAGACAAAGGCCCTCATCAATAAATACTTCGCCAGCATTCCGCGCGGTAAGGATGCCCCCCGGGTAACCATCGTTGAGCCCGAGCTCGGAGGTGAAATACGCGATACCGTATACGACGCAAAGGCTCCCCTCCCCGCACTCGTAATGGGCTACCGAACGCCCGCCCTCACCAACCCAGACTACTACGCCCTCAGCATGCTCAACAACGTGATGAGCCAGGGCCAGAGCTCGCGCCTCAATAAAGTACTCGTAGACCAGGAGCAGGTAGCCGTCCAGGCCGGTTCCTTCCCGTCCGGAAGTCAGGACCCCGGCATCTCGATGGCCTTCGCCGTGCTGAAGCCCGGAGGCGACCTGAAAAAAGCCGAAATGCTGCTGGACCGCGAAGTGAAGAAGATGCAGACCGAGCTCATCAGCGAAAAAGAGTTCCAGAAGCTCCGCAACCAGGTAGAAGCCGATGCCATCTCCGGCTACAGCACCATGGCGGGCATCGCCGAAAACCTCGCCAACTACGAAATGTACCAGGGAGACGCCAACCTGATCAATACCGAAACAGAACGCTACCTGAAGGTTACCCGCGAAGACATCAAACGCGTAGCCAATAAGTACTACGCCAAAGACAACCGCGTACTCCTCTACTGGATGCCCGGCGAAAAACCAAGTAAGTAGCCAAACAGTCACCCTGCTACAACCAGTACCCAACTCCCAATCCCGTAGGGATTAAACCTAAGTAACCCCGGACGAAGCAAAATGCGAAGCATTGAGCGTAGT
>CAYWMW010000060.1:4932-18534 GCA_964458975.1 uncultured Lewinella sp. | reverse complement strand
CAGCACCATGATCTCTTCGACTTAACTCAACAAACTTCTGAAACGGTCCACTAGCAGCCTGTCGGAGAGAACGCTGCCACTCGTAACCTCACCCCAGCCCCTCTCCACAGGAGAGGGGAGTCGTTGACCGCTGTGGCTACGCCTTCGCTAAACTACACGTTGCAGTAATGATTAACCCAACTGATGTGGCAGTGTCCATAAAGTGCTACCTGCCAAGGCGCTAAAATCAAACTTGATGAATCAAGCATTCGCAAGCCGTACCAATCTTTAATTTGGTAGCTAGCTTCATAACGTTCTTTGCATCCTGCGTGCGCGCCACATAAATCTGTTATTAACGAAAATGCCCTGACCTTCCAGTTAAGAAAGTCAGGGCATCCGGTATTGAATAGAGTCGGGCGAGAAAGCGGAATTAAGCAGCTTCCATATTCGCCTCCGAGCGGTAGAACTCGCGGAAGGTGATCATGCGTTGCTTTTCCTCGTCCCAGAGTTTGTTGAACATCATCGGGAGGCTCTGGAAGAAGCCGATCTTAGTCACGTACTTCTGCAGTACGGGGTTTTCCTTGGCGCAACGGCGCAGGTTGTAGTTCGGGATACGGCTAGACAGGTGGTGAATGTGGTGGTAACCAATGTTGCCGGTCAGGAAGTGAAGGAAGCGGGGCAGCTTGTAGAAGCTGGCGCCTTTGATGGCCGCCGTGAGGTAGTCCCAGTTTTTCGTCCACTGCATATAAGTATGCTCGTGCTGGTGCTGTACGTAGAAGAACCAGAAGGCGATGATGCCGAAGAAGAAGATGATGGAACCCTGTACGATCAGGAAGGCCTTCCAGCCCAGCAGGAAGCCCATGCCGATGTAAACGGCCGCAATCAGGATATTATTGACGTGCTGTTTCATGTGTACCTTCTTCCAGCCTTCAAAACTGATACTGGGAACGCGGAGCATAACCCCCAGGTAAATGACAGGGACAACCACGAACATGACGAGCGGGTGGCGGAAAGCCCGGTATTTGAACCGGCCCCACTTGCCCAGCTCACGGTATTCTTCAACGGTGAGGAAGTCGATATCGCCAATATCCCGGTGCTCCAGCTGGCCGGTATGACCGTGATGGTAGCTATGGACGCGGGCCCAATAGGTGTACGGGATGGAACTAAAGAAAGAACAAACGAAACCAATGATGTCGTTGACTTTGCGTTTCTTGAGGAAGGAATAGTGGCCGCAATCATGCTGAATGATGAAGATGCGGACCAGGAAAAAGGCATTGATTGCGCCCAGGGCGAGGGTAAGCCAGATGGAATAGTCAACACTGAAATACATCGCGATCCAAAGGGCCACAAAAGGGCCAAAACTACTGAACAGCTGCCCGATGGCACGGCCAGTGCTGGCCTTCTGATACTTAGCTACGATAGACTTCCAGTGCTGGAGGCCCTGGTTAATGTCTTCCTGGTTTTTACCGATGGAATCTTGCACGTAAGGAATTTTTTGATGGTGAAAATTGTCGGGTTTTCTCAGTGTGCGGCACAAGGTACGAATTCCCGCATTGAATCTAAAAGACTGAAAACGAAGATTTGCAATACATTAACCCCGCTGCGGAGCTCCGCAGCGGGGTTAATGTATACACTTTTAGTAACGTTCACGACGGAAAAGTATTGGCACTTTCCGTGTTTATTGGGCATTAGCCCTGCATCAGCAGAAAGGCGGCGCCTTTGGGCCAGTCTTCGTGGCCTGCTTTACCGGGCTTCCCTTTTTTCTGCTCCATGCCTTTTCTTTTACCCTTAGCTGACTTATCCTTACGGTTTTTTCCGCCCCGGCGCTTCATTTTACCAGCTTCTTCGGGTAAGTATTCTTGCATGATTTCCCGTTTTTCCTTGCCCCACTGTTCTTGCTGTGGCTGCATACGCTCTTTGATTCTTTTCAGGTCGGTGGCGTATTTCTTGGTCAAGGTTTTCAGTTCGGCAATTTCTTCGGCGTGGTCTTCTTTCCAGGTTTCCATGGCGGCCTTCCTGGCGGCAATGTCTGCTTCCGAAGGTTTTTCTCCCCGGGCTTTCCCTTTGCTGCGGCCTTTCCCGGCTTTGCCCTTTGGCTTGGCGGCGAATACGGGGCGGAGGCGCTCAAGGGCGGTCTTGTCTTCTGCGGAAATGAACTGGTCTAACTGCGAGCGGGCCGCAGAGAGCACGGGCTTCACTTTGGTTTCGTGGTGCGCCTTGAGGGCTTCTTTCATCCCTTTTTTGTCTACCGCTTTCCAGGCGGCTTTGCGCTCGGCTTTCAGGGCAGCGAGCTGCTCGCGTTGCTCGGTGGTGAGGATGGCTTCTACTTTTGCCATAGAGGCCTCGCGCATCTTTTTCATGGCTGCCCGATCGGGGCGCTGGTCTGGGTTCTGGGTACGCAGCTCCTGCATTTCTGTACGGGTTGCCTGCCGGATGGCTTTGATCTGTTCCTGCTGTTCGGTGGTCAGGTTCAGTTCGGCGGGCAGAGCGGGTGGGCGTTGGCCCTGGCCTCGTTGGGCGGTGGCGATGGTTACGGCCAGGAGCAGTACCATCATGGTCATCATTATTTTGCGCATTGCTTTGTTTTTTTGCGGTTCGAGTGTTTGATGACGGTGGAGGGGAAAGGTTTAGTTTAGGGGTGAACAACCCCGGACTTCGCTCGTGCTGCGCACTCGCTGCGTCCGGGGTTACTGTGGTGTAATTCCTACAGAATTAGACGATCAGAAGCCAAAGAGCTCCTTCATCTTATCAAAGATGGCGGTGTTCTCGTAGATGCCGGCGAAGTGCTCCGCGCCGGGGCCGTAGGCAAAGACGGGGATGAGGTCGGCGGTGTGGTAGTCGGAGGTGAAGGCCCCGTCGATGGAGTCCATTTTGGAGCCGTACTGGATGGCGTAGCCGCCGGTTTCGTGATCGGCGGTGACGATGACGAGGGTTTCGCCGTCTTTCTTTGCGAAATCGAGCACCTTGCCGATGGCGTTGTCGAATTCCAGCATCTCGCTGATGATGTAGTCGGATTTATTGGCGTGGCCACCCCAGTCGATCTGGGAGCCCTCGATCATGAGGAAGAAGCCTTTGTTTTTGGTGTCGCGCTTTTGCAGGAAGGCCGGGGCCAGCTCTGCGGCGGGTACGAGGTAGTCGCGGCCCTGGCTGAAGGGCAGGGGTTCGCGGTCTGCGGTGAGGTAGAAATAGTTTTTGGCTGCGTTGGGGCGGACATCTTTCATTTCGATATCGACGAAGTTTTCTACGACGTAGTTTTTGCTGCGCAGCTCGGTGCTGAGCTTGCGGGTGTCCATCTCACGGCGGTCGAAAAACTTCGCGCCGCCGCCGATGAGGAGGTCTACGTCGGTTTTGGTGAAGTCCGCAGCGATTTCTTCGTAGTTTTTGCGGCCACGGTTGTGGGCCACAAAACTGGCGGGCGTGGCGTGTACAATGGAGCAGTTGGCGACCAGACCGGTGGGCAGGCCGGCAGCTTCGGCCAGCTCCAGAATGGTGACGACGGGCGTGGTGTCCATGTCTACGCCAATCGCGCCGTTGTAGGTTTTTACCCCGGCGCTGAAGGCGGTGGCCCCGGCGGCGGAATCGGTCACCAGGTTATCCCCGCTGTACGATTTGTGCAGGCCAACGACCGGGAAGGCTTCCAGGTTCAGTTTATTGCCGTTGCTGTACATCCCCGCAGAAATTTGCGTCACGCCCATCCCATCGCCAATCATCAGGATGATGTTTTTGGGCGTCTTTTTCACCTCAGAAACGGTAGTAGCAGGGGCAGCAGGGGCAGCAGGTGTGGGCGCGGCCGCAGGTGCAGGGGGCGTTGAAGGGCTGGGGGATGTCCTCACAGTATCCACCGGAGCCGGAGGGCAGGAGGTGAACACGAAACATAGTGCTAGGAGACAGAAGAGGACTTTTGCGTTCATGCTGTAAAGGTAAGTTGTTTTTGTGGTGCAGATTAGTGCATCCGAATTCAGAGAGCTTGTTGGGTCCTCCCCCTCTCCCCCGCCTCCGGAGGAAGCATCGGCCGCCACGGCGCAAAGATTTTTTTGAAGCTATTGTGCTTTAGGGGCAGCACTTTTTTAGCGAAAACTTTACTAGAAGTCAGATTTTCAATCGTTTAGGAAGCGTAATTCGATTAGCGAAAATTCGCTGATTAACAGTGCTTTAGCGGTTGGTGAAACATATTACCTGCCCCATATTGGAATTAGCGAAAACCCGTCCTACCTTCGGCCTTGATATGACTCCAACCGAACTAGTACAGGACAAGTTGCTCTCCCTGGAAGACCTGAGCCGCCGCCGCTGTGGCTGGCGTACGTATTCTCAGAAAACGGTGTTCACCAACGGTGTTTTCGATCTCATTCACCCTGGTCACCTCACCTACCTGGCCGAAGCTGCTGGCCTCGGGCAACGCCTCATCGTTGGGGTCAATTCCGACGAAAGCGTCAGGCGGCTGAAGGGCAACGACCGCCCGATCATGCCCCTGGCCGCCCGGATGCAACTACTCGCCAGCCTCTTCTTTGTGGATGGGGTAATCGCCTTTGATGAAGACACCCCCATCGAACTCATCAAGGCGCTCAAGCCCGATGTACTGGTTAAGGGCGGAGACTACACCGAAGCCACCATCGTCGGTGCGCCCGAAGTACGCAGCTGGGGCGGAGAGGTTGAAGTGCTTTCTTTTGTTGAGGGGCATAGTTCTACTGGCATTATTGAACGGTTGCGGGGTTAAAAGATCGTTTTCTTTCTGTTGCGAAAAAGTTTGCCTGTCGAGTTTGGACAACGGCCCTTTAACCTTCCACTGCACCTGCGGCCGCGCCCTGAAAGAAAAGGTGGAAAGGAAATGAAGGTAAAAGAAGGCTAAATTTGAGCCTGCTATCTTTACCAACTCCAAACGTCAAAGGCGAACAAGTGGAGCGCAGTAAGTGGAAACAGCGGCAGCTACTCCCGACTCCAAACTCCCGACTCCAAACTCCCTCACGCATGCGAATAAAAGACATCACCACCCACCTGGAATCCATCGCCCCGGCCCACCTCCAGGAAAGCTACGACAACGCTGGCCTGATCGTTGGCCACCCGGATACGGAAGTGACCGGCGTACTGACCAGCCTGGATTGCACCGAAGACATCATCGCCGAAGCCAAAGCCCGTGGCTGCAATATGGTGGTGGCGCACCACCCGATCGTGTTTCGGGGGCTGAAACGTTTCAACGGCAACGACTATGTGGAGCGGACGGTAATAAAGGCCATAAAGGAGGATGTCGCCATCTACGCCATCCATACCAACCTGGACAACGTGCGCCACCAGGGCGTTAACGAACGGATCGCCCAGCGCCTCGGCCTCGAAAACCTGCGCCTGCTCGGCCCTAAAAACGAGGAGCAGACAATTGGCTCAGGCATGGTGGGAGATTTGACCGCCGGAATGCAGGAACATGACTTTTTGGACCACCTGAAAACAACAATGGAAGCTTCCGTAGTGAAGCATACCAAACTACTCGGGCAGGAGGTGAAAACAGTAGCCCTGTGCGGTGGGGCGGGTGGCTTTTTGCTGCGCCAGGCCAAGAAAGCCGGTGCGCAGGTATTCGTTACCTCAGACTATAAATACCACGAGTTTTTTGACGCAGACGGGGAGATCATCATCTGTGATATCGGCCATTACGAAAGCGAACAGTTTACAACCCAATTACTTGCGGAGTTGTTAACAAAGAAATTCCCTACCTTTGCGGTTCTTTGCACGGAACTAACGACCAATCCGGTTAGCTACTTCGTGTGATAAACAGTAAGGGTTTATTGATGGAATTGCTTTTCCCTTTATCCCTTACCCCTTTACTCCTTTAAAAAATCCCCCCACCGCATGGCAGTTGCAACCGAAAAAACGGTAGAAGAAAAAATGCGCGAGCTGTACCGCCTCCAGCAGATTGATTCTCAGATTGATGAAATCGAGATCCTGAAGGGTGAGCTCCCGATGGAAGTGAGCGACCTGGAAGACGAGATCGTTGGCCTCAACACCCGCGTTACCCGTTTGGAAGGGCAGGTGAAAGACCTAAAGCAGGAAATTGCCCGCCACGATAACAACATCCGTGAATCCGAACAGCTCATCCTCCGCTACGAGGAGCAGATGAACAACGTGAAGAACAACCGCGAGTACGAAGCCCTGATGAAGGAGACCGAGATGCAGCGCCTCGAAATCCAGCTTTCGGACAAGAAGGCTGGCTCCAGCCACCGCGAACTCGAAACCAAGCAGGCTGCGCTAGACATGACCCTCGGCAAGCAGGCAGAGAAGAAAGCACTCCTGGAAGTAAAGCAGGAAGAACTCAAGGCCATCATCACGAAGACGGAAAAGGAAGAGAAGAAACTTCGCCGTGCTTCCGATAAGCAGCGCAAGGAAATCGCCGATCGCCTGCTGAAGGGCTACGACCGCATCCGCAACACTTACCGCAACGGCCTCGGTGTCGTAACCGTTGAGCGTAATGCTTGTGGTGGTTGCTTCAACGCCATCCCGCCACAGCAGCAACTCGAGATCAGCCAGCGCAAGCGCGTCATGATCTGTGAGCACTGTAACCGCATTCTGGTGGACCACAACATCGAGCAAGACATGGAAGATTAGTCGGTCAACTTCAGCCGCTAAACTTTTAAAAATAAACCAGTTCAATAACGACCTCGGGTGCTTGCTGCCCGGGGTCGTTGTTTTTTGTAACCTATTAACGGGCTGCCTGACTTACATTTGCCCTACACAACCCGCCACTGACCAAGCCAATACAAATGTCCTCAAGAATCCTAATCATCGGCGCAGGCCGCTCTTCCTCGGCCCTCATCAAATACTGCCTGGATAAGAGCGAAGAACTCTCCTGGGCGGTGACCGTTGCCGACGCTGACCCCGCCGTGGCTGAAGCCAAAGTTGGAGGCCACCCGCGCGGAGCCAGTGCCTGGCTCGACGTGACGAAAACAAACGACCGCCGGGACCTCATCGGGCGGGCCGACATGGTTGTCTCCCTCCTACCCGCGCATCTGCACATTGAAGTGGCCCGCGACTGTATCCGCCTGAAGAAAAACCTGGTTACGGCCAGCTACGTTAGCCATGAAATGTTCCGATTAGGGGATGAGGCCCGCGAACGAGACCTCATCTTCATGGGCGAAATGGGCCTGGACCCCGGCATCGATCACATGACGGCGATGCAACGCCTGAACGAAATCCGCGAGAAAGGAGGAGTCATCACCGCCTTCCGCTCCTTCACCGGAGGGCTCGTCGCGCCGGAAAGTAACAACAACCCCTGGGGCTATAAATTTACCTGGAACCCCCGCAATGTGGTCCTGGCCGGGCAGGGCACCGCGCAGTACCTCCACAACAAAAAACTCAAATTCTTACCCTACCAGCGCTTGTTCAAGCAAACCTGGGACGTAGAGGTGCCCGGCATCGGTAAGTTTGAAGCCTACGCTAATCGAGACAGCCTACTCTACCGCAAGCAGTACGGGTTGCACACCATCCCGACGATCCTGCGGGGCACACTCCGTTACCCCGGTTTCGCCGCTGCCTGGGACGCACTCGTAGAGATTGGCCTCACGAATGCAGACTTCCCGATCCTGGACAGCATTAAGATCACCTACCACGAGTTGATGGAAGCCCTGGCGCCCTCCGGCCCCGGCTCCGTCAAAGACCGCATCGCGGGTATGATCGGAGAAGAACCCAACGGCGAAGTGATGAAACGCCTCGTTTGGCTCGGCCTCTTCACCAAAAAGAAAATAAAACTACGCGACGCAACGCCAGCCTTGATCCTGGAGCGCCTCCTGCTGGATAAGTGGAAACTCGCCCCCGAAGACAAAGACCTCATCGTGATGCAACACCAGATCGACTACGAACTGGACGGTAAAAAATACCGCGACATCAGCAACCTGACCATGAAGGGAGAAAACGCGGAAGACACGGCGATGTCCCGCCTCGTCGGCCTGCCGATGGGTATCTTCGTTCGCCTCATCAGCCAGGGCGCGATCCAGTCTACCGGCGTCCACATCCCAACCATGAAGGAGGTCTACGAGCCCGTGCTGGAGGAGATGAAGGCCTTTGGGATGGAGCTTACGCACACCACGGAAGAGCTTTAAGCGTTTAGCTTTAAGCGTTCAGCATTTAGGGTTGAGCGTGCCTCTCAAACGCTGAACGCTAAATGCTGAACGCTAAAACCTTAATCCGCGCCGGCCAGTTCGCCCAGGCCGCCCGCCAGGGGGCGATCATCGTGGTGGCCCTGGCCCTGCCGCGCCTTGGCGTGGAGCGGGAGGTGATCGGGGAGTGGGAGAGCTTACTTTACGTTGGGTATCTTCTTGGCTTCGGCTGGTTAACCGGCTTGCTGCAGGCTTACCTTGTGCAGGTACGGCTTATTCGACCGAAAGAAGCTGCGGCCTTTTCCCGGCTTGCGATTATTGGCGTAGCGGTATTTTCTGCGCTCCTGTTGGCCGTGGCTGCGGGCTTACACCGGCCTTTGTTTCGCTTTCTGAGCATGGGCGAAGGCCCGCCGGGGTGGTGGTATTTCTTCCTGTTCCTGCTGACCCAGTGGCCAGGGCTCTTTTTTGAGCAGGTGCTGACCATTCGGGGAAAACCCTTGGCCTTGGTGCTCTTTGGCGGGTTTTCTGCGCTGGGGTTTGTGCTGGCGCTGTTGGTCCCGATCTACTCAGGTGCGGGCTTTGCGCACGCGATGTTTGTGCTGGCGGTGTTTGCGGGGGGGAAGGGGGTTGTTGTTGGGGGATGGTTGGTTTATGATTGGTTTGCCTTCTCCCCCGGCCCCTCTCCTGGGGAGAGGGGAGACGGGGCAGGTGTTGGAGGTGGGGATGCTCGCTTCGCTCGTAACCTCACCCCCGGCCCCTCTCCGAAGGAGTGGGGAGGCGGGGATGCTCGCTTCGCTCGTGGCGGAGAAGGTCTTTCCGGCCCGGTTCGTTCTGACGCCTACGACGGCTCTCCCGTCCGCACTACATTACTACCCAACTACATTACTACACTACTAAAAACCGCCTGGCCACTGATCCTTTACGCCTCCGTTGGCGCCTTGGTTACGGCTTTCGACCCCTGGTTCGTCAACTACTGGTATGAAGGGGACGAAGACGTCTTCGCCACCTTTCGCTACGGTGCGCGGGAGCTGCCGCTGCTGGCCGCGATTACCAACGGCGCGATGGTCGTCGTGCTACCGCGCCTGACCGAAGCGCCCTCCGCTGGCTTGGACCTGCTCAAAGCCACCTCCCGCCGTCTCTTTCACTGGGTTTTTGGTGGCGCGATCTTCCTGATGGCCACCTCCGGCTGGTGGTGGACGCTGGTGTTTACGGATTTGTTTGCGGAGAGTTTGCCGTTGTTTCAGACCTATCTGCTGATTGTCGTTAGCAGAATGCTATTCCCCACACCAGTACTTACGGCTTTTGGGCACACCAGGCTTCTGGCTCCCATTGCGATTAGTGAATTAGCGATGAACCTGGTCTTATCTGTCTGGCTCGTATCCTGGTACGGACTTACGGGGGTAATTTGGGCCACCTTAATCGCCGACTTGGTTAATAAGGCCGTCCTTATGGGGTATTTATACTACCGACGCCGGATATTACCAAAAGACTACATCGACCTAAAGCAGTTTACCGCCTACTCGTTTGTGCTTTTCCTAACCTATTGTTCCGTGACCTACCTCTCTTTATGAAGAATGTAAATTAGCCGACAGGGCTTTCGGATAATCGCGTTCGTGACGCTATCGATAAATCGCCACAGACGGTGCGGCAGGAACTTCAATATTGCATGGGTACGTAAAAACAAAAGGACCTTGCTGGAAAATACTATTGAACTGATGGAGACTCCTGAGCTGCCCGCAATATATTTGTCCAGCGTGTTTTCCTTGAACGAACGGAGATGAGCGTGAAGAGGGGTAGAACAGTTACAATGAATACACAACGAATACTGTATTTTTTCATTGTAGGGGGTCGAGATGATCGCACGACCTCCGGGTTTAAGCACCCTTAGAATGTTATTCAGATAAGGTTCTAGTTTCGCAACGTGTTCTATAACCTCTGCGGATACTACAGTGTCGAAGCTTTCAGGCCTGAAGGGTAAGGCGTTAGCATCGCCGGTAACGGCAAAATGATTCGGGTGGGGTACCTCCCGAAGCGCTCGAATAGTATTCAATTTAGCAGCATCGAATGAAACCACAGTATGGCCGAGTGGCGTTGCTGCTTTGGCAAACCATGCACCACCACATCCAATATCCAGAATAGTTGATGGCTCTCTGGGTAAGTTTCGGCAGATAGCTTCATGAAGCCGACGATTTTCGTGGCGCGTCGCGGGGTCTTCCGGAGCAGCAAAATAATCGAAGAATTCAGCATCCTTAGCGTAGTGGTCTAGGTAGTCGAACGAGGAAGCAATTCCAGCGCCATCATTCAATTCGCTATTCGCTCCCGCAAGCAGTAAGAAATTTGGTACGCCGTTTTCTACTGGTACTACGACGGGGTCAGGGCTGGTGCTCACCAAGGTGCGATCAGTTTCGTTGTACACTAAATTATCCGAAAATGGGGGGGGGGGCGAGCAAAGGCACGAGTGGCTCAATCATTTGAAACTTTATTGGTAGTGGCGTCTGGGGAAGAGGTCTGGAGCTTTAATTTTAGCGCGCTTGTTTTATTTAGGTTTTTCTGGCGCGGCCGCAGGTGCAATGTATGGGTTTTAAAGTGTTTCGTTACCGCTAAAACTATTGCTTTACTACCCGTAACGAAGACCATTCACCTTCAGCGGTGAAAATGGTGAGGTTATACATTCCTTTCGGGAGGTTCGTAAGTCCAATCCTGTGGTGCTCCGCAGTAGGGAAAGCAAAGGTTTCGTCAGCAACTCTTCTCCCGTTCATATCCGTTAGTACCAAGCGCGAAATTGGGTACTGCGTATTTCCTTCCACAAAAACAAAATCACCTGCGGGGTTGGGATAAAGCTCAAAGGTGCCTTCCGGCAACCGGTAGCTCGGTACACTGCTGATTACGTCCACTTTATTGCAGTCGTAGATTTCGTCTTCGGTGCTGTTGTAGAGTAAGCGATTGTCCGCGTCTTTAACGCAGATCAGTTCGCTCTGGCAGGTGCCAGTGAACCTAGCCTGCGTATTCGTCGAGCAGAAGCTATTAAATATGGTTCCCCTGGTGCTCCCGATGCCATCGATCCAGGAAACGCCGAAGCCGCCGCCGTCGAAGCCCACGTTGTTCAGCTCAAAGTTCAGACGTTTACGAATGCTTCCGTCCAGAACTGTTACGCTATCCATTGAAAGAAGAACCATGTGCTGGGTATGCTCTGGCTCTGAATAATCTCCTTCGAGGATAATTGTATCTCCAACTTCTAAGTTGAAGTCCATCAGCGTGTCTATATCCTGATTTCTGAGGATTAGCAACCGACCATCGGTTTCCCTCAGCAACCCGGAATGATACGGGTAGTCGCTAGTGTCACCGACAAGTTGTGTGTACGCAACCCCGTCCACCATCACGGTGTCTCCTAGGGAGAGCTCAAAGTAAGAATAGAATGCAGTATCAGTAAAACCCGCGTTAAACTCCTCCTGTACCCACTGCTTCCCTTCAGTGAGAAAAGGGTATTCATCCTGCGCCAATAGGGGAGTAGTAAGGCCAAAAAACAACAGAATGGTAAAGGATAGCTGTCTCATGATGCTTGTAATTTTCAGTCTAAATGTAATCATAAAAACCCAGAGTCTACCGTGCTGGCCGCGCTGCTGCCGTTACCTCCGTTAATCGTGAACTTCTGCTGGCCTACTGGGAGATTGGGCGGTACATAGTTGAGTTTGAGCAGCAGGGGAAACACCGTGCAGACTACGGAACAAGACTATTAAGTCAACTTGCAAAAGACCTTAAGGCTGCGTATGGCGCTGGATTCAGCCGCTCGAACATTGCTTGTATGCGTAAATTGAATCAAGTCTATCCAATTGTCCAGACACTGTCTGGACAATTGGGGTGGTCCCACTACGTCGAACTACTAATGATCAAAAACGACACCGAACGCTCCTTCTACGAGCAACAATGCATCAACGAACGCTGGAGTGTTCGTGAGTTAAAACGGCAGAAGAAAACCGGGAAGACGATAACCCTCCCGTTGGTATCGTCCTGGCCACCCACCGCAACGAAGGTGTAATTCAGTACGCCCTCGAGGGCCTTGACAACCAACTTCTCGTGAGCAAGTACGAAACTTTCTTACCGAAAAAAGAACTGCTCCGGGCGGAAATCGAGCGGGTAATGGCGGAGGAGGAATAAGAGCTGGATATGAGCTCAATCATTCGCCACCACCCCCATTCTCCAAAAACAAATAAGCCGGCAAAGAACCAGAGGCCGGAACGTCAGAAACAATCCCGTCGGGCAAGTAAGCGGCAAAGTTGCCGAGCAGCAGGTCCGTGTCGCCATCCCCGTCCACATCTCCCTTGGTCATCGTCAGGTAGTGTACGCCAGCGGGCTTGCGGAACCCGGCGGGTTTGAACGAATAACCACTCAGGCTCCAGCTCCTGCGGAGGTAAACGAAACTGTGCGTCGGGCGGAGGTGCTCAGGCACGAAGTAGGCAACCGCCGCCAGGTCCACATCCCCATCTCCGTCGAAATCTGTGGCTTCCACGTTGTAAGCGCCGTCGAGGTGGAAGAAGTGCTTCTCGGTGAAAGCGTTCTGGCCATCGTTCTCGTAAATCCTGATGCCGTGGTAAGTCTTCGGAAACGGCGGATAATCGAAGTTATCCCCGTTGGTGCAGATTAGGTCCGGAAAACCGTCGTTGTTCATGTCCGCGATCTCCAGGTCGGAAGAGCCGTAGCTGGGGGGAAACCGCAGCAGCACCTTCCGGTCTACTCCTCCGGGGCGGGACAAATAGGCGATCACCGATTCGTCGCCCTGTCCGAATAAGGCGATCAGGTCCGGCCAGCCGTCTTGGTCCAGGTCGACCGTTTTGAGTCTTATGGCGCCGGAGCGCGGGTGCAGGGTTCGTTGGAGGACGTACCTGCCATCGGCATCGGTAACGTAAGTGTTCAGCGCACCCGCCATATTCCCAAACTCCGCAACGATCAGCTCCTGCTGGCCGTCCTGGTCCAGATCGAGCCGCAACATCGCTACCGGCCGGGCGAGGGTATCGCGCAAAACGGTGCTGGAATCTCCTTCATTCCGGCTTATCCTGCCCTGCGGTAAATCCGAAGGAATCAAGCTGCCCATCGTTAGCAATAAACCAGTTTCCAGGTCTACATCGCTTGGCGCGGACTCCACGTCTACGCCGGAGCGCAAAGCGTGGTCCGCTGAAAAAGTCCGCAGCCGCCCACCTTGCTGCCCGGCGCTGCCAACGATGACTTGCTGGCGCACCGAATCAAACTTGAGCAGGGTAGTGTAGGGCGCGTTCGTTTCGTCTCCCCCTACCATCACGGGCCGGACGGAAAACTGGCGCAACTTCCGGATAGCCGCAGGTTCCGGCGTAATGGGCGGAGCCTCGGGAGCTTCCGCCAGGTAGTACGCTTGGAGCAGCGCCCAGTCAGCAGAATCGATGACCGTCTCCGTCGGGTACAAAGCTTCCAGGTAAGGAGCCGTCTTACCGTTCACCAGGTACCGTGCTCGGTTACTGTTGCCGTACTGGCCCAGAAAAGCGCCCATCTTGGGCAAAATCTCGTTTTCCCAGATGTT
>CAYWMW010000060.1:0-4832 GCA_964458975.1 uncultured Lewinella sp. | reverse complement strand
GGTTACGCAAACCCATTAAAGCCAGTAACGTCCATTCCTGTAATCAGCAGGTGAATATCGTGCGTCCCCTCGTAGGTTACGACGGATTCCAGGTTGGCCATGTGGCGCATGATCGGGTATTCGGACGTGATGCCCATACCGCCGTGAATCTGGCGTGCTTCGCGCGCGATCTCCAGGGCCATGTGTACGTTGTTGCGCTTGCCCATGCTGATCTGGGCGGGGCTGGCCTCCCCACGGTTGGCCAGGGTGCCGAGCCGCCAGGCGAGGAGCTGGGCCTTGGTGATCTCCGTGATCATCTCCGCCAGTTTCTTCTGCGTGAGCTGAAACTGACCGATCGGCTTGCCGAACTGCGTCCGTTCCTGGCTGTAGCGCAGGGCGGAGTCGTAACAGTCCAGCGCCGCACCGATGGCGCCCCAGGCGATGCCGTAGCGGGCTTTGCTGAGGCAGCTCAACGGGCCACGCAGGCTCTTGATGTCGGGGAAGACGTTCTCCTTCGGCACCTTCACGTTGTCGAACACAAGCTCGCCGGTAACGGAGGCCCGAAGGCTCCACTTACCTTTGATTTCGGGCGCACTGAAACCTTCCCACTGGCTCTCCACGACCATGCCGCGTACTTTGCCGTCTTCGTCTTTGGCCCAAACCACGGCCACGTCGGCAACCGGGCTGTTGGTGATCCACATCTTCGCACCGTTGAGGATGTAGTGATCGCCCGCGTCCTTGATGTTTGTGATCATGCTGCTCGGGTCGGAGCCAGAGTCGGGCTCCGTGAGGCCAAAGCAACCGATGAACTCTCCAGCACCGAGCTTAGGCAAGTACTTCTGCTTGGTCTCTTCATTGGCGTACTTATAGATCGGGTACATCACCAGACTGCCCTGAACGGAGGCCATGGAGCGCAGACCGGAATCACAACGTTCCAGCTCCTGCATGATGATACCGTAGGCGATCTCGTCCATTCCGCCGCCGCCGTATTCAACGGGTAATGACGGGCCGAAAGCACCGATGTCGGCCAGGCCTTTGAACAAGTGCGTCGGGCAAACACCGCGCATCGCCGCATCATCAATGATGGGCGCAACTTCTGCTTTGACCCAGTCGCGGACGGCATCACGGGCCATCTTGTGTTCGTCGGTCAGTAGTTCGTCAACGCCGAAGTAGTCGTGGTGCTGAAAGCGGTCCGGGCTGCTGGATTGGTGGAAATCTGACTTAGTGGTGAAAGTCTTTTCCCTGGTGGTGGTGGTAGGCATGATTGATTTTATTTTTCTGTCGCTAAGATAACGGATTAAAATGAGCACGGCCGTAAGCGCAAAGTCAGGATTTCATAAACGATGGCTGAGCAGCAGGAGGGCGACGGTGCGCAGGTGCAATATTTGTCGGCTGGGGGCTTGTGTGGCACTCAACCCAACCTTGCACCTGCGGCCGCGCCCTGATCGGATGGAAAAAGGGAGCCGGCCTGCGGCCAACTCCCAATAACGCGAACGAAAAGTTTGGCGTTTATCCGGGATCAATCAAGCAGCTCAATCGGTACTTCAACCACCGTTTGGTCCCAGCCCATTTTGAGGTGTACCATGCCGGAAGCTGCTTTGTAAAGCGAGATGGAGAAGTTCTCAATCACCTCGTCTACCTTAGCTGTGGGGGCGGTGATACTGGCAACGTTGTGCTCCGGTTTATAGGCGTATACGCCCCAGCCGTCTACGTCGAGGCTAAAGAACACTTCCCAGTTGTTTGCATTTGGGATGGCGCCGATGGTGTAACGGCCTGCGGGTACCAAACGGTCACCGATTTTTACGGGGGTGAAAAAGGTGATCTCCGTAGTTTCGTTGGCACCCAGGCGGTAGGGTTCGCCGTAGGGCGCAAGGTCGCCTCCCCAAACATCCCGGCCTTTTTTATACGGGCGGCTGTAGATCACCTTGATCTTGGGCTCCATGGCCATGGCTGCGCTGTCGGTCTTCGCGAAGGCGCGGAAGGCTGCACGGGCGGGGTAGTAGGCGGCATCTAGGGGGGACTTGTCGAGCTCAGCAAAATCCTGTGCCGAAAGGACCGTAGCCGATAAAAGTAGTAGACAGATGGATAGAAAACGCATGGTTGTTTTATTTAATAATAGTTGGATTGATTGACCGGAGCGGCCCCTCACCGGTAAACCCGCAAAGGAATACTGGTGTGGCGCACTCCATCCACAAAAACCTCCAGGCGGACCAATAGTTTGCTGTTGTCAAATTCTCCGTCGGGGAGCAGCGCGTCCAGGTCAACGTCTCGGTAGGTCCACATGTCGAAGTTAGCGGACTTGGGGTAAAGACCGTCTTCACTGACGGTTAGTTGGCCGGTAACGGAGCCTTTCCGGTTGGCGTTTTTGTAGCGGGGGGCAATCACCAGTTTGGTCAGCAGGTCATAGCGCAAAACGGTTTCCCGGGGGTCGAAGGCTCCGCCGCCGAGGCTGAGGTCTACCGTCCATATTTCGGAGCGGCCGAGGTTGGGGTGTTGCTCCAGGAAACGGCCCTTGCTCCAGGTTTCGTCGTAGTGGATCGTCCCGTCTGCTTTGTAGTAAGTCCAGGTGCCGGTTTTTACGCCGCAGGTTTTGCCGGGTATCCAGTCTTTGGTCGCGTTTTCCTGATAGAGGCCGCTCACTTTTAATTGGCCGGAGGGGTAGTATTCGCGGTACTTGCCGGCAGGACAATCTTGGTAGCTCACGAACGCTTGCACGATTTGTCCGGTGCTGTCGGTACGTTGCAACCAGCAGGGCGTACAGGCTTGAATAGCGTCTGCGCTTGTAGCCGTCAGGGCGATGGTGTCCAGCTTGCCGTAGGCAGACTGAGCATTCGTACCGCTCATCGCTGTTAGGAGTACTGATATTGATAGTAGTAGTCTTTTCATATTCCCGTTGGGGCTTTTTCTTTAAACCTCCCTTTGCATCCTGCGGCCGCGCCCTGATTAGATTGATAGAATTGTAGATGTGATAGACTTATAGGGCTACCGCATGGTACAGTAGATTAGAAAACTACTGTCTTACATGGAAGCCAACCCGGAGAAGTTTTAGATGCCTTCCCCTCTTCCTCGCGGTAGCCCTATCACATCTATCACCTCGAAGAAGCCGCGTAGCGAATCTATGTATGTACGGCAGCCTATCAATCTGTCACATCTACCTTCACGCCCATTGCAAAAAATCCAGTACCACTGTCCCCCAGGTCTCCGGCTCATGCCGCCCGCCTTCCACTTCGACGTAGGTGAAGTCTTTGTCTTCTTTCCGGCCTTTTTCTTTCAGCACCTGCATAAGTTGCAGGGTATCGTCGATGGCATCGATGATGCCGTTGTTGTTGCGGTCAGATGCTTCGTCGGCGGTACCGGCCATAAACCAAAAGCGGACTTTGGGTACCTTTTTGGCGCGGCGCACGTAGTTGTGGACGATGAGGTCTGCGTCGGGCTTGTCTTCCCGGAAGGCTTTGGATCGCCACCAGAGGGAACCGCTGAAAACGCCCGCTACGCCAAACTCTCCGGGGTTACGCCAGGCGATATCAAAAGCATTGAGCCCACCGAGGCTGAAGCCCGCGATGGCCCGGCGGGCGGGCAGTTGGTAGACGTTGTAAAATTTTTCGATCCACGGAATGAGCTCATCAATCAGAAACTGCTCGTAGGCTTTGGCCTGGTCTCCGCGCCCCTGATAATCGGGCTGGCCGGTGGTGCCGTATTCGCGCATCCGGTCGCCGGCGTGAACGCCAATAACGACGGTGGGGGAGAGGCTTCCCGCTTTGAAGGCCGATTGTAATTGTTCGCGCATCTTCATCCGGGGCAGGTCCTGGCCGTCGTTAAAAACGGCAAGGTTCAGCAACCGCCACGGGGGCAGGGCGGGGCGGTAAACGTCTACCATCACGTCGCGGCCCAGGTGCTCGCTGGGCATCAGGTAAGACCGCACCAGTAGTTGGTGCCGGCGCGAGGCAACGCTACCGAGTAGCTGGCGAATGTAGCGGATGATGTACATGGTTCTCCAAAGGTAAGCCCTGAAAAGGCGGCGCGAACGCAGGTGCAAAAAAAGTTTTTGAAACGGAGCGCCTAAAACCACAAACATTGTTCGAAAACACTACCTTACCTCTCCACGCATCAACGACCAACCAAACTACCCATGCAAGAATCTCTAGTCAATTTCTACAGCCATCACCTCGGCCACAACGTCAAGATCCACATCACTGGCACCAAGGGCTATCCGCTGATCATCTTTCCCACCACCCTCGGGAGCTGGAGTGAAGCTAAAGACCGGGGCATGATCGAGAGCATCCGTTGGTTCGTAGAGCGCGGCTTCGTGCAGGTTTTTTGCCCGGACAGTATTAACGACAGCAGCTGGTACGGAGACATCCACCCCAAGCACCGCGTAGAGCGCCACATCCAGTACGACCGCTTCCTGGCCGAAGAATGGATTCCGCAAATCCGGAACAACGCCGGCACCAACCGCGTCGCCTGCTGCGGCATCAGTTTCGGGGGCTTCAGCGCCACCAACTTCGCCTTCCGCCACCCGGATATGGTGAGCCACCTGTTTTGCCTGAGTGGTGCCTACGACATCAAATCGTTCATGCATGGCTACTACGACGACAACGTCTACTTCAACAACCCGATTGACTTCATGCCCAACGCCGACAACCCCGAGCTGTGGAACATGAAGATCATCCTCGGTACCTCCAACTGGGACATCTGCCTCGACGGGAACCTCAAGTTCAGCGAAGTCCTGCGCAAGAAAAACATCTCACACTGGCTCGATGTACGCGGAGACATCGAGCACGACTGGCCGCTTTGGCTGGAGATGCTGCCGCATTATGTGTCTATGTTGTAGTAATGTAGTACGGTAGTTTTGT
>CAYWMW010000059.1:9665-18573 GCA_964458975.1 uncultured Lewinella sp. | reverse complement strand
ACCCTTTCTTCTCAGGGCGCGGCCGCAGGTACCGAGTAAGGTTTTAAAGGAGCAAGGGAAGACAGGGGAGAGGCCTTGTACCACCACCGGGTACACAATGCCATTCTTGAGGCTTACAAAACCTGCGAGACTACCTGCCCCGAAGTACAGTTCAGGCTGATGGAATGTGGCAACAAGCACGGCGGTAAAATGTGGCCCCACCGAACCCACCAGGCCGGTCTGTCCGCAGATTTTATGCTCCCCAAAACCCTGAACGGCCGTCCGCAACGAATGCTGGATCACCTCGGTGTTTGGCACTACGCCCTGCAAACCGATAAGTCTGGCAACTATACCAAGCGCGTAGCCGGAGACTTCGAGACGATGGCGAAGCACCTCCTCGCCCTCGATGATGCCGCCCGCAAAAACGGCCTACGCATCAAAAAAGTGATCCTGAAAATTGAGCTGAAGGACGACTTTTACAAGACGGAGAGTGGGCAGGAGGTGAAGGCGCGGGGGATTTATTTCGCGCGGGCTTTATCGAACGTCGTCAACCAAGTACACGATGATCATTATCATGTGGATTTCGAGCTTTGAGCCAGCGGCTGAAGCCGCGGCTACTGCCGCAAGCTCCAAACCTCATGCAGCGGCTTCCCCTTAGAGCTAACTCCCCGGTGTACCCAGTCTCCGTTCACGAGCTTAAAGTCGAAGCTCAACTGCGAGCCCGCGCGTGCGGGGTCCCGGCTAAAGAACTCGATTTTTTCGATGTACAGCCCGTTCTCGTCCGTAGTGTAGGAGCCGCCGCCGGTGGCCTTGAACTGTTTCTTGGCGATGTCGAAGGCGATCCACTGGAAGCGGGTACCGGAGAGGATTTTCATGGTTTTGCGCGGAGAGTTTCTCCGTTCGCTGAGGTCTTGCATGGTACCGTTGCGCTTGCGGCCGATGATTTCCCAGGCACCGGGTAGGGCGCCGGGGCGCATATCGTCGGTGCGGGTCCAGACTTTGTCTCCGTTGAAGATCAGGTTCGTGCCGATCAGTTCGTAGGGCATCGCGGAAACGCCCCCTACCTTGGTGGAGTCTGAAGAATCGAACTCGTAGGTGATGCTGAAGTTGTCCCAGTCCGCCCGCCAGCGCCCGCCGAGGGTGGCGATGAATTCACCGGATGCTTTGTTGTAAGCTGTCATCACCATGAAGCCCTCGGCAATCGTCATACTGAGTTGGGAGGCGCGGCCTTCCGCATCGGTGAAGGTGGATTCCCAGGCGCCGATGAGCTTGGTGGCCGGCGATTGGGCGGAGAGGGCAGCACCAAGGGCCAGCAAGAGAACGAAAAGTAAATGACGCATATATAAAGTAAGTTTCAGGTAAAGAACGGGGCTCAAGAGCTTATTGTTTCTTCGCGCTTTCGGGTTGAAAACCTCGCCCGGAAAACCATCTTTGCATCCTGCGTCCGCGCCCGAAAAAACCAAACCAAGCCCGGAATCCGTATCTTTGCCCTGAACGTTTTACCTTTCGTTCCGTTACAACCCTTGTCAGCAGTCACTTTCGCTTGCTGGCAAACCCAAGACACTCGCCAATTATGGGCTTACGCAAGACCGCCTCCCTCATCATTTACCGCTTCCGTGAGCGTGGCCTCGAGGTTTTCCTCACCCAGCAATCCGAAGAATGGGGCTTGCCCGGCGGTGATGTGAAAATGGACGATAGCCAGGAATACATCGAACTCGAACCCAGTGAAGACCGGGAAGAAGCCGTTGCTGTTGAAGGTGATTGGCACGAAATTCCTTCCCTGAAAGAAATGCTCTACGAAGAATCCGGAGAGCTGAAAGATCGCCTTAAGGAAATTGAGCAGGGCGCTTTTGTTTCCATCAAGGATGCCCTTAAGCAGCGCCTTTCGGCCGGGCAAGTTGAGTTCTTGCGGGAATTGCGGGACGTTATTGCGGACCGGAATTCTGTTAGGGACCTTTAGTCAATCACAAAAGCATCCGCATATATCCGCTGCAGCCGCTCCACCGCGGCATCTAACTCGCTTTGCGTAGCATACTCAACTCTAGCACCAATGCGCGTAAGCCGGCCTTCAGGCCTGGCAAAAGTCTCAAAGCCAGCCGCACGGATGCGGTCGATATTTTTCTCCACGTTGCGCTGTGAGCCGTACATGCCGGTGGCGATGTAGGCGGTTTTATCACCACTTTCCGCCGGGGCGGTAGTTGTGGCGGCAGGCGGTACGTTAATCTCTGTGGTGCCCTCACGATCCCGGACCGGTGAGTCGGCCGGTTGTACGTAGGGCTCGCTTTTTTCAACGGGGTCGCTCAGGCGGGGCGGGTCATCGGGAGCAACCTCTTCGGCGTCGATCGGTTTGGGCCCGGGGGCAACGTTGATGCGGTCCTTTGGTAAGCGGGCAGGGTTGGTCTCCGTTCGGGCAACGGGATCGGCATCGGTAGTTTGGCTGAACACCAGCTGGCCCACCTTGAAAATGATGAACAGGGCGAGGAGCATGGCGAGGCCGGCAGCTACCCACCAGAGCATTTTACGCAACTCCGGATTATAGAGTAGCCCGCCCTTGGCGCTGGCTTCTTCGGGGGTAGAGCGAAAGCGCTTGGCCCATCCCATTCGTTTTTTTGCGGGCGCGGACGCAGGTGCCGAGGAAGCGTTTGTGAGCATGGGGTCTGCGGCGGCACGGCGTTGTTTCTCGGTGCGGACGATCGGTCTTAGCTCAATGGCGGGTAGTCCAAAACTGTCTTTGCTGTAGTTGTCGCCTCCGGAGGTGAAGCTGATCTGGCCGTCGAAATGCTTGAAGAAACGCCCAAGACCGTCTACGGTAAAAGACCGGCCAGCGTCGAGGTTCTCCTGCATGTTACGGAGGAACTCGCCTAGTTGCTGTACCGCCTCGGTGTGCGCCAGGCCTTCTCGTTCTTCGAGGGCGCGGAGGATGCGCCCGTCGTCCAGTACCAAATTAGCGTTGAAACTTACCTGCTCCGACGGCGGAGCCGCTTTGCCCTCTAACGGACTAATCAACGCCGGTTGCTGCACCAGCCGGAGCGTTCCGAGGCCAGGCAAACAGACCTGTTCTTCCTCCATTAGCAGGTGGCGGATGGTATCGTTGATGGTGTTCGGCATAGGGCAAAGATAACGGGAGGAAGTAAACGTGGTATATTGCGCTCCAAATTTACTAACCATGAAGTACCTGCCGTCCATTATCCTACTATTTTTTGTCTTTAGCTGCTCCAATGCCACGGAAAGCGAAACCAAAGCGGTGTTGAACGAACCGGAAACGACAGCGCCGCCCACCGGCATCGTGGACGTTAACCCGCTAAACGACCCAACACCCCTGCCGGAGATGATCAATTTCTTTGGCCTCGGCCCCGGCGCGCGCCTCGTTTCTCCCTACACCCTGAAGGGCAGGGCGATTGGTAGTTGGTACTTCGAGGGAGACTTCCCGGTAACCCTGGTTGGCGAAGACGGCAACCTAATCGCCTCCACCCCCGCCAAGGCAATGGGTGACTGGACGAAGCCCGGCTGGGTACCCTACCAGGCTAAACTCTCCTGGCTTGCCGCGCCGAACACCAAGGCTAAGTTGGTACTGACGTTGGACAACCCCGCCGGGGAGGGAGAAGGACGGCGGCGGGCGGTGGAAATTCCGGTTTTGTTGAAGTAGGTGGTTGGTTGTGGTGGTCAGAGCACAGAGGGTACGGAGAGCATAAAGAACACAAAGAGCACAAAGAACACAGAGAGCACAAAGAGCACAGAGGACACAAAGAGGACAAAGTTGGTACAAGCCAGTGCCCTGATAAGGGTACGTCTTCTAGCGATGGGTTGATCGACGCCGAAGGCGGAGATCAGCCCATCGCGATAAAAAGGATTATGCTATATTAGCCAAACTATTACAGCACCCATGGCCCAATTGCCCACAAGAATTTTACGAAAATGGTCGGAGTTGCGGGAAGTATTTGCTTCCCGGGGCAACTTACTTCTGGGCATTCGGGAAGGGGAGGAGTGGTACACTTTTGTTGGGGAAGAGGAGGCGCAAACGTTGAACGCAAACCTGCACCGGTACCTGGCGAAAGGCGATCCGGGCTGGGCTCCTAAGGGAAAGGAACACTTGCCAGGAGACTGGCGCGGCTTCATGCTACCGGTGGGGGAGATTGACCGGCTCGGCATTGCCAGCTTACGAAACGAGCTGGCACTGCTGACTGCCCTGAAAAACGACTTCAACTGGAAAAAGTATTTCGCTGACCTCGCGAAGGTTGCTGGGCGTGAGCCGCGCCTGCCTTTGGTCGCGCCTGGTTTGTGGAACTTCGTTTTGCAGTACGCCGACATGCTCAACGTAGCGCACCGGGAAGGGCGGGGCATCGGCCCTTTGCTACGAACGCTGCCTGCGGTCATCACTTTTAAGGAGTTGTTGCCTTCGGAGCAAGGCCTGGAGTTGTTGCTGCTGCTCTGCCGGAGGGCGTACGCTAACCACTGGCGGGGGGATGCCTTCGAGCGTTTGCTGGGCATGGCGCACGCGGAAGTTCGGGCCTTCATCGGCCCAAACCGGATGCTGCTGGAGCGGGCCTTGGCCAACGGGCGCTCTTCCGGTGCCGGGCCGCTCGCCGAAGGGTTTTATGCCTGCTGTGCTGCGGATGCAGAGTTGGTGGCACTACAGGAATTGCTGGACGATGCTGGCGGTATGCAGTTCCATCTTTCCTTGCCCTTGAGGCTGCGGGAGCGCTTCGCGCCGAGCCATCAGGACAGCCTGGCCGGGCGGGTGAAGTCTTTTACGGGTAAGTTTGATTTGGTGGGTGCCCTCCGCCGTTCAACCTCCTCGGCACCTGCGGCCGCGCCTGATTATACTGCACCTTTTGAACCCCTGGTCGGGAAGGGGCAAAAGCGCTGGAGTTCGCTTACCGAAGACGATAAAAAACTACTGCTCGATACCGTTGAAAACGAGTGGCCAGAAGACCTGAGGCTACAGCTTGCTGCCGCAGCAAGCCGCCGTCGAAACGCTCACTTGGGGCAAATTGCAAGCTACCTGATGGCACCCGTGCTTAGCTGGGAGGAGGCAGAAGACCGGCTGCTCCCCGCCTGGAAACTACCCACCGGCCGGGTAGCGGAGAAAGCAGCCGAGGTATACGCTGAAGAGCTGAAATTCGCCGCCGAAGAACTGGCCGCACTGGACCGGGCACTGCCGCGCATCGCCCGAATTAAAACACTGGCGGCACTGATTCGCTTCGAAGAAAACATGCCCTTCCAACGCACGCCACTTGCCGCTACCCGCTGGCGAAAAGCCCTGCGCAAACACCGGGAAGACCTCCGAAACCGGGGCGGCTACCGCACGCAGCGGATGCGGGAATTCGGCATCGACGGAGCGGACGAGAGCGAATTCCGGCGGAACCTCTGGCTCGACGAAATGCTGAAGATCGAGGCGGAGGTGCGCCCGTTCATGGCTTACGTCAGGAAGGCATTTTCCGCCGCGCTGCCCGTTGGCACTACAATTGAATTCGACCCCTACCGCCACCGCCACGACGGTGTAGAATTTGATCCCGAAACCGTGCAGGACCAAGACAAATGGCTGCGCGGCGACGTGATGAAAACCCTGCGCGGACGTAAAGACTTCGCGCACATCTGCCAGGTAAATACCTTCTGCCTGGACTACTCCCGCTCGATGACCCACGAGTTGATGCGGGACCTGTTCAAGGTCGTTTTTATCCTGGTGATGGGGCTGGAAGGGCGGAAATCTTACGACGCCATTCACTTCTTCGGCTCCGATTTTTACGAGGTGATAAATTTTGATGAGCGCGGCAAATACACCAACCGAAGTGTCCTTTTTCGGGTGCTGCGCAACATCTCCGAAATACACGTGAACCGGATTATTTACAGCGGTGTTGGGGGCACCAACATCAGTGCTGGCGTGCGCAAAAGCCACGAAAAACTGACCGCTTTTGCCGGAAAACTCCGGGAGGAGCAACCCGATTTAAAGTTTGTGTCTTCCCTCTTTGTGCTCACCGACGGGCAGCCAACGATGGGGATTACGGACCTTGACGACCTCAACACATTTATTGAGCAAAAGCGGCAGGAGGGAAATGTGTCCATAAAAGGCATCTTTCTGAAGCACGAAGACGATGCTTCTGACATGATTACCCGGATTTTCGGCAAAGAACACGCCGTGGAGTCTTCAACGTTCAAGCAAACCGTTACCACTTTTGTGCAGATCATGGGCCGGACTTACCGGGCGCAGCGGCAGGATTTTCGGGCGGCAGAGAAGCGGCGGCGGCTGTTGGGGAAATAGCGGGCGCGGTCGCAGGTGCAAGGGAACGTTAACAACTATGGTTCAAACCCTGATTTGGCCTTTCTAAGCTCAAAGTTAATCTTAGATAGTGTACAGGTAACACAAAGTTAACACGGTAGTACAACAAGGTTAACGATGTACCATGACCTTTGCGGTACAAATCAACTACACAACATGAAAACTAAGTTTATACTACTCTCGCTTGCGTTGTTTTGCAGCTTTTTTGCTGCTGCCGCAGATATTCGTGTAACGGATGCTGACCTTGTCGGTAACCAAACCTATGACTGGACGGCCGACAACGTTTACATCTTAGACGGCCTCGTTTATCTCGAAGAAGGGGGCGTGCTCAACATCGCCGCTGGTACCGTAATTAAAGGGGCTACCTCTATTACCACCGGAGACAATACCTCCGCCCTCATCATCACCCGTGGCGCACAGATCTTTGCCCGCGGAACGGCTTCTGCTCCCGTCATCTTCACCGCTGAAGAAGACGACCTTACGGACAACGGAGACTTCACCGCCCAGGACCGGGGCGAGTGGGGTGGCCTCATTGTACTCGGTAGCGCTACCATTGCCCGGCCCGACGGCGAAGACGGCGTTGAGGGCATTGACGCTGACGAAGACCGCGCCCAGTTTGGCGGCACCAACAACGAAGACAACTCCGGTGTACTCCGCTACATCTCCATCCGCCACGGCGGTGCGCAGTTGAGCCCCAACAACGAAATCAACGGTCTCACCCTGGGGGGCGTTGGTTCCGGTACGGAAATTGACTACGTGGAAGTATTCGCTAACCTCGACGATGGCATCGAACTCTTCGGTGGTACCGTAGGCGTTAAGCACGCTTCCGTAGCTTTCTGTGGCGACGATGGCTTCGACTACGACTTTGGCTGGCGCGGTAAGGGCCAGTTCTGGTTTGCCCTCCAGGGGCCGGCAACGGGCACTGGCCGCTCCGGTGAGCACGACGGGGCCAAGCCCGACGAACTCGCGCCCTTTTCCAAGCCGACCATCTACAACGCTACTTACATCGGCGTGGGCAAAGATGCCACGCCCGTAGGCGGAGATGCTGCCAAGGCCTTCCCCGTCTCTGTGCTCTTCCGCGACAACGCCGCCGGAACCTACGCCAACTCCGTCTTCACCGACTTCAACGGCCACGCCATCGCCATCGAAGACCGTAGTGATACGGACGACGGAGACTCCTTCGCCCGCCTCCAGGCTGGCGACCTCACCTTTACCGGCAACGTATTCGAAAACTTCGGCGCGGGCAATACCGCCGCTGACCTCTTCGTCGCCTTCGATACCGACGATATGCCGGTTGCGGCCTCCAACGGTACTGTCGCTGAAGCCCTCGGCAGCGCCAACACCATCGGTGAAACCGGTATTGCTGGCATCAGCCGGAGCACCGACGGTGGCCTGGACCCCCGCCTCAACGCCGGTTCCTCCATTCTCGGCGGCGCTACGCCCTCCGAAGATGAGTTCTTCAACGTCGTTACCTATAGAGGTGCCTTCGGCAACTCCGTCAACTGGCTCTCCGGCTGGACGGCGCTTGCAGACTACGGATACCTCGGTGACCTCGTAACGCCCATCAATACCGACGACTGCATCGCCATCACTGACGCTGACCTCGTTGGCGGCCAGGTTTACAACTGGAACGGAGGCTGTTACATCCTGGACGGGCTCGTCTACCTCGAAGCAGATGCCACCCTGAACATCGGTGCCGGTACGGTCATCCGTGGTCTTGGTGCTAACGATGTCACCACCGGAGACAACACCTCGGCCCTCATCATCGCCCGGGACGCAACCATCAACGCTATCGGTACGGCCGCAGACCCCATCATCTTTACCGCTAACGAAGATGACCTGAACGACGACGAAGACTTCATCTTCCGCGACCGCGGCGAATGGGGCGGCCTCATCGTGCTCGGCAACGCAACCATCGCCCGCCCCGACGGGGAAGATGGTATTGAAGGTATCGACGCCGACGAAGAACGCGCCCAGTTTGGCGGCGATCAGGACGATGACAGCTCCGGAACGATCCGCTACGTATCCATCCGTCACGGTGGTGCCCAGCTCAGCCCCAACAACGAAATTAACGGCCTCACCCTCGGTGGTGTAGGCTCCGGTACGACGGTAGATTTCGTGGAAGTATTTGCTAACCTCGACGACGGCATCGAGCTCTTCGGTGGTACCGTGAACGTAACCCATGCTGCTACCGCTTTCTGCGGAGACGATGCTTTCGACTACGACTTCGGCTGGCGCGGTAACGGCCAGTACTGGTTCAGCCTGCAGAGCGCAGAAATCTCTACCGGCCGCGCCGGAGAGCACGACGGCGCTAAGCCCGACGAACTCGCCCCGTTCTCCAAGCCGACCATCTACAACGCTACCTACGTCGGTATCGGAAGCGACGCCGCGCCTAACGGTGGTGATGCGGCTAAGGCATTGCCCCTCGCGGTACTCTTCCGCGATAACGCGGCTGGCACCTACGCCAACTCCGTGTTTACTGACTTCAACGGTGCCGCCATCGCCGTCGAAGACCGGGGCGATACCGCCGACGGCGACTCCTACGCCCGCCTTCTGGCTGGGGACCTTACGCTGAAGAACAACCTCTTCTTCGACTTCGGCCGGGGAGCGACTCCTGCGGATATCTTCTTCGCGGTTGATGCCGACGAGGCG
>CAYWMW010000059.1:0-9565 GCA_964458975.1 uncultured Lewinella sp. | reverse complement strand
TCAACGGTGTCGGTCAGGTAGAAACCGCCGGTCTTCTGCTGGATGCTCCGGTTCCTAACCCCGCTACAGACGTTACCCGCATCAACTTCGAGCTGCCCCGCGCCGCTGAAGTGCGCCTCTCTATCTTCGATATGCTGGGCCGCTCTATGGGCCAGTACTCCCAGCGCTTTACCGCTGGCACCAACGGCCAGGATATTGACGTAACCCGCCTCGCTAACGGTAACTACGTTGTGGTGCTGGAGACAGAAGGCAGCCGGCTCACCCAGAAGCTGGTAGTGAATCGTTAAACGCTTATTTGTTCCCAACCTGACGTATTGCTGCTCTGCGCGTCGGCTCAATGGTTCATGGTATACCTTATTAGGTGTACCGAACCACTCGGCCGACGGGCAGAGCTTTTTTGTTTTTAGCATACGAGTTGATGGCGCGCACGCAGGTGCAGGGAAAAGGTAGAGGGGCAGAGGTTGTTTTAGGTTCGGTAGGAGCCCTGAAAATTCCAATCTTAGTGTATCCAGTACACTATCCGCGCAATAGAAGATTAACACTGGTTTTACATTGCGCTTCAAAAAACTTCCCCTGCACCTGCGGCCGCGCCCTGAAACAAGCCTGAAGTGCTAGTAAACATTGACTTTTTGGCCAAAACGAGACTTAACACTAACATAAACTTGAACGCTGGCGAGTAACATGGAAACGCCCCGACCTTTGCCCTATCTAGTGCAATAACAATTTTAAATATCTAACATCATGCTCAAGCAAGCATTATTTTTTCTTCTGTTCCTGCTCACGGCGGGAACGGCAATGGCCCAACAAGGTGCCCTTTCTGGTACGGCCTACGACGAAGACGGTTTCCCAATGTTGGGCGCCAACGTTGTCATCCAGGGCACTTCTACCGGTGCACAAACCGACTACATCGAAGGAAAGTACCAGTTTAAGGTCGACGCAGGAACCTACACCATCGTTGCGTCCTACATTGGCTACGGCGATCAAGTGATTGAGGGCGTTGTGGTGAAGGCTAACGAATCCACCATTCTTGACATCAACTTCACTACCGATGCCGCTGGCGGCGTTGATCTCGGTGAGGTCGTCGTAACGGCCAAGGCCATCAACAGCGGCGAAGTAGCCGTGATGAAGCTGCGCCAGAACAGCGACAAGGTACAGGACGTGATCTCCGCCCAGGAGATGAGCCGCCTCGGCGCCAGCAACGCCGCCAGTGCGCTCACAAAAGTGACCGGTACGACGGTCGTAGACGGCAAGTACGTCTACGTACGCGGCCTCGGAGACCGCTACTCGGCCACCACCATCAACGGCCTGCGCCTGCCGAGTACGGACCCCTACCGCAACTCCGCCCAACTCGACATCATCCCGACCAACCTGCTCGATAATATCGTGGCCAGCAAGACCTTCACGCCAGACCTGCCCGGAGACTTCACCGGTGGTAGCGTAAACATCGACCTGAAGGCACTGCCCGAGCGTTTCACCTGGGGCGTTTCTGCTTCGGGTAGCTACAACGCCGTCAGCAGCTTCCGCGACGACTTCCGGACGTTCGACGCCGGAGACAAGGCCTGGGCCGGCTTCAACGATGGCACCCTGGATTTGCCAAACAGCATCAACGAGGCCAGCAACTCCGAGGCCAACGTACTGGACCTCGGTGCCGCGCGCCGCGCGCGCCGCGACGACGACCTCGCGGGCCTACTCAATAACGCCGCCCAAGACCTCGGCCCCGGCTTTAGCCAGACCAATAAATCTACGCCCCTCAACTTCGGTTTGAGTGCCAACATCGGCAACCAGTTCCAGATCGGTAGCATGCCCGTTGGCTTCTTCGCTACGGCCAGTTACAACCGCGACTTCTCTTACCGTGAAGGCCGCCGCGCTAACTTCTTCAACCCCGGAGATTCCGACGTGCTCTTCCGCGACTTTGACCTCGAAGACCGCCGCAGCGTTGAATCCGCCAAAATTGGCGGCATGGTCGGCCTGAGCTTCCGCCCGAGCCCCGCCAACGAAATCAACATTTACAGCATCTACAGCCACCAGGCGTTCATCGAAGGCCGCGTACTGACCGGGGCAAACGACAACTTCGGCGTAGCCGGAACACCCGAGAGCTTCTTCTTCTCCCAGACGAACTCCTTCCTGGAGCAGCAGCTGATGGACTACGTCGCCGAAGGTACCCACACCCTCACCGGCCTGGGCAACGTGAAGCTGGAGTGGGCGGCCAACTACATCGCCACCGAGCAGAATGAGCCCGATACCCGCTTCATCGCCTACACCGAAGAGGACGGCTTCGCCCAGATCAACGCAGCCCAGCTGACCGAACCTTCCAGCTTCTTCCGTGACCTGACGGACGAAGGCTACCAGGGTAAACTGGACATCACCGTTCCTTTCCTGCAAGAGAAGAGCCGGGGCAACGCCATCAAGATCGGTGGCCTCTACAATACCAAAACGCGTGACTTCAACGAGCGCAGCTTCAACTTCGCCAACCGGGATGGCCTGCGCCTGAACGACGTCAACGGCAGCATCGAAGACCTCTTCGCTCCGTCTAACCTCGGCGTCATCGGCGGGGAATCTGAGCGCAACGTCATCGGCCTGTACCTCAACGAAAATACCAACCTGAGCAATAACTACGTTGGCCAGTCGGACATCGCCGCTGCTTACGCTATGGTGACTTACGAGTTCAGCGAGCGCTTTAAGGCTATTGCTGGTCTTCGGGTAGAAAGCACCCAACTGGAGATTGAATCTGACAAGGCGGCCGTATCTACCGACCCCGAATCTGAGCGCGCCAGCATTGATACCACCGCGCTACTGCCCGCCCTTAACCTGGTGTTCAAGGTGAACGAGCGCAGCAACCTGCGCGCTAGCTTTACGCAAACCATCGCCCGGCCCAATATGCGGGAGATTGCGCCCTTCGGTGCTTTCCCATTCATCGGTGGTGTACCGATCTTTGGTAACCCGGATCTGGAGCTGACCAACATCAACAACTTCGACCTTCGCTACGAGATCTTCCCGAAAGCTGGTGAGGTGATTGCCGTGAGTGCTTTCTACAAGCAGTTCACCAACCCGATCGTGACGACCTTCCGCAACGCTGGCCAGCAGCAGTTTACCTGGACAAACTCTGAGAGTGCTGAACTTTACGGCCTTGAGCTGGAATTTCGGAAGAACCTCGCGTTCATGACGGACCGGATTGACCTGAGTAATTTCACCTTCAGTACTAACTTCAGCTACATCCAGTCCAGCCAGAGCATTGACGAGCGGGAAGTCCGCCAGGGCCTTGAGCTTGATCCTGAATTTGAGGCAACGCGCGCCTTCAACGGCCAGTCCCCGGTCGTGGTCAACGCCAACCTAAGTTACGACGCTCCGGAAACCGGCTGGGATGCCATCGTGGCCTTCAACTACTTCGGCGACCGCCTGCAGAGCATCGGTGCCGTCGGTACGTCGGACATCTTCGAGCGCGGCCGGGGTACGCTGGACATGAGCGTAGGCAAGAAAATCAACAACTTCAAGTTCACCCTGCGGGCGCGCAACCTGCTGAACCCGGCCTTCGAGACTTTCTCAGAGTTCCGGGGCCAGGAGTACATTTTTAGCAACTTCGATCGTGGGCAGGAAGTAAGCCTGGGCGTTAGTTACAGCCTTTAGAGAGTATGGAGTATGGAGTCGGGAGTTGGGAGTCGCTGCCGCAAGTACCACTCATTTCGCTTCGCTCATTCGCCTTGGGTGAGCAAGCGTGGCGTTGCGAACGGTATTTGCGGCAGCGACTCCCGACTCATCAAGACTTTGCACTAGATTACTTCGTAATCGATTTTACAGCGCCTCCTGCAAATTTGTGGGAGGCGCTTTTTGTGTTTTTAGCCTGTGGGGTATTTGGGCGCGGCCGCTGGTGCAAAGAAGGGGTAAGCGTAAGTTCATTATTACCCGGAGAAGGGGTTTACGAACTTCAGGCCTTCGATTAATAACGGATAGGCTAAAGATAAAGTTTCCTACTTCAATGCTCAGGGAAGCCAATGAAGACCGTACCTTGCGCAAACCATAAGTATTTGCGCCACCGTGCCGCTGGAGCTCTCAGATAAGGGTACCGCATTGAACTATCCCGCTCGTTATCGTTTCTCCGCAATAGAATGTCTGTATTTAATGGCAGCAGAACGGAACACTTTTTAATTTATACCAGCCAATGCACCTCCAGTACAAAGAACCAAAAACGGGCGGCAACCTTGAACTCTGGGCCGATAACCCAAGCTTGAAGCGCACCCCTTTTGGCGAAGACAAACACTACCAACTTACCATCGCCTGGAACCGTGGCCCCGCCCAGCGGATTTACGTAGATGACATCGGCTACGACTTTCCCGAAAACGGTATTGCGCTATTGATTGTAGCGCATACCTTTAGCTTCGACCGCGCGGAAGACGTAGTTGCCTGGGGCTTCAACCGCGATTTTTACTGCGTAGTTGATCACGACCAGGAGGTAAGCTGCGTTGGCTTCATCTTTTATGGTTTCCCGAACCCGATGGTCTTAGCACCGGAGGAAAATACAGTCCGGAAGATTGCCCTGCTGCTGCCAATTTTCATCGATGAGTTCAAAGACAATGACAACCTCCAGGGGGAGATGCTGCGCATGCTGCTCAAACGATTGATCGTTATCATCACCCGGTCGGCTAAAAGACAGTTGCTTCCGGAAGCGACCCCGGCACCAGAGTATGATCTATCGCGCCAGTTTAGTTTGCTGGTGGAACAAAACTTCCGCGAAAAGCACCAGGTAGCGGACTACGCTGCCTTGCTCTTTAAGTCACCCAAGACGTTAAGCAATGTGTTTCGCAAACTGGGAGGTAAAACTCCGCTCCAGTTCATCCACGAACGTATTGTACTGGAAGGGCGTCGCCTGCTACTTTATACGGATAAGCCGGTAGCGGAGATTGCAGATGAACTGGGCTTTCTGGAAAGTGGGCATTTCAGCAGGTTGTTCAAACGGATAACGGGGAAGTCGCCATCGGCCTTACGTACTTAACGGTGGAGGCCTTATTGTTCTGGCAACCCCTTACTGTAAGGTCGGAGTACAACCCTACGGTGAATACAACTCCTCCAACGAAAAGGAAATAATGACATACGACCGGGGGGAATTGGTATAGGATCGGGCAGGAAACGCCCCCATCTTTGCATTGTCAAAAGGGAAAAGCAATAATTATAAGCTGCTCCTGATAATCAATAACCAATTAACATTCTATACAATGTCCACCTTCAATATCCCCACCCGCAACGAAGTTTCTGCTGGCAACCAAGCCATCTTCGATCAACTGGAAAAAGGTCTCGGCTTCGTGCCTAACCTTTACGCCACTTTTGCGCACTCCGAAAATGCGCTCGGTAATTTCCTGGGTTACGCCAACGGCAAAACCAGCCTCACGGCTAAAGAGAAAGAAGTGATCGATCTCGCAGTTTCTGAAGTGAACGGCTGTAGCTACTGTTTGGCCGCCCATACCGCCATCGCCAAGGGCGCTGGCTTCACGGAAGACCAAACCCTCGAATTCCGCGAAGGCTACTCTTCTGCCAACACTAAATACGATGCCCTGGCCACTTTCGCCAGCGAGACCGCAGCCCAGCGCGGTAAGCCATCTGCTGAATCTGTTGACGCACTCCTGAGCGCCGGTTACACCCGCGAAAACATCGTGGATGCCATCCTTGCCATCAGCCAGATCACACTGACGAACTACCTGCACGGTGTGACCAATGTTGCGGTAGACTTCCCCGCCGCTCCCGAGCTCACACCGGCGTAAGCAACTCCTAAGTCTCATATTTTAAGGCCCCGATCCAGTACGCTGGATCGGGGCTTTTGTGTATCAGGCTGGTTCAATACCAAGGGCTGGCAGGATAGTGACTTCATGAAGCTCTGCAAGCGGTACCACGCCATCAACCCATCATGAACGACCATGATCTACCGCGCCCGCAACCGAATCACCATAGAAATCAACAGCCCCATCATCATCGCAATCGTACCGAACCAGAACAGGTTGATGCCGGGGAATTCGATGGCCTGCAGGGCCAGCCAGTCGGAGCGGGAACTCTTGGTGGCAATGGCGACGGGCACCTGAATTGCGTCGCGCGGTGGCGCTTGGGCGATCAGCAGGGTAGCCTCGCTGGTCTCCGGGTTGAGGTTGACGAGGTTAGCGAACAGACCGAGTTTACGGTGCTCATCCCGAATGCGGCTGGGCGTTTTGTCACGGATGATGAAGACGGGCTCCATCGTGCCGGTCTGTCCGTCCGGGCCGGTGATGTCAAGCTGGGCGCTAACGGAGATGTCGCCTTCCTGCGGCAAATAATGGTCTACCTGCGGCTGTGGCTGGAAGTTGCGGAACGTGATCTGCTTGTCTCCCAGGGTAATGGTTGTACCGGGCTTAACGACGAACTCCTTATAGTCCAGGTCTTCCTCGGGAACGAGCAGCTGCTCGAAGATGGACTCATCAATCTTGAGGCGGGTACTGATCTCGTTGATCTGAGCGGGGTAGTGGTAGAGCAGGCCTTCGCGGAGCACGAGGGCGATCTGCTCCCGGTACAAGGTGTCGGCATCTCCCCGGCTGATGGCTACGGTGGCGCTTACACCGATGTCGTCGGGCTCGGCAACGTAATCCGGGTGGGCGGGTACGCGGGCGAAGTTTTCCAGCTCAACCCGGTAATTGCGGATCATGAAGGTATCCGGCTGGCGGATGGTGAGCGTGTCTTTGAAGGTCACCAGCTCGTTGGGGAGCAGCGGTACAACGGTGTACTTCAGGCTGTCCTCCTTTTTGCGCTTCTCTTCGATGCTCTGCTCTTCCAGCGGCAGGCTCATGATGACGGTGAAGATGTCCCGGTTCCAGTAATGCTTCGTGCTGGGGTTCGTGATGGCAATCTTCTCGAAGGATCTGTCGTAGAGCAGGTTGGGTTCCAGTTGGAACTCTTCGACCACTTCTCCGGAGGCATCGCGGCGTTTGTAGTCTACAAAATAGGTACGGTTGAAACCGTGAATGGAGTCTCCGCGCAAGGTGAGTTCGTAGTTCTCCATCACCATGGGCTCGTCTTTGATGAGGATGACCGTGGTGCGCTCCAGCTCTTCGTCTTCGCTGAGGCCTTCCATCAGGAATTGGTTCTGGGAAATAACGCGCTTATTCGCCCCGGAGGCGAGGATGCCGATCAGCATCAGACCAAAACCGATGTGGCTCAGGCTGGAGGCGAAGACCTTGGCGTCTTTACGGGCGAAGCGGACGAGGTAATCCACGTTGGTCCAGACCGCGAACCAGCCGCTGAAGAGCATCAGTTTATACTGCCAGGGGCCGGCTTTGATCCAGAGGAGGGTGAGCCAGGAAAGGATCACTGCACCTGCGACCGCGCCCAAAGTGTGCAGCAGGAAGGAACGCGAATGCTTGCCGAAGTCCTTCTCCCGCCACCGCAGGAAGTGCGCAACGCCGGAAAGAATACCGATGAAAATACCGATCCAAATCTGGAACTGGTTGTGGTGCGCCTCGGGGTCCGTCAGCGTAACACCGTCGAAGACCGGGTTGAAGTACTCACGGATTTCGTTGTACACCGGCAGCGAAGTAGACCCGGTAATCAGTACGGCCGACATCAGCAACACGAGGCTGCCGATGAACATCCAAAACTCCCGACTGGTTACGCTCTCTTCTTTCTCCGGAGCCGGAATACCGCGCCAACGCCAAGCCATCATAATGATGCTGCCCAGACCGAAAAAGCCGAGGAAGAACAACAGTTGCGCTTCCAGCCCCATTTCCGTAAAAGCGTGTACGGAAGTGTCTCCGAGCACGCCCGAACGGGTCAGGAACGTACTGTAAATGATCATCACGAAGGTGGCCAGGTAGAACATATAGGTGGCCCGAATGCCCTGCCCGGTCGCCCGGCTGATAAGGTTCGTATGCAGGCCCGCCACGAGCAAAAGCCACGGCACGAGGCTGGTGTTTTCCACTGGGTCCCAGGCCCAGTAGCCACCGAAGTTTAGCGCTTCGTACGCCCAGGCCGCACCCATCAGGATGCCGATGCCAAGGATGCCCGCCGAGAACAAAGACCAGCGCAGTGCTGGTTTCAGCCAGCCTTTGTGGTCGCCCGTCCACAGCCCCGCCACGGCGAAGCAGAAGGGGACGACGGTGCTCGCAAAACCAAGGAAAAGGGTAGGTGGGTGAATCGTCATCCAGTAGTTCTGGAGGCTGGGGTTCAGGCCGTTTCCTTTCAGCAGCGCAACGTAGTCTGCCTGCTGAAAGATAGGTGCATCAATCGTTTCCCGAAGCAACAGCATCGGGCTGGAGCCGAGTTTAAACATCCAGTCACCTATGCCGAAGTGTACCCCCAGAATCATGGAGACGATCACCACCTGCACGGCGCAGAGCGTAGCCATCACGGGGCTTTCCCAGCGCCGGGCCGTTACCATCAGCACGTACCCAAGGATGACGTGCCAGAACATCCAGAGCAAAAACGAGCCTTCCTGGCCTTCCCAAAAAGCACTGAAAATATACCGTTGTTGTAGGTCCGCGCTCACGTGAGCGCTCACGTACTGGTACTCGTAGTACTGGTTCAGCATCGCGTAAAAGATGCAACCGATGACGGTGAAGACCGCCGCGCCGTGAAAAAGAAAACTCAGCTGGCCGAGGCGTTGCCACTTACGGCTGCGCAGTCGTTCGTCCTCAAAGCGGGTAGCTAAAAAGTAGCTCACCATGCCCAAAATAGCCGCAAAAAAGGCGAGCAGCAGGGCGAAATGGCCGATGTGGCGGGGGCCGAGGTGTTCGTTGATGTAGGTGATTTCTTCCATTGGGAAAGTCTAACTCGTCCGCCGAGCCTTGCGTAGCTTGGCTCGTCGGCCGAGTGGGCTAAATGATTGAATGCTAAAAGGTGATTGTGATTGCTCGGCGGACGAGCCAAGGTCGCTGTGCTCCCAAGTCTCGGCCGCCGAGCGGCTTATTCCGTCAGCCCTTTAATCATAGATTCCTCGTCCTTATACTTGCTCGGGCACTTCATCTGAATGTCTTTAGCGATGAACCGCTGGCCTTCCATCCGCCCGGTGAGGACGATGGATTCGGACATCTCAAAATCCTGCGGTTTGCCCTTCAGCAGGATGACCTCGCGCTCAACGCCCTCCTCGTCTTCGAGGAAGAAACTGAATTTATTGGGGTCTTTGAGGGGTTCGAAAACCATCGGCTTGTCCTTCACCAACGAGCCGACCAATTTGACCGACTCTCCGGTTTCAGTGGCCTTGCTGAAGTTGGCGTAGGGCGCTACGCCGCCTCCCGCGAATGCGTTGCTGGCGATCAGGGCGGCAATGGCAATCATGGCGATGGCGATGATGTATGTCTTTTTCATAGCTCTGTACTTTTTTGGGCGCGGCCGCAGGATGCAAAGCGGGTTTTACGGTTCGGATATTATCGGATACACCGCTCCTCCGGGAACGCTATGCGAAGGTACGTCCTTCGTTGGGGGACATGGTCAGAATTGGGTCAAGTAACTCGTCGGCCGGAGCCTTGCGCAGCTTGGTTCGTCCGCCGAGTGGTCTTAAGGAACGCCAAATCAATAACTGTCCTGATTCGCTTCGCGGCTACTACGTGGTGAAGCGCAG
>CAYWMW010000058.1:13997-18648 GCA_964458975.1 uncultured Lewinella sp. | reverse complement strand
GGAACTAGAAACTAGGGGACTAGGAACTAGAAGCTAGTTCCTAGTTCCCTAGTTTCTAGTTCCTAACTACTCCTCTTCCACTAAAGTCAAATCCCGCCGCACCGCAATCGCAGCGTTCAGCTCAAAGCCTATAATAAGGATAAGCGCGTTGAGCTGCAGCCACAGCATCACGATGATGATGGTAGCGATGGAGCCGTAGAACTTGATGTACGTATCGTAGCGGTCGAAGCCATCGATGTAAAAGCTGAAGGCGACCGAAGTGGCCAACGAAAGCACCGTTGCTAGGGTGACCCCGGGGCTGAAGTAACTGAATTTTTTAATCGTAGCCGCACCGTAGCGGTAAAGCGTACCGATGGTGATGTAGTAGAGCGCGAGCATGATGAGCCACCGGAGCAGCCCGAGGAAAAAGGAGGTAGTGCCGCCCAGGTTGAGGCCTTCGGTAACCCAGTAGATGATCGAATCCCCCAGAATTACGAAGACGGTACTGGACACGATGAACAGGCCAACGAGCAGCGTCAGGCCCGCACCAATCAGGCGTTTCTTGATCCAGTTGCGGCGCTTGAAGGTTTTCACGTAGCTCTTCTCGAATGCCTGCATCAGCGCCAGCATCCCGTTGCTGCTGAAGTAAATAGCCAGCAGAAAACCAAAGCTGAGCAGGCCCAGGCGGGGCGAATTGGTGATCTCCTGCACGAAGGCAAGCACAAATTCTCCGGCCTGGCCGGGCATCACCTGGCTGATTTCCTCATCGAGCGTGCTCTGAAAATTTTTAAGGCCAGGGTACCAGACCTCCAGGGCGTTGAGGGCAAAGGGGACGAGGGTGAAAATGGTGAGCAAAGACGGGAACAGGGAAAGGAAAAAGCTGAAGGCCACACTGTTGGCGCGGGTGAACAGGTCATCGCGCAGGGTTTCGTGGTAGACGAAAACAATCACGTCGTAAATCGGGACGCCGTGAAAACCGATGAAAGAGTTTTCTTTGCTGTACTTAAGCAGCCCCAACCAGACGGGATGCTGGAGGAAGTAGTCTTTTATGTCCGCGATTGAAGGCAATTTAAGCTTCTTCAAAGTAGGGGCGCAGTTTTTCCAGGAGGTACTCCGGGGCGGGAACGGTCCGTCCGGTACTCATGTCTACAAAACATAATTTTACGCTGCCGCCGTTGACCAATTTGCCTTTTTCGTTCCGAATTTCGACGTGAAAGGTGATTGTATCGACGGGCAGCTTGCGCAAGGTAGTGTTTATGGTCAGCAATTCGTCGTATCGGCCCGGGCGAACGAAGCGCTGGTTCAGGCTCATCACCGGCAGCATCACGCCGTGCTCGGCCTCCATATTGGCGTAGCTCAGGCCCAGATCGCGCAGCATTTCTACGCGGCCAATCTCGTACAGCAGGGCATAGTTGCCGTAGTAGAGGTAGGCCATCTGGTCCGTTTCGCCGTAGCGTACGCGGTGGGTGGTGGAGCTTTGGTACATGGTGGTTGGTTCGGTGGAGGGTGGTATTGTGGAGGGTGGTTTGCGGCGCAAATTACCACAAAGGAGTTATTTAGATGGCGCGGCCGCAGGTGCAAGGGAAGGTTTTAGACTTTGTCTCGTTGTATCTAACCGTAGTATCGACCTTGAGGTCGATACGGTCTCTTGGGCTTCAGCCCGAGCAATGAGTGGATGGCCTGAAGGCCATCGTAACCGCATCGACCTAAAGCGTCGATACTACGGGGGGCGACACAACAAAGCGAACCTCACGCACAAAAAAACGTATTATGCGCGGAATAAAACCCAAAGGAAAGATGAAAAGGAAAATAAGAATGGGAATGGTCGGCGGAGGCCGAGGAGCATTTATTGGTGGCGTACACCGCATTGCTGCGGCGATTGACCAGCAAATCGAACTCGTCTGCGGAGCCTTCAGCTCCAACCCGGAAAAGAGCCGCCTGAGCGGTGAAGACTTCTACCTCCCGGCCGACCGGGTGTACGGCAGCTACGAGGAGATGATCCTGGCGGAAAAAGAACTCCCCCTCGGTGAGCGCATGGATTTTGTTTCCATCGTAACGCCCAACCACGTCCACTTCGGGCCAGCGAAGCTGGCGCTGGAGAACGGTTTCCATGTAGTTTGCGATAAACCCGTAACCTTCAACGTTGACGAAGCAGAAATACTGGTAAAACTGGTAGAAGAAACCGGCCTCATCTTCGCCCTCACCCACAACTACACGGGCTACCCGATGGTAAAGCAGGCGCGGGACATGGTGAAGAACGGCCGCATCGGAAAGGTCCGTAAAGTTGTAGTTGAGTACCCCCAGGGTTGGCTCGCTACCCGGGTGGAAGACACCGACCATAAACAAGCTGGCTGGCGCGTTGACCCCGCTAAATCAGGTATGGGCGGCGCGATGGGCGACATCGGTACCCACGCCGAAAACCTGGCCGAATACATCACCGGGCTAAAGATCACCGAGGTCTGCGCCGAGCTCACCACCTTCGTCGAAGGTCGGCGGCTGGATGACGACGCCAACATCCTGCTCCGCATGGAAAAGGGTGCGCGGGGCGTACTGCACTGCTCTCAGATCGCCGTCGGAGAAGAGAACGGCCTCAACATCCGCGTCTGGGGAGAAACCGGCGGCCTTGAATGGCACCAGATGGAACCCAATACGCTCATCGTGAAACAGCTCGAAGGCCCGAGCATCCACTACCGGACCGGGGTTGGCAACCTCTCCGCCGCAGCCAACCACGCCCAGCGCATCCCCGCTGGCCATCCGGAGGGTTACCTGGAGGCCTTCGCCAACATCTACAAAAACTTCGCCGCCTGCGTGCAGCACCGCCTGGCCGGCACCAAGCCTTCCAAGCTGGAGCGTGACTTCCCGACCGTTAAGGATGGCCTTAGGGGGATGCGCTTTGTGGAGAAGGTGGTACAGAACAGCCAGGGTGCGGAGAAGTGGACTAAGCTGTAGTGGTTAGGTGGTTTTGTGGATGGTGGCAGCTCCGGTCGAGTAGGCTACGCCCCGCAAATACTTGATATGACATTTCTTAGGAACGCGAATAGAATAAAACACGATTTTCTGACCTGGCGTTTTTGTTCCTGCCGTTGTCAAAAATCCTTTGCATAGCCCCCGTTACGGAAATGATTTTTGGCGGCGGCAGGGGCAAAATAAGTCGGTCAGAAATCGTGTTTTATTTTGTTCGCGTTCCTTAGGTAGCCCCGGACTAGGCTTCGCTGCGTCCGGGGCTACTGGATTAAATCCCTGTGGAATCTATAGGTTTATCGGATTAATTTGTTGAATTATTACTCCTCCCTACCGCTCGGGCTCCCCTCGGAGCACAGCTCTACGGTGAGCACACATCTTTACATTCCTAAGCTCAGCCTCGCAAAACCCTCTCCCCCAGCCCCTCCCCAAACCGCCTCCGGCTGGGGAGGGGAGCAAAACCGCTGCGGCTAAGCCTTCGCTTGATCCGTAGTAGCTACGGTTGTTCCAACGTTCTTCAGTGCTACCCACTTCAATGGAAAACGCATAGCGTTTTCACTAGCCCATCCCCCGTGGGGAGGGGTTGGGGAGGGGGTTTTGGAGTAAGGAGCCCCAGTTGTAAAGGTGTGTACTCACCGTAGAGCACAGCTCCTCGACTGGAGTATCTAACCTCCAAACTTTAACCTACGTTACCATTCTCCATGCCGGAAATTCGGCAGACTCTTATTTCGTTTTCAACACTACATCACACCAGGGATTGGTTCCATCACGCCCCTCATCAAAACCAATGTATTCCGTATGAAAACGTCCTTCCTCACCCTGCTCTTCGTGAGCTTAATTTGCACCTGCGTCCGCGCCCAGGAAGCCGTGCAGCAGAACTTCCCCTCTCCGGTCAACGACATTGTGCCCAAGCGCACCAATCTGGACCGCCCCGCCCTACCCTATCAACCGATTCGTGAAGCCGATATATTGTGGCAAAAACGCACCTGGCGGGTGATCGACGTGCGCGAAAAAATCAATCAGCCCTTCGCGCAGGAAGACCGCCCCTTCATCAGTATCCTCATGGAGGCTGCCGAAGACCGGAAGATCCAGCTCTACAGCACCATCGACGATCAATTTTCCACCCCGCTTACCGAAACTGAGCGCCTCGCCATCGCCGGAGCCATCGACACCGTTCCCGTTTATGACGCGGAGGGAGACGTCACCTACGAGCTAGTTGCCCGCGACCTGAACCCGGCCGACGTCACCCATTACCGCATCCAGGAGCTCTGGTACATCGATAAAAACACCTCCACGATGAAGGTCCGCATCATCGGGATCGCCCCGATCATGAACGAAACGGACGAGAACGGCAACGTCCTCTTTCCCCGCCCACTCTTCTGGGTTTGGTACGATGGTGTACGTGATGTGCTCGCCCGCGAAACCGCCTGGGTAGCCGACAACTCCATTCACTCCCGCAGCTGGGACGATGTGTTCCAATCCCGCTTATTCGACAGCTCCGTCGTCAAGGAAGAAAACGTCAGCAACCGCCGCCTGACGGATATTTACCCCGATGGGCGCACGCAACTCATCGTCGGGGATCGGATGAACCGGAAGGTGATGAACCGGGAACATGATCTTTGGAGTTGGTAGAAGCTAGGAACTAGAAACTAGAAACTAGGGAACTAGGAACTAGAAGCTAGGAACTAGAAGCTAGGAACTAGAAGCTAGG
>CAYWMW010000058.1:6898-13897 GCA_964458975.1 uncultured Lewinella sp. | reverse complement strand
CCTAGTTTCTAGTTCCTAGTTTCTACTCAAAGTACTCTTCCTCTCCATCCGGCAAGTGCAACTGCACCGTAGGCTTATCCGCTGCTTCGACGAAGCCGACGATCTGCGCGTCGATGTTGAAGCGGGCGGCGATATCGAGCACGGCCTGGGCTTCTTCCTGTGGGAGGTAGACCTCCAGGCGGTGGCCCATGTTGAAGACCTGGTACATTTCGCGCCAGTCGGTTCCGGATTCTTTGCGGATTAGCTCGAACAGTGGCGGCGGGGCGAAGAGGTTGTTCTTCACTACCCGGACGTTGTCGATGAACTTAACGACCTTGGTTTGCGCACCTCCGGTACAGTGAATGAGGCCTGCGATTTTAGGCTGTAATTCGTCGAGCAGCACCTTAAGCACCGGCAGGTAAGTACGCGTAGGGCTGAGGACGAGCTTACCGGCCGTCATCGTTTTTCCGTTGCCGATGGAGACTTCTTCGGTGAGCGAACGGCTACCGGTATAGATCACGGAGCGGGGTACTTCGGGATCGAAGCTTTCGGGGTATTTCTCGGCGTAGTCGTGCTTGAAAACATCGTGGCGGGCACTGGTGAGGCCGTTGGAGCCCATGCCGCCGTTGTACTCGTCTTCGTAGGAACTCTGGCCGTAGCTGGCCAAGCCGACGATTACGTTTCCGGGCTGGATGTCGTTGACCACCAGCTTATCCCTGCGGAGGCGGGCAAAGGTGGTGTAGCCAACATCGATGGTCCGGACGATGTCGCCCACATCGGCGGTTTCCCCGCCGGTGAGGTGGAGGCCAACGCCCTGATCCGCCATCCGGTCCTTGAACTTTTCCGCCCCTTGAATGATGGTAGCGAGTACTTCACCGGGAATCCGGTTTTTGTTGCGACCGATGGTGGACGAGATGAGGATATTGTCTACCGCTCCGACGCAGCCCATGTCGTCGAGGTTCATCACCAGGCTGTCCTGTACGATGCCCTCCCAGACGGAAAGGTCACCGGTTTCCTTCCAGTAAAGGTAGGCGAGGCTGGTTTTGGTGCCGGCCGTATCGGCGTGCATAATGTTGCACCAGTCGGCGTCGCCGCCAGCAACGTCGGGCAGCACCTTACAGAATGCCTTTGGGAACAAGCCCTTGTCTAGGCCTTTGATGGCTGCGTGGACTTCAGATTTGGTGGCGCTGACGCCTCTTTGCTCGTATTTGCTGGACATGGAGGCAAAGGTAGTTAAGTAGTCAAATAGTCACACAGTCAAATAGTAGATTTTCGTAGCATCGACCTTTGGGTCGATATGGTTAAGTCGCCCTTCAGGTCGACCAAACAATCGGTCGACTTTAAAGTCGACTTACCGTATCGACCTCAAGGTCGATATTACAGGTCAGCACTACACCTTCACAAAAACCGCGGCCTCCCGCCCCGGAACCCCCATCGTCTTCTTCCGCAGTTTTCCGATACCCGCCGCATCGACCTTGCGCCCGCTCACGACCTGTTTCCACTGTCCTTCCGGGAAGTCGATGGAGCGCGGTTCTTTGCTTCCGTTGAAGGCCACAAGTATATTGCTCCATTCATCGCCTGGCGCATCGTTGATCTGGTACACCACCAGTTGATCGTCCTTCGTTTCGATGAAGTTCAGGTGCTTGTTTATCAACTCCGTTGCCCCCATCCGGAATGCGGGGTGCGCCTTGCGCAGCGCGATCAGGTCACGGACGTAGGCAACCGTTTCCCGGTGCGCCCGCTTGCCGCCCCAGTTGATCATGTTGATGCCGTCGCCGGATTTATAGGAGTTTTCATCTTTATTTTTAGAGCGCAGCATTTCGGAGCCTGCGTGCAAAAAGGGTATCCCCTGGCTGGTGAGCACTACGGCCAAAGCAAGGCGGTGCATACCGGCCCGGCGGCCCATTCCTTCGGTCGGGTTACTGATGGCGAGCCGGTCGTTGAGGGTGTGGTTGTCGTGGCAGCTTACGTAGTTGACGCACTGGGTCGGTTCTTTGGCCCAGGGTGCGTCGGAATAGTTGACGGCCGCATAATCTACCTGCGGGTGCTGGGTAGAGCCCACAATACCAAAGCGAATCGAGTGGTCTTTGCCCCGAGCGCCGGAAACGAAGCCTTGCTCATCGTGGACAAAGACGCTGCCTTTTAGTCCGTCCCTTAAATCGTCACTGAACGCAGCAATATTTTTCAGCTCTTTGGTATTCGCCTTCAGGGCCAGGAGGCTGTCGGGCAGCGGGCTGTCTCCGGCCTTCCAGCCTTCTCCGTAGATCAGGATGCTGGGGTCGATAGCGTGGAGGCTTTGGCTGATTTCGTTCATCGTAGCGATGTCGTGGATGCCCATCAGGTCGAAGCGGAAGCCGTCGATGTGGTATTCCCGCACCCAGTACTCTACGGATTCGCGGATGTACTTGCGTACCATCGGCCGGTCGCTGGCAATTTCGTTGCCGCAGGCGCTGGCGTTGCTCATGCTTCCGTCTTCGTTGAAGCGGTAGAAATAGTCGGGGATCAGGTGCTGAAAGTGGCTGTCTTCGCTGCGGCCGGTGTGGTTGTAGACTACGTCCATCACTACCCGGATCCCGGCATCGTGCATCGCTTTCACCATCGTCTTAAACTCGCGGATGCGGACTTTCCCGTCGCTTGGGTTAGTGGAGTAGCTGCCTTCGGGCACGTTGTAGTTCTGCGGGTCGTAGCCCCAGTTGTACTGTGGGTCGTCTGGCCGGGCTTCGTTCACACTCATGAAGTCGAAGCTGGGGAGGAGGTGAACGTGGGTCACGCCCATCTCCACCAAATGATCGATGCCGGTTGCGTCGCCCTGGGGCGTGGTAGTTCCACGTTCCGCGAGGCCCAGAAATTTACCTTTATTGGTAATTCCGGAGCGGGGATCAATGCTAGCATCGCGCACGTGGAGTTCGTAGAGGACGGCGTCCGTTGGGGCGAGCAGTACTGGCTTTTCGTCTTCGCCCCATCCTTCGGGGTTGGTATCATCGAGGTTGACTACCTGGCCGCGCATACCGTTGGTTCCGGCAGCTCGGGCGTAGGGGTCGGTGGCTTCTGCGCCCCAGTTGCCGTTGCGTTTTATTTGAAAGGTGTAGTAAGTGCCCTCCAGGTTTCCTTCTTCTACTTTGGTCCAGGCACCATCCACCATTTCCATGTTCAGCTTATTGGTGGCTTTTGCTGCGGGGTCATCTGAATCGTACAGGTTCACCCGCGCGTGCGTGGCTGCGGGAGACCAGAGTTTGAAGGTGGAAGACTCAGGGGTGTAGGTCACCCCCAAATCGGCGTAGGGGTAAACGGGGTAAGCATCGAGGGATTCGAACACGGGCTGTTTTTCTTGGCAGCTGTTAAGAGAAAAGAGCAAAACACTCAGTACAAGCAGGGTTAGCGGGGATTTCATAGACAAGGGTACGAAAGAAGTATGGGAAATGAGGAGTAGCTCTCCTCTTTCAACGTACTGAAATATTAATTGTGCATAAGTGCTTACTGGTTTTTTTGGGCGCGGCCGCAGGTGCAATGAAAGGTTATATAGATTGTTCGCTGCCTGAAGGAACAACTCACTGACGAAGTATTTAGGCTGCAGCCTCAGGAACCCACGATCAACCGCTCCACCACCGCCCGAAACATAGTATTCAAAATCGCCCCCCGGTGCCCTACCCCGCTCATTTCCACCAGTTTGATCCGTTCGGGATCTAAGGCTTCCAGCTCCTGCCCCATCGCCAGCGGAATCAGCTCGTCGTTCGTGCCGTGCAGGATGTACACCGGTGCGTTAGCGCGCGCAAGATTGGTCCGGTTATCCAGTTCGTACTTCAGCAAAAAGTCGGGGAATATCCAGAAGAAACGATTCTTCATGTCCGTCAGGCTGGTGTAGGGTGCTACCAGGACTACTGCTCCGGGCTGGTTATTGGCCGCCAGGTAGCTCGCCGGTCCGGAGCCCAGCGAATAGCCCGCCAGGATGATCCGGTCTTCCGAAAACTCCGCCTTCAGGTAATCGTAGACCGCCTGCAGGTCTTCGGTCATGTCCGCTTCTTCTTCCAGTGTCCCTTCGCTTTTGCCAAAGCCCCGGTAATCCACCAGAAAAAGGTCGTAGCCGAGGTCGCGCAAAGAGTTGGTCTGGTACAAGCTCCGCCCGTTATCCCCAACGTTGCCGTGGAGGTAGAGGATTACCCCTTTCCCTCCATTCTTCAGGTGCAAGGCATGTAAGCGCGTGCCGTCTTCCGTCTTGATCCAAACCTCGGGGTATTTCCCGTACGAATGGCTCTCCGCCCGCGGGCGCGGATGAAAGATCAGCACTTCCTGCTTTACGTAAATCACTACCGCCAGCACCAGGTAGAGCGCGGCGAGGAAGATGCCTATTCGTTTTAACCACTTTTTCATTGGCAAGGTAACGCCAAAGCCCTGGAGCGAGTTGCCTCCGGTAACGAGGTCGGAGCGACCGCCCTTCAGCAAAAAGGAATTCCTCGCCGAAAGCGACTCACCCCGGTCTCGTTGCCGGAAGCAACTCGCTCCGGGGCCAATACAAACGGCCCCACCTCCGGAGGAGGCAGGGCCGTAAGTAGTGAGATCAATCTGATTCGACCTCAGCAATCAAGCGTTAATGGATTAGGAATTAGAAACTAGGGAACTAGTTCCCTAGTTCCTAGTTCCTAGTTCCTAATTTCTACTTCCCAGCACTAAGCTGGTCCTGAAGCGTCTTCAACGCAGACCAGTCACCAGCGGCGGCGAGGCCAGCCTGTTGTGGCCAGGTACGTGGAACGGCTAGTTTATAGCGCGGGCCAGCAGCGTCCAGAATCTCCTGGATGCGGGAAATATCAGCGGCGGCAAGCTCAGACCAAGTGTTGATCCCTCCGTCTTTCAGCAGGCCTTCGATCTTCGGGCCGATACCTTCCACGACCTTGAGGTCATTGGGGTTAGAGCTGGAGAAGCCGAGCTTCTTGGCGGCCAGTTTTTCGTACTTGGAGTCCGTCTGACCGGCTCCGGTTTCACGCCCACCGTCGGTGAACTTCTGGTAACGGATCAGTTCTTCCCAGTCTCCGTTGGCGGCCAGACCGGCCTGGTGTGGCCAGGTAGTAGGATCACAGAGGCCGAAGCGCTTCCCGGCCTTGTCGAGGTGACCGCGCAGATCGTCAGCGGGGGCTTTAGACAGGTCAGACCAGGTTTTATAACCAGCGTTGATGAGAACTCCGTTCACTTTGGGGCCAATGCCTTCGATGATCTGGAAGTTGTCGTTCTTGAAGAGGCCAGCGTAGATGGAGCCTCCATCACTTGAACCTGAATCAGCACCAGCGTCGGAAACGATGCCCATACGATCGGTGTTTACAGGGATCGGAACCGGGATTGGAGCTGCCGCAGGAGCGGCGGCGGCCACAGCGGCCATGCTTGCCTTGTCGGCTTCACAGCGGCCAAGGGCGGCGCGCAGGTCGGCTTCTGCCTTCTGGCTTTCTTCCAGTTGGTACTTGAGGCTTTTGTAGTCGGCCTCCCACTTGGTGGAAGACTTGTGGTAACGATCGCGCTCGGCTTCGATTTCGGAACAGTCGTTGTCCCCGCGTTCACCCCAGAGTAGCCAGTGAAGGATAGCTCCCAGTGAGAAGAAAAGCATGGCCCACCACCACCAGTTGCTACAGTGGCCGAGGATGCCTCCGTCGGAGACGTGTAATAAGATATAATTCATCGTTTAATGGATATTGCGTTAGTTGGAAAATGGTTACTGACGGCGGTTGAGCGTCAGGATCGCACGACGGTTTTCGTAGTGCTGTGCATCGGTGGTTGCGTTGCGGATTTCTGGCTGTGTCTCCCCCTTGGATGAGGTTGAAATCCGATTGGCTCGTACACCGTAGCTTACAAGGCGTGCCTTCACGAAGTCGGCCCGTTTCTGGCCGAGGCCCATGTTATAATCCGGGCGACCACGAACATCGGTATGGCCTACGATGGCGACGGATTCGTTCGTCTCCGTCATTCGCTTCGCCAGCGTCTTGAGGTAATTCTCAGTATTGTTGCTGAGGCGGGTGGTAGATTTGTTGTACGGGAAGTTGATCTTGATTTGATCTTCGGCAATCTCAGTCACCTTATCAGTCTGGCCTTCTTCAGCGGCCATTACCCAGGCGAATGCGCCGGCATCCCAGAGTTTTCCGGCTTCGGGCGTTGCAGCGCTAATGGCCCGCGGTGTGGCGGTGATGCTTGCGGCAGGAATACCAGCATTGACCAGAATAGCCTTAATGGCATCAGCGCGTTGCTGACCGAGGGCGCGATCTCCCGGAGCGGGAACTTCACCTTCGTAATAATGGCCGTAAACTTCGAGCCCTTGGGTAGGATCGGCTTTGTATTTTGCCAGTAATCCGTTCAGCTCACTGTCCCAGAGGGAACCAGTTAGAACGGCGGCGGAACCGATTTTGGAAACGATTTGGTAGTCATCTGAGACGGGGGCAGGAGCAGGAGCAGGAGTGGCGGGCGCAGTGACCGCGACCTGATCATCAGGACAATATTCAGGCTTAACGCATCCGTAATAGGAGCCAGCCCACAATAAAATCCATGCCAGTGCCATCAAGACGAACTTGAGAAAAGTGGACATACAGTAATGTGTGGTTAAAAAAAAATGGAGTGTTCTTGAAGGCTTCCACGTTTGGACACCTTTTTAATTCTTCCCGGTTACTGAAGCGAAGATAACTATCAAATTCAGTATTTTAGTGGGTATTATTCGGACGGAACGGTGGCAATTTAGTCACATAGCTGGAATTTGCAAGCGTAAACGCTGCATTTTAGGGTGTTTCACGAATAAAATTGGTGTTTGCACCCGTAAATCAGTCGTTTTCGGGGTGTTTGCCCGGGATTTATGCTGGAACACCGTGTTTTTCCCACGAAAGAATTTTGTTATGGTCGGGCGCGGACGCAGGTGCGGGGTCGGTTTTCGGAACTCGTCCGGGGGGGGCTGCAGGCTTTTGCTCCTTTAGCCCGGGCTTCCTGTTCTTCCCCCACCCGAAAACTTCCCCTGGCACCTGCGGCCGCGCCCTGAAAATAAAGGAGGAAGGGGGG
>CAYWMW010000058.1:4442-6798 GCA_964458975.1 uncultured Lewinella sp. | reverse complement strand
GGAAGGGAAGAAAGGGGAAAAGGAGGAAGGGAAGAAAGGAGGGAAAGGGCAAAAGGAATAAGCCTCGAATCCTTATCTTTGCCTTCCAAAGTTTAGCCCCAATATGTTTGACAACCTGAGCGATCGCCTCGAAGGCGCATTTAAGACCTTTACCGGAGACAATAAGATCACCGAAATTAACGTAGCCACGAGCCTCAAAGAGATTCGGCGCGCCCTCGTTGCTGCGGATGTGAACTATAAGATTGCCAAGGAATTCACCGAAAACGTGAAGGCCAAAGCGCTCGGTACCGACAACGTGCTCAACTCCGTAAAGCCCGGGCAGCTGATGGTAAAAATCGTTCAGGACGAGCTCACCGAACTGATGGGCGGCCAGGCCGCGGGCATCAACATCAAAAGTCAGACTGGCCCCGGTGTTGTCCTCATCGCCGGTCTTCAGGGCTCCGGTAAAACGACCTTCACCGGTAAGCTCGCCCTGCACCTGAAGGAGAAGCGCAAACTAAAAGTCCTCGTAACGGCCTGCGACGTCTACCGCCCCGCCGCCATCGATCAGCTTACCGTACTCTCCGAACAAGTCGGTGCCGGCATCTACAAAGAGCCCGAGAACAAGAACCCCGTCGAGATTGCCCTGAACGCCATCGCGCACGCCCAGGACAACAAATACGACGTAGTCATCGTCGATACCGCCGGCCGCCTCTCGGTCGATGAGAAGATGATGCAGGAGATTGCCGACGTGCGCGAGGCCATCTCCCCCAACGAAACCCTCTTTGTCGTTGACTCCATGACCGGTCAGGATGCGGTGAACACCGCTAAGGCCTTCAACGAACGCATCAACTACGACGGCGTCGTACTCACGAAGCTCGACGGTGATACCCGTGGTGGTGCCGCCCTCTCCGTAAAGTACACGGTCGGCAAACCCATCAAGTTCATCTCCACCGGCGAGAAGCTGAACACGATGGACGTTTTCCACCCCGAACGGATGGCCCAGCGCATCCTCGGTATGGGAGACATCATCTCTTTCGTAGAACGCGCCCAGGATCAGTTCGACGAAGTAGAAGCCAAGCGCCTCGAAAAGAAGATCAAGAAGAACAAATTTGACTTCAATGACTTCCTCGGCCAGCTCAATCAGCTCAAGAAGATGGGCGACATCAAGAGCCTCCTGAACATGATCCCCGGCATGAAGAAGATGATGAAGGATGTCGATATCGATAACTCCGCCTTCGCCAAGGTAGAGGCCATCATCCAGTCCATGACGCCCCAGGAACGCGCCAACCCCGGCCTGATGAGCATGAGCCGCAAGAAGCGCATCGCCCGCGGCTGCGGCCAGGGTATGGACGACGTGAACCGTTTCATCAAGCAGTTCGAGCAGATGTCTAAGATGATGCACAAGATGTCTAACAACCCGGCTATGGCGGGGATGGCGGGGTCTATGAAGGGGCGGGGGAAGCGGCGGCGGTAGGAACTAGAAACTAGGGAACTAGGAACTAGTTTCTAGTTCCCTAGTTCCTAGTTCCTAGTTCCTAGTTCCTAACTTCTAGTTCCTAACTTTCTAAGCTGGTTCAAAGTAGCCCGCATATCCTTAGGCATCTTTGCCTCAAACTCCATCCGCTCCCCCGTTTCCGGGTGATCGAAGGCCAGGCGGGTGGCGTGCAGGGGGACGCGGCTCAGTAGTGGGCGCTCCTCCTGGTCTTTTTTCAGGTTATAGCGCCGTCCTTTGATTTCTGAGAGTTTGAATTCCTCCCGTTTGCCGTAGTAAGGGTCTACCATCAGGGGGTAACCGGCGTAGGCCAGGTGAACGCGGATCTGGTGCGTCCGGCCAGTAAAAATCTGTACGCCGACGAGTGCGAACTGGTGGCCGAAGTACTCCATCGGCTTAAAGATCGTCAGGGCGTGTTTGCCTCGGTTGGTGACCATCATTGCGCCCATCTTGCCGGGGTTCTGTGCGATGGGCTCGTCTACTTCCGTTTCTTCGTCCGCTGGCTGGCCCTCTACAATGGCGTGGTATACTTTGTCTACCTCCCGCTCCTGAAACTGGCGGTTGAGCTCTTTGTGTGCTTCCGCCGTGCGGGCAACGACCAGGCAACCACTCGTCGGCTTATCCAGCCGGTGGACGGCGTACATCGGATCACCAAATTTCTGCCCCAAGAGGTTCACCACGTTGGGAATGTCCGCGATGTAGCGGTCCGGTACGGAGAGGAGGTTGGCGGGCTTGTTGATGACGATTAGGTGCTCGTCTTTATGGAGGATTTCCAGTTTCACGGGGAGGGGACTTTTTATGCCGCAAAGGTAATCATTGATTAGAAGTGTCACGCCTGTCACGCCTGTCACGCCTGTCACGCCTGTCACGCCTGTCACGCCT
>CAYWMW010000058.1:0-4342 GCA_964458975.1 uncultured Lewinella sp. | reverse complement strand
TGTCACGCCTGTCACGCCTGTCACGCCTGTCACGCCTGTCACGCCTGTCACGCCTGTCACGCAAGCTGATTTCTTATTGAAAAAAGCCCGGACCTCAATTGGCCCGGGCTTTCAATAATCCCATGAACATAAATCTTAGTGCTGAGGTAAAGCGCGAAAGTGTAGTGTGTTCCGAAGGCAACCATAAATGCTCATCGAAACACACTTTCACGCAAATCGTAATCTCAGAATATATTTCGTCTTAGCGGTTAATTCGGGGCATTCCCCCCGCTGACAATGTAAAGGTGCGGCCAAAATCAGGCCAGGCAAAAGACACATATATCAATTTGTGAAAATTTATTTTTACAAAAAAAGCCCAAACAACTGTTAAACAGTAGTTTGGGCTTAATTATCGTGAATAAAAACACAAGCAAAGTTACTCTTCTTCGCCCGAAATTTTCTCTTTTGCCTCGTCAACAGCATCTTCGACAGCGCCTTCGACCTTGTCGGCGGCTTCGTCAATCTTCTCAGCAGCGCTCTCTGCCATCTCTTTGGCTCCTTCGGTCAGGTCGTCGAACGTATTTGAAATAGAAGCACCGGCGGAAGCCAGCACGTCTCCCACCTGATCTAGAAAGCCTCCTTCGGAAGCTTCCCCCTCAACAGTTTCTTCGACACCGTCTTTCGCATCGCTTATTTTTTCGGAGGCTACCTGGGCAACGGCCTTTGCGGTATCCGTGATGTCTTCGAGGGTATCAGAGATGGATTCTCCGGCGGAGGAGAGTACGTCTCCGATCTGGTCCAGGATTCCTCCTTCTTCGGTCGCACTGTTCGCAGCACCTCCTACGGTGGTAATTACCGAAGCGATGGCGCTGCCTGCGGTTTCAGCGATGGTCATTTCCTCGGGGCCTTGATCAGTAGCAGTAGCTTCTTTGGCGGCCGAGTTGGCATCCGCCAGCCCGGTAGCGACTTCAGCTGCGGTAAGGTTATCTGAATCTCCGGAGATGGCTTCTGCTACCGAAGCGGCTTGTTCATTAACCAGCGGGGCTCCTGCTCCAGCAGTAGCGGCTGCGGCAGCCACTTCCGTCACTTCGGGTTCAGAGGTGATGGGGGCTGGCGGTTTAGAGTCACCGCTAATCACTTCACTGAAGGCAATGAAGTTCTTGACCTTTCTCGGAATACGGTCTTCCGGCTTAGTACGCCCACCTTTCTTCTTACCGGCCTTGATCTTGTCGGCGGCAGCCTGAAGCTTGGCTTTTTCCTCCGGGCTAACTACCCGGGTGGCCATATCTGCGGCGATCTTGGCCTTGGCGGCATCAGCAGCAGCGCGCTCGGCGGCTTTCTTGGCCCGCTTTTCGTCTTTGATCTTCTCTTGCTCGATCTTTTTGACGAGCATCGCCTTGGTCTTCTCCATATCATCCAGCTTGAGTTGCTTGCTGGCGATGCGGCTCTCGATCATGACGACCTTGGCTTCCCGAATTTGCTTTTCGAGCTGTCCGTTCGTTTTTTCAATACGGCGGCGCTCAAACTTAAGGTCGTTCTCATCCCGGCCGATACCGCTCTTCATGCGGTCCATTGCCTTTTGGAGCCCGTCCAGGCGGGCTTGGGTGCGGCCAGCGTTGCGGTTTTCCTTTGCACCACCACCCTGGCCGCGCTTTTCTTTTACGGCTTTGAAGGCCGCGTCGATGCGAGAGTAGACGGCATCACGGTCCGTCTTAGTGAATTTTACGTTGTGGAACTTTTTCTGGATGTCTCGCAGGTCGTTAAAGACCTTGTTGAGGTGGGTGCCTTCACCGATGCGCTTTTCAGCGTCCTCCAGCAGTGAACCGAAGGTAGCGACGTTCTTTTCCGACTGCTCCTTATACTTCTCGTTGAGCACTTCGCGCATTGCTTTCAGCTTCTCGAAGCTTTTGTCCACACGCTTGCGGATGTCATTGCCCTGCTGCCGAAGGAGGGTTTTGTCCTGGAGTTGGCCCTGCACCTTTTGCCAGAAGTTTTTGGCCTGGTTCCAGAGGTCGCTGGAGTATTCGGAGGCCCGCTCAATGCGGTCTTCGATTTCGGCGAGTTCGTTTTTGTAGGTCTGGGCCAGTTTGTCGGACAGTACGTGGTAGTGCCACTCGGTTTGGGCGCGGAGGATCATGTCGGTTTGCTCGGCCTTCAGGTCATCGGGCAGGAGGCCTTCGGTGACGCTGAGTTCGCGGGCGATGACGCGGTCTGGTTCGGGGAGGTCGGCTTCCTCGTTTTTGCGCCACTTGTCCATGAAGGACTTGAAGACATCGTCGGAGACGACTTTTTCCGGGTAAGTCTGGATGCGGACGATGTTGTCGGAGACTTGCAGTTCAATCGTGATCAGTACGCGTTTTTCCTGGGCGTCGCGGCCCCAGACGGCAATTCGGTTTCTCATTTCAGTTCAGTTATGCCGGAGGGTGATTTTTTTTCTCCGGCGGCGGTTTTTAGAAGCCAGGAACTACAAGCTAGAAACTAGCTTGTAGTTCCTGGTTTCTAGTTTCTAACTCCTAGTTTCTAGTTTCTTCTCTCCGATCAGCTTGTTAGCCATCAGGTAAGTAGCAATCTGTACGGCGTTGGTAGCCGCTCCTTTACGGAGGTTATCGGCTACGACCCACAAGTTCAGGCCATTCTCGATAGACTCATCCCGTCGGATGCGGCCCACGAAGACTTCGTCCTTGTGCCTTGCTAATAACGGCATAGGGTAGAGATTGTTTTTCAAATCGTCCTGAACGATGATTCCGGGCGTAGCGGCCAGCAGTTCCCGGACCTTTTCTACGGAGAAAGGCTTATGAAATTCAACGTTCACGCTTTCGCTGTGGCCGCCGTCTACGGGTACCCGGACGGCGGTGGCGGTGATGGCGATGCTGTCGTCTCCCAGAATTTTACGGGTTTCGTGTACCAGTTTCATCTCCTCCTTCGTGTAGTCGTTGTCCAGGAACACATCGCAGTGCGGGATGCAGTTCTCGAAGATCGGGTGGGCGTAGGGCCGGTCGGTACCGGCGGTATCTTCTCCACGCTTTTCCGCTTCGTATTGTTTTACGGCGGGCACGCCCGTTCCGGTGAAGCTCTGGTAAGTAGAGATCACCAAACGCTTGATGCCGAAAGCCTTGTGCAGCGGCGCCAGGGCCAGTACCATCTGGATGGTGGAGCAGTTCGGGTTGGCGATGATGAGGTCTTCTTGTGTCAGTTCATCCGCATTGACTTCGGGCACGACGAGCTTCTTCGTCGGGTCCATCCGCCAGGCGCTGGAGTTATCAACCACCACCGTGCCGACTTCGGCAAACTTCGGCGCCCACTCCAGGCTCGTAGAACCTCCGGCGGAGAAGATCGCTACGTCCGGACGCAGCGCAACGGCGTCTTCCAGCCCGATGACGGTGTAGTCTTTGCCTTCGTAATTGATCTTCTTACCAACCGAACGGGCCGAAGCCACGGGGTACAATTCGGTGATGGGGAATTTATGTTCTTTCAGTACTTGGAACATTACGCCACCGACCAGGCCGGTTGCGCCAACAACTGCAACTTTCATTATTCTTGTTTTTTAGGGAATGCAAAAGTACAAAGCCCACCCGTCAACATAAGGTTGACGGGTGGGCTAAATGTTGCGGGTTTACGATTTCTCGGTGGAGGAGTTGGACTCCGATTTATCATGATTTGGAGTGCTGCTCTGCGGTGAGCACACATCTTTGCCGCCGCGTAAAACCCTCTCCCCCAGCCCCTCCCCAAACCGCCTCCGGCTGGGGAGGGGAGCAATTTACGCTGCGGCTTTGCCTTGCTGGATTCATATTGGCTATGAATAGTTTCACTTATTGATAATATTTGTCAGTGCTACCGGTTTTAGCTAAAAACGCATTGCGTTTTCACAAATTCCCTCCCCCGTGGGGCAGGGTTAGGGAGGGGGTTTCTGTGTAGTGAGTACGTTTTGTAAACTTGTGTGCTCACCGTAAGAATACAACTCCTAAACCGTTATCCATTCAATTTCTGAAACAGGAGTATCCCCCACCCCAGTGCGCCTTCGTTGCCGAGAGCGGTGAAGTCTTCGCAGGCTTTGATGCGTTGGTCGACGAATTTCTTGCTGGATTGCTTGACCAGGTCTTTTTCGTTTTCCCGCAGAATTTCGGCCAGCTTCGTGAAGTGCGTCGGCAGGTGCTGATCGCGCTGGATCGAGTAGATTTGCTGGAAGAAGCCGCGCCTTGCGTCGTGCTCGTACTGCGGCAAAGTAATCAGGTCGTCCACGGGCAGATCGTGTACGCGGGCCATCGTCTTTTCGTCCAGGTTTTCCTTCACCATGATGGCGCTGAAGACCAGGCGGCCTTCGGGCTTCATCACGCGGTGGATGGCGCGGAACATCTGTTCTTTC
>CAYWMW010000057.1:0-18871 GCA_964458975.1 uncultured Lewinella sp. | reverse complement strand
GAAGGAAAGGATGCCTCCGTTGAGGAGATTATCTTCGTTTTGTGCATTTGGTTATCCACACACTCTGTGCCAACCTCTGTTCAACCCTGTGAGATAACTAAAGCGCGAAGCGCAAAAAGCAAAAGCGCGAAGCGCAAACAAACTCAAACCGGCCGAAAATACCCCAAAGACCCACCCACCCAGGTCCGGTTCTTATTGTACTTCACCCCAATCATCTCTCCTTTAGACAGGCGAACGAGGTTATTGATGAGCCGTGGCCGGTCTTCGTCTTCCGGCCAGACGAACATCATCCGGACTTCTACCCTGGCCGGGTCATCGAGCGTTTCCACGAGGGGCAGGTAATTCACCTTCTTCTGGAGGATGAAGTGCTCTGGTTGCTCAATGGCGGCCATTTTTTCGGCCGTTGGGTGCAGGTCTACGCCCGCACCGGCGAAGCTGTAGAGGGGTTTCAGGACGAAGTCCTCAAGCCTTGCCGGTAGTTCGGTGACTTCGTGCAGGAAACGGGTATCGGGCACGTACTTACTGTCGATCATCGGCAGGGTGTACTTGCTCAGGAGGAAGAACCAGTTGGGGTGGCCGGCCCACTCTACGTCAACGTTTTCGATCATATTGAAGGTCCGCTTCAGGTCCGGGCGTTCTTTGAGTTCATCGAAGATTACCCGGTTGTAGATGCGTTTCACCTCGGTCCGTTTGCCGTCAAGCATGTAGTAGAGCTTATCGCCTTCGAGCTCTACCTCACTGATACAGACTTCAGCGATGCCCAGCTCTTTACAACAGACGATGAAGTCGACGCGGGTGTTTTGTGCAACGGGGTCTACCTCCAGCAGGATCACGTTTTCGGGCGCATGGCCGCCGAGGATGGCTTTGCTGAAAATGGAGAGGTACTCAGCCTCATCTACCCCATTAAACCAGCAAGTGAGGTCTTCGGGAATCGGGAAAAATTTCCGGTAGCTTTTATTCAGGAGATACTGGAAAAAGTAGAGAGAAGGGAAGCCCTGGCATTCAATCAGTTGCGGCAGCACCTCCCCGTCGGCTCCTTCGCAGAGGCCAAAATCGAACTGCATGAATAGCGGGTGCTTGTTCTGGTTGGGTACAAATTCTCCGGGCGGGATGGCGGCTTGGGAGCGCTCTGCAAAGTCTTCGCGGGTGACAACTTCGAGCACATCTTCGCAAGCTGCCAGCAGGTTATCGCGCAGGGAATCTGGGAAAAAGACCGGTGTTTCAGCGATGTGGAAGTTGGGGCGGTAGTTGTACTGGCTGCTGAGCCAGTCGAGCATCTTTTGGTAAGCTTCGTCGGTAAAATTGTCGTTGTACGCTCGGCGGAAATCCTGAATCATTGGCGAAAAAAGTTGGGTAGTTGGCTGGTATAGTTACCGGCCATTTTTCTCAAACGGTATCTTCGGAGCAATGTTTGCCCGCCGATTCGATCAATGGACTAATATTCTTTTGGGCTGCCGGAATTCAAGGAGTAGGGAGCCGGAACCGATCGTTTGGCTGTTGGATATTTTTAGCACACTAACTTCTGTTTTTTGGGCGCTGGCGCAGGTGCTGAGAAAGGATAAAAGGAGCAAGGAAAAGAGTCGTGTCATGGCTTAGGAACGCGAATAGAATAAAACACGATTTTCTGACCTGGCGTTTTTGTTCCTGCCGTTGTCAAAAATCCTTTGCATAGCCCCCGTTACGGAAATGATTTTTGGCGGCGGCAGGGGCAAAATAAGTCGGTCAGAAATCATGTTTTATTTTGTTCGCGTTCCTTAAGGAACGCCAAATCAATATCTGTCCGTTTGGCGTTCCTATGGGGCTGCTCTCCTACACCACCGCCTCTCCCCCAATCGTTCCCAGCCCACCGTCATCATCCATATCCTGCTGAAATACCCGTTCGAGGAGGGCGAACAACCTCGGGTGGTGCTCGGCAAAAGCGGCAGGGCGGTTGAAGAAGTACTCGGCCACTACGGCGAAGAACTCTGCTTTATTCGTTGTGGCGTAGTCGTCGATGTCCGAATCTCCGCGCTCAATGGCTTCCATTTCGGAGCGGACCATTTCCAGCCAGGGTACAACGTAGCTGTGGTCCATGAAGTAAGCGGGGATGCCGTTGGTATCCCCGTCGGCCTTGTCCATCAAGTGGACGAACTCGTGGATACCGGTGTTCCCCTGGCCAGCATGCTCGAAACCCTGGTGTAAGGATGGCCGGGTGAGTAACAATTTACCGTTCAGGAAACCTCCACCCACCATCCCCGCAACGCGGCGGTCTGCGCCCGTGGTCGCAAAATCCCCCTGCCGGAAAGAGGTTTTGTAGAGCAAGACCTGCTCCAGCTTCGGGTACTGGTTCCACTGCGGGAAGCCAAAGGTGGGGATGATGCCGCTGGCCGCAACGTATACCTTATCCCGCTCTGTCACCTCCGTTTCCACGCCGGTGATCTTCACGTACCGGAAAAAATCCCGCATTCTGGCCCGGAAGCGTTTTTGCTCGGCCGCATTAAGCTCACGGTAATAATCTACCTTTTCCTCCAGGATGGTCCGCCAGCTTTCTTTGAATTCCGGTAGCGGCGCAAGTGGCTTGGGGCGAAAAATCCAGTAGAGCAGCGCCGCAAAAACAGCCAAGACGCACAGGATGGGAAGTAAGATGGTGGAAGACAATGCTTTGGGTTTTTGTTTTCGCTTAACACGGAAATGTGATGTGGTGTTCTGCGGGGCACCGGTCTACGGTAAGCACACATCTTTACCGCTGCGTAAAACCATCTCCCCCAGCCCCTCCCCAACCGCCTCCGGCTGGGGAGGGGAGCAAAACGCTGCGGCTCTGCCTTCGCTTGATGGGTGGGTGATACGGTTATTATCACTCATTGATAACGTTTGTTCTTGCTACTGACTTTCTCTAAAAACGCATTGCGTTTTCACAAATCTCCTAACCCGTGGGACCGCCGTAGGATGCCGCAAAGCGCACGGTTAGGGAGGGGGAGGGGCAGGGAAAAACTTATGATCGTAAAGATGTGTACTCACCGTAGGCCACCGCCCCTTGCCCAGAGATTTTGCCTACCTTGGCAAATATCACAATCAGCTAAAAACCGATCCTTCATGCTTTGCTCTTTCAAAAACTTTCTTTGCACCTGCGTCCTCGCCCTAAATAAGGGAGTAAAGGAAGAAAGAGGGAAAGGGAAACTGTACTTCAGTATTCTACTGCCCTTACTCCTTTTCGCCTTTCCCCCTTTACTTACCGCCCAGCAGTTCAGCGCCCTGCTCATCACCGAAACTGCGGGCTGGCAGCACGAGAGCAGTTTCGAGGCCATTCCGGCCATCCACAAACTGGCGGCCCGCCACGATTTCAAGGTAGAGTTGAAACAAAAAGCGATACGCCTCAACGACGATTGGCTGGCCAAGCACGACGTGATCATCATGGTTAACACCACCGGGAATATCTTCAACGACGCCGAGCAGGCGGCCATCGAAAAGTTCATCCGGGCGGGGAAAGGCTGGGTAGGCGTACACGCTGCCTCCGACACCGAATACGACTGGAAATGGTACACCGAGATGGTGGGCCACATGTTCAAAATTCACCCCGTAGTGCAGACGGCCATGGTAGACGTTCACGACAACACCTTCCCCGGCCTCAACACCTGGCCCAAGCGCCGCATGTGGACCGACGAGTGGTACGAGTACAAAGACGGCACCCGCCGGCCCGGCTTCAATTACCTCATCACGGTTGACGAATCCACCTACAGCACCGAAGCGCAGTGGGGCGATAATAAGTCTCGCGGCCACGGAGATTTTCACCCCGTAAGCTGGTACCACGACTACGACGGGGGCCGGGCCTGGTACACCAACTTCGGCCACGTACCCGCCGTGTTCGCAGAGAAGGCCTTTTTGGACCATCTCTACGGGGGGATTTACTGGGCGGCTAAGGGGAAGAAGTAAAAAAGCCTGCGGCTTTTTTAGCTAATAGCATTTAGCATAAAGCAGTGCCTGAACGCTTTAGGCTAATCGCTAAATGCTACTACACAATCCCATGTTTCACCGCGTAAAGCACCAGGCCCACAATGTTGCGTGAGCCCGTTTTATCCTGCAAGCTGCGGCGGTGCCCTTCAACCGTTCGGGAGCTGATGAAGAGCTTTTCGGCAATTTCCTTGCTTGTAAACTCCTGGCAGATCAGGGTGAGTACCTGGAGTTCTCGTTCCGATATCTCCGGACCGCCGTACCGGGAAGCACCTGACTTTTGCCGACCGCCCTTCAGCAGCGCTTTCGAGACGTAATCCCGAAAGAAGATGCCTTCCGCGGCTACCCGCTCTACGGCGGTACGCACGACTTCGGGGTTTTCGTCTTTGAGTAAAAAGCCGCTGGCGCCGAGCTGCATGAGGTGGTTGATGAGCCGCTCGTTGTCGTGCATGGTGAGCATGATGACGTGGATGTCGGGGTATTTCGCCTTGAGTGCCGTGAGCGTTTCGATCCCGTCCATTACGGGCATTTCTACGTCGAGGATGACGACATCTACGGGTTCAAACGCTAGGCGTTCAAAGAATTGTTTGCCGTTACCAGCTTCGAAGACGACGTTGAACATTTCGTTTTCAGAGAGGATCATTTTTAATCCGCCCCGGAACAATTTTTGATCGTCTACCAGGGCAAGACGAATCGGGATGACCGTAGGCATTACAGAGGAATTCATTGGTTATGTGTTTTAGAGTTTGTTGGAAAATTTGATTCCGACCTACGAACGGCACATTCGCGCCTGCTTTTCGAGAAAAAATGAATCAATAATCCATTATTCATCAATTTTTTCTCTTCAATCAGCACACGAATGTGCTCGTTCTCGGTCAGGAATCAAATTCCCCAACAATCACTTAGTGTTTTTCTAATACGTCAAATAATTCACGAAGGCAAAGTCACGGCAACGGTAAGCCCCTTGCCGGGGGATGTTATGGATTTAAGCTGGCCGCCAATGAGAGAGATGCGGCTTTCAATATTGCGGAGCCCGAGGCCCGCAGACTGAACGGCGGCTAGGTCAAACCCTTTACCGTCGTCCGTGTAAATAAAGCTAAAATAGTCCTGTTTTCGATCAATTGCAACTTTTATCGTTTTTGCGTTGGCGTGTTTGAGGGTATTGTTGATCAATTCCTGCAGAACGCGGTAGAGCGCGACCTCCTTGCGGGGGCCCAGGCGGACGTCAGAATTGGAGCTAAAATTGACGGAGATGCCGCCGCTGCGGTTGATGCGTTCGCACATGTCTTCAGCGGCGGCCTGGAAGCCGAATTTTTCCAGGGTAGGTGGCATCAAATCGTGGGTGATGCGGCGGGTGTTCTGGATCATCTCGTCGAGAATGGCCAGGGCTTGGTCCTTGATCTCGACGGTCTTTTCCTGGGCCGCCTCCGGGTTCAGCTGGCGCAGGTAGAGGCGGGTGGCGGAGAGGAGGCTGCCGATGTCGTCGTGCAGATCACTCGCAATGCGGCGGCGCTCCGTTTCCTGGACTTCTACTGCGGCGACGAGGAGTTGTTTTTGGTGAGCCTTTTCTTTTTCTTCCTGCTCGCGCTCTTTGGCGAAGATGCGGCGTTGGTATACGACGAAAAAGACCACCAGCGCAATGCTGAGTAGAACCATACCAAAGATACCAGCAAGAAACAGGTTCAGGTATTCTCCGCTAAGGTTGTTAAGGAAGATCATGGATTTTGCTTAGGTTTTAGCGTGCTCTCCTTTTTGATGAATAAGTAGCGCGATGGTAAAGAAACAATTGAGGAGAATGGTAAAGCCGCCGTTAAGTCTATAGATAGAGCTGAAAAAATCACCATCATACGTAATCACAACTATACTTGCCCACAATAAAAAGTTCCCCGCCAAATAGATCAACATTCCGGAAGCCACCCAAAACATCGGCAAAAGTTCAAGACGATTAACCGTCAGAAGTTTAAGTAAATAAATAAAATACGCAAGCACAATAAATATCCCTAGTACGCAATAAAGCCCGACGGTTAAACCTGGAAATTGATAAAACTTCTCCTCATCAAATATCCCTGGCAGTGCCACCAATAAAAATGCCAGGGGAAAGCCCCAGCGAAGCCAGCGGAAGCGCTCAACGGCCAGGTAGGGCAGGAATAAATTACTCATCAACAAAAAAAGAAGCGGCGTGAGTAAATGGTACCAGGGAGCATTTATACTTTCATGAAAGAGAAATTCAGTTTTCGGGTTTGTTGACACGTGTTCCATTAAAATAGAAAACACAACAAAGGCCAGAATTCTTCGATGAACAGGCGTCCATTTTTTAACAAAAACCGAGGCACCAACAGGAATTAACCAGGATTGGATTCCGAGGTGGGTGATTTTCGAGCTCCAGGTAAAAAACACGTCGTTGTACAGATACTCCCACATATTTATGGTTTTCCTGGAGGGTGTGGCATGCCAAAGTCATAGTAACTATCCCCATCATCATCAGTGAGGCCGGTTGCGTTGACCGGTACCGGTTGCTTGCGGCTTTCGCCTTTAGGTACAACTCCCGGAACGTCCATCACGGGGCGAAAACTGAACGGGTGATCCCATACGGCCAGCCCGTTGCCCAGGTGAATCTCCAAATAATCCTGAGTACTTGCCTGCAAATCCAAAAGAATGCTCCGGCTCTCTGCGGGGGAAAAGATGTAGGCTTTCACCCGTTGCCCCATCACCCGTGAAGCGGCGGTGAAAGGAAGGGCCAGGTCCGGCTCGTCCATCTCCAGCCAGCTGTAGATAAAAAGATAGGCACTAGCGGAGGGGATAGCATTTTTCCCACTCCTAGAGCCGCTGTCCATGTTGGTACTGAAACGGGAGTTCGCCGCCCAGTTTAATTCGATACATCCATTTTGCCAGTCCCCCTCTTTCTCATAAACCTGGAGATATAGTGCGAAAGCTGGCTCATCAGTCAGCGTACCATTAAGCTCGCCGGGGTAGAGGCCAAGGTGAACTACAAATTTGAAGCCTTCTTTACTCTTTTCCGCTTGGGCTATGAGTTTTTGGAGATCATCTCCCTGAAGCCGGTAAGAGACTACCCGTTCGCCTTGTTGCTCTTTACTGTCGTAGGCGTAGAATGCACGCGGAAGGTCTTCCTGCCGGCAGCGTTGCCAGTGCTCCGCTGCTTTTTGTACGGAAATGGGTGCTCGTTTTTTCATCTTTGTGTAAGCTATGGGTAAGTGTAATTCTAAGAAGGTTGCCCACACAAGAAAAGCCGGAAATGTGGGGAACGCTAAGACTCGTCACCAAAATAGGTATTTTCACCTACCCAAACACGTATTTCTACGTAAAATCACTGTTTTCATGGATGCAAAACGCCGAAGACGCATTGATTTTGCGGCTTCGGCGTGAGAATTTTGCCTAAAAGTTGTCAGCTCCGTCTAATTCCGGGAAGGGAAAGTTCCCTGCAGGCAGATAATGTAATTGACGCTTTGGAAAGGTTGGTGATTGTCAATTGGTTCACTATTGCCGCCTACCGTAGTGCCGCCTTTGAGACTGCCACCACTCGGGGAAGCGGAATAGAACTGGCCGACAGCGGGGTAAGCGCCGTTCGGATCATCAACTGCGGCATCATCCTCGCTGACGGGGATCGTTACGTTCAGCGGAGGAATATTACCCGAAATGAGGGAATAGGAAGATCTACCACCTTTTTGGCCCAGCCGGACCGCTGGGAGCCCAGGGCCACTGCCCTCTCCTACTGCCACGCGACCGCGCAGGTCGGGAAGGCCAAAAGTTGTGCGACCGTCACCACCGTAGGTAGTACCGAGGATGGAGAAGAGTGCTGTGTTCTGTGAAATAGCGAGGAGCTGGCCTTCGCAAATAGCCCAGCCACGGGGAGAGAAATTGCCGCCAAACATGATGATTTGGCCAAGAAATGGATCCATAGTATAAGTGGTTTTATGAGTACCGGAAGAAGATATTTCATCCGATATAAAAGTGGTTTTCATCCGCAATTAGCTATCTTGAACACCTAAGTTCCTACTTAATCACCCAAAACAACGTAGTTATACCTATACGATTAGGTAGTTTCACCGGATAGTGGGCAGCATCTTGGTGTGAGGAGCGACGGCGAGTTTACGAAGCCCTTCATGCTCTATGCGTTTCAACCCGCTCAATGCCTTAGGTATATCTACGTGTTTTTGCACGTAGATATACTTGTTCTCATCCTAAAAGACTGTTTTTCAGCACCTAAAGCTGAAGATTGCATTCATCAAGCTGGTTCTTAATCTACCTCTCCCTTTCATTTACCAGCAACTCCTTATTCTATTCACTCGATTTTTCTGGCTATGAAATTACACTATTTACTACCGATTCTCTTCGCCTGCCTGCCGCTTACCGGCCAAACGGTACTGGGGCCAGGCGACGCCGCTTTCACGCTGATCAATATGGATGGCACCAATACGGATGCCTTTGCCTTCGTCCTCCTGAAAGACGTTGACCCAACAACTAAAATCGTCGTTACGGACGACGAAGTTTCCAATGGTTCGCTTTTTGCCCTAAACCAGGAAGGCCGCATAGAAATAACGTTCGACAATGCTTTCCCCTGCGGTACCGTAATTTATGTCCAGGATAGTGACCCGGATATAAGTACCTATGCTTTTCAGGCCTCTACCGGCCCGGGGAATACGACGGGTTTAAGCACCACGAATGTCGGTGCAGAGGATCACTCCCTTGGCACCACCGGTGAAACGCTGATCGCTTTTCAGGATCCGAACCCGAATACTAATACGCCCGTCAGGTACATCACCGCACTGGCCAACACCGGAGTGGGTTTCGGCGTAGCGGCTACCGGTAGTAGTGAGCTACCGACCGGCCTGGTGTTGGGTACTTCCGCGCTGGCCCTGCCTGGGGCCGGAGGAGACGAAATTGACAACTACAAACTCAACTGCAACAACCCGAACCTGGTGACCACCGGCACTCCTTCCCAAATTGCAGCCAGCGTGTATACTGCCAGCAACTGGATAAGCGACAACGACAATCCCTTCCCGGTAGATGGTTGCAATTACACTTGCCTGGCTACCTGCACTGACCCAACGCTGACCAGTGTGACGGCTAGCCCGCCTAGTTCCTGCCCCGGCACACCGGTCACCCTGACCATTAGCGGGAGCCTGGGCGACGCAGCAGGCTGGCGCCTGCACGAAGGAACCTGCTCCGGCCCGATTATAGACAACACAACGGGTTCTACCTTTACCGTTAACCCGGCGGGGACGACCACCTACTTCGTTAGTGTACTTGACTGCGACGTTGAGCCGATCTGCGTCAGTACGGTTGTTACCCGTTCGGTCCAATCCGCCAACGCGGGGACGGATCAGCTCCTCATCGCTGGCACCTCCACCAACCTTGCGGCCAACTCATCCGGCGCGGGTGATGGCATGTGGACCGTCATCAGCGGCGACGGCAACGGAGTCTTTAGCAACGCCAGCTCCCCCACTGCTGGTTTTACCGGTACGGCAGGGCAGAGCTACGTACTCCGCTGGACGATCTCCGGCGGCGGCTGCCCGACTACCACTGATGAAGTGGAGGTCAGTTTCGGTCAGCCAGCTACTGATTTGGCCGCAGGCGATCTCGCTTTCATCGGTTATAATAGTGACGCTCCGGATGAATTCTCCTTCATCGTACTCCGGGAAATAAGCGCAGGAACACAGGTGTTTTTCACCGATATGGGGTGGCTGCTGTCTGGCGGCTTCCGTACTTCGGCTGAAGGCTTGATCCTTTTTACCTTCGACCGTAACTACAGCTGCGGGGATGCCTTCTACCTGACCCAAGCCTCCGGTAGTTGGGAGGCTTTTGATGAGAACGGCAATAGCGCAGGGCCGATCACCATTCCCGCAAGCCCGAGCCGAACCTTAGATATCGGAACTACAGGCGACCAGCTATTTGCCTTCCAGGGCAGCCTCGGTAGCCCTACGCTACTGGCGGGTATTCACGTAGCCAGCGCCTGGTCTGATGCAATAAACAACAGCTCTTCGGCCCAGCCCGCTACCCTGACGGGCAACAACACTTCCGTAAACATTGCGCAGGATGTCAACAACGGTATTTATAATTGCAGCGTAACGAGCGGCCCACCCGCAAACCTGCTAACGGCCATCAATGACGCCTCCAACTGGGACACCTCTGATAACCTGATCGCCCTTACCCCGACCTGCAACTTTGATTGTCAGGATTGCATTGAGCCAAACATTTCCAGCCTCAGACTTACCCCTAACCCGGTATGCGCTGGCCAGGCGGTTACCATCACCATTACGGGAGACCTCAACGGAGCCAACCGCTGGGTCGTTTACGCACCGGGAGATTGCGGTGGTACGGAGCTCGCCACCAGTACCAGCAATGACATCGTCTTTACTCCCAATGGCGGCGGAACCTACCTCGTAGCGGGTGTAGATGGTTGCGTGGCGAGCCCCACCTGCAGCTCCGCTCCCATCATGCAAACCGGTGCGCCGGCCGCCATTACCATGGACCAACCGACCACCAAGGTTTCCGGCACCTCCGTAGCGCTAACCGCCGCAGCCCTGGACGGTGGCCAAACCGGAACCTGGAGCATTCTCTCCGGTAGCGACAACAGCGGATCAATCACTGATCCTTCCGGGCCGGGCGCCACGCTTACCGGCACTGCGGGAGGTGGTTACCTCCTCCAGTACAGCGTAACCGGAAACGGTTGCCCGCAGACGACGGACGAGGTATCCGTCAGCTTCCTGATCGATAACGGTGTGTCGTTTGGCGGGATGGCCTTTACCGGCTACAACTCCAATCCGACGGACAACTTCAGCGTCGTCGTATTGGAAAGCCTCACCGCAGGCACCTCCTTTAGTGTAACGGACAATGGCTGGCTTGCAGCTGGTGGCTTCCGCCCTGGCGAAGAGACCGCTAACTACCTACTCTGCCGCCCCCTGACCTGCGGCGACAACATCCGCTTCGAACCGGATGGCAACGGCTACGCCTCCGACGGTACCGTAGTAGCGGAATTGCAACTCGGAAGTACCTTCCCGTCCATGTCCTCCTCCGGAGACCAGCTCTTCCTCTATTCCGGATTTGCAGCCCCAACGGCGGGTGACCAAACCGGCTTCGTTGCCGCCATCCAGATGAACTGCGAAAACGGCAGCTGTTCCGAAGCAAACTGGGATAGTGACGCAACCGACAGCGGCTCTTCGGGGAAGCCTTCCGCTTTTGCCACGGGCGGTTCCGTTTTCGGAGGTACTGCGCCTGCGGACAACGGCCGGTACAACTGTTCCAACGGCACTTCTAATGTGATGGACCTCTTCGTGCTGGTCAACACCGACGCCAACTGGAGTTTCCAAAATGGTGCCTTCACGCTCAACGGTTGCGGCTTCAGTTGTGATCCGGCCCCCGTCGCTGTTTGTCAGGACATCACCGTGGAAATCGACGCCGATGGCAACCCAACCACCAACGGCCAGCCCTTCATGGCTTCCGAACTCGACGGCGGCTCTACCGATAATGGATCCATTGACCCTAACGGTTTTAGTGTTGACATCACGCCTGGCTGTGCCAACGTTACAGCACCACCATCCGCAACGACGGTAACGCTGACCGTTACGGATGATTTGGGCCAAACGGCCACCTGTACTTCCCAGGTGACGGTAGAGGACAACATCGCCCCCACCTTCACCTGTACCAACATCACCGTAGACCTCAACGCCGCCGGAGAATACTTCATCTCCAATGATGATGTACTACTTAGAATGGTCCAAAACTGGTCGGACAACTGTGCGCCGGCACCGGTTAATTTTGGTAGCGGCACCCGTACGATTACCTGCGACAACACGACAAACGGAACCTTCTCCTACTTCTTCGGGGCCATAGATGGTAATGGGCAGGAAGCACTTTGTACGGCTACCATTACGGTAAACGATCCCACCCTATTCTGCGACGATGCCCCCGTTGCTATGTGCCAGGACTTTCAAACATTCATCGCAGCAGGAGAAACGGCCTACACCGTAAACGCCAGCGATTTTGATAATGGTAGTACGGATGACAATGGCATCGCGGGTTTTGTGTTCAGCGATCAGGTGAGCACCATTGCGTCTCCGGGCTTAGGAGGCAACTTTCCTGTCGATGGTTTGGGTCAGGTTATCAAAGCCGATCAAAGTGGGTTTATACGCAGCATTCGTCTCAAATTTGGCGTGGCTTCCAGCAACCGGACCATCCACCTTTACAATAGTAATAATGGTAGTGGAGTTACGGGTATTGGCACGCCGGCTTACAGCCAGTCCGGTATTGAACTCGTGGATGGAACCGGTGGCACCTTTACCGAAATTCGCCTGACTACGCCCTTTCCGGTAACGGAAGGTCAGTTCTACAGCTTTGTGATGGAAGGAACCACCTCCGCACTTTATGGCTTTGACGACACCTACACGGATGGTCAGTTCCTGGCGGGCTACAACCTAAATTCCCAGCCTACCATTGACCTTGCTTTCGAGGTTGATTTCCTTGGCAGCTCTACCCAGGAATTTATGGCGGGAACACACCCGGTAACGATTTTTGCGGTGGACAACGCAGGCCAGCTGTCTACGGGTTGTGACGCGACCTTCACGCTTGACGCCGCCTGCACCCCCGGCACCTTCACGGAGACCCCTATCCCTGCAGTAGACGGCTACTGCGCCCAGGAAAACGTCACGCTGACGGCCCTGGCGACACTGAACGATTCGGAGGATATCTTTTGGTACATGGGTAACTGTGCTACCCTGGGTGCTCAGATTGGAACGGGTACTTCCGTCAGCTTTCAGTTCCCCGCTGATGGTCAGGACATGACCGTTGTTTGTGTTATTCAAGGACCCGATGGCTGCGGAGATGGCGCTTGCGTTACCACTACGCTGCTACACGAAACGGTGCCCCCTACCCTTTTTACTATCGACATCACTAAAGAGCTGGACGGTGACGGCAACGCTACGCTGCTTCCGAACGAGGTGTTCGACGTGGCCAACAGCTTTGACGACTGTGTGAATGGTAGTCGCTCACTAGCGAATGGTGTAACGGCCACTTCCGTCATCCCCAATACGTTTACGATGGCAGACATCGGGCCAAACACCGTCACCTTGACGGCTACGGATGAATCTGGCAATACAACTACGGAGACGGCGGTGGTGACCATCGTGGAAGCTGCCCTACCGGTGGAATGGCTGTTTTTTGGCGCAGACGCAGGTGCAAAGACGGTTGATTTGCAGTGGGAGACCACCACCGAGCCGGACAACGCCGGCTTCCACATCGAACGCTCGCCTGACGGAAGGGCCTGGTCTGTACTCGCCGAGCAAGCCCCTCTTGCCAGTAACGCCTACCGTTACACCGATGCCACCCCACTCACCGGCGACAACTACTACCGGATTCGCCAAACGGACTTCGACGGTACGGTGACCTATTCTCCGGTAGAGGTGGTCACTTTCACGGGCGACATCGCCGATCTAACCGTAGCGCCCAACCCGGCAACGGATGAGTTTACCGTCCTCCTCTCCGCCAAATTCGGCGAAGCGGCTCAGTTTCAATTGCTAGACATGAACGGCCGGGCCGTTCAGCTGTCTTCCGAACTTACCCAAAGCGGCATCCGCTTTGCTACCGGATTGCTTCCACGTGGGGTTTATCTCGTGCGGGCGGTTTCCGGTGACGGGAAGATGGTAAAGACGGCAAAGGTCGTCTTGCATTGATCTGATTCCCTAACCAAGGTTCATTTTTTTAAGCAGGTTTTTGCTCCCCATCGGCTTTCGGCTGGTGGGGAGTTTTTGGTTTGGCACACCCACAAAACAGGGCAACGCCAAACTCGACAGGCGAGTTGAGTAAAAACATCGCGCTTAATGAAGCCTTGCTAATTACCTCCCACTGCACCAGCGGCCGCGCCCAAAAAACACTATATTCACGCATCCATACCCATAACTAATGACCATTTACGCCCTCATGATCGCCGTAGCGGACTACCCCGCCCCGGTCTCCAAACTTCCCGGTTGTGCCGAAGACCTCAAAGCCGTCTCCGCCTTCTTCACCGATTACGCCCGGATGAACGGCGTGGATTTCAAGCTTAAATCTCTGCTGGACGACCAAGCTACCCGCGCCAGCGTGATTAAAGGTTTCGCACATTTTGACGGCGCAGGCCCGGAAGATGTCTGCCTCCTTTACTACACCGGCCACGGTGCCCAAATGCCCGCCCCGAAGGAATTCTGGGACCAGGAAACCGACCGCAAGTGCGAAACCTGGGTCCTCCACGACAGCCGCCTGCCCGGCGGCCGCGACCTGGCCGACAAAGAAATAAGCTACCTGCTGGCCACCCACACTAAAGCCGCCGGTCAGGTACTCGCCATCTCCGACAGCTGCCACTCGGGCACCATCTCCCGGACCGCGAAAATGATGCCGCGCATGGCGCCGGGTGCCAACGCCAACGTCCGCTTCGAGGACTTCCTTGGCCACGAAACCTACCGCAAAGAAGGCGACTTCCGCCACCCACCCGTCCGCGATCACGTAACCCTCTCCGCCTGCCGCGCCGAGCAACTGGCCATGGAAATGCCCATCAACGGCAACTCCCAGGGCCTGTTCACCCACCACCTGCTGGCAACGATGAACAACGTGAACCTGGCCGAAGTCTGCTACGCCGAGCTGGCAGATCGAGTACGCGTCCGGGTAAAAAACAGCTACCGTAAGCAAGATCCCCACGCCAGCGCCACCGGCAAAGCCGACATGCACCAGCTGTTCCTGAACGGCGAGCTGAAACACAACCGCTCCCTGACGCTGGACCACGACGCGCGCGGCGGATGGTTCGTCCCCAAAGGCGAAACCTCCGGCATCGCCGTTGGCGATAAGGGTACCGTCCTGGACGGCGAAACGGAACGGGAGATCACCGTAAAACGCGTAGACGGCGGCCGCTCCTACGTAAAGACCGAAAGTTGGATGAACGAAGCCAGCGCGCCCTACCCACTCACCCATCTTGAGGGCAAACTGACGCCGCTAACCGTATTCCTTGCCGGAAAATTCCCCAACCGGACCTACACCGCCCTGCTTAGCAACGCCATTGAAGACAGCAAAGGCAAGGTTCGCCTGACCGAAGACCCCGCAGCCGCCAAGTACCACATCTCCTACCAAAAGGAATACGGCGCTATGCTGACGCTTCCCGGTGAAGAAAGACCGCTCTTTGCCGGAGAATACACCAACCGCAACGGCTGGGCCAACCGCTTCATCCGCAAAGTTGGCCAGGTCGCCGGCTACGAGCACGTACTCCAACTCGCCCCCACCACCCGCGTACTGAACCTGGACGATGCGGTAGAGATCAAGTTGGAACAGATCGCTACCGATCTCTACGGTGAAGAAATCACCAAAGAAAACAGAGAACAACCCACCGACGGCACCGCCGTATTCTCCTACACCCGCGACGAAGAGGGCGACCTGACGCAACCAATGCTGCGGCTGGGCATCAAGGTAAAACAGGGCAAAGGCCCGCTCTACGTCGGGATGCTTTACCTCGACGAGGCCTTCTCCGTGTCCGGCACCGCTATGCCCGTGAAACGGCTGACCGACGAAGACCAATCGCCCTACCTCACCCGACTCGCCGGAGAGGACGAAGACGGCGAGCAGTACTACGTCAACCACATCGCCCTGAACCTGCCCGACCAGCTCCAGGGCTGGGGCCTGACGGAAATCACCAACTACCTGAAAGTAGTGGTTTCACAGACAGAATTCTCGCTGGCCGAATACGAGCAAGACGGCCTCGAACTTCAGGAAAAGAAAAAGGAAGAAACGACCCGTGGCGGCGGTGTTCCCAAAGTCAAACGCAAGCAACGGCGCGACCGCTGGGGCGTGAAGAACATCCCCTTCACGATCTACCGCCCGCTGATGTCCGGCACGATGAAAGGCGAAGACGGCAGCGCGGTTTGCTCCGTCACCCAGATACCGGAAGGCGTAAGTTTCGACGAGATCGTACTGGACTGTTCCATGAGCAACAGCCGCTCCCTGAGCAGCACCGCAGCGCCCGCCCTGCCCACCGAAGGCTTCGGCCTGGAACCCGCAAACATGATGGGGAGCCGGAGCGTGATGAACAGCCAGGCTCCGCTGGATATGATCCACCTCACCGGCCTCACCAACGGCGACCGCGTAAGCGCAGAAAAACCGCTGCACCTCAGGGCGGGTGACCTGGGGCAAACCGGCGGCCTCGTTTTCGCCTACGATGAGGAAGCCAAACGCTACTACCCCGTCGGCTTCCCCGACAAGGAGAACAACGTGATGGTGGTGCAGCAACTGCCCGCCCCGGAGCGTAAACCGGAGGAGTATTCCCGCAGTCTCGGCGGCTCCATCAAGCTCTTCTTCCGGAAGGTGGTGGCGGACAAAGTACCGTGGCTCGACGGCTCCGTCAACAAACTCCGCATGGCGGAAATAACGCCCGCTATGGAGGTGAACTACCTCTCTGGCAACACCAAAAAGCTGACGGATAAAGTCGGTGAAGCCCAGAAGCCCATCGCCCTCTTCGTTCACGGCATCATCGGAGATACCACCACCGCGCCCGCCATCCTGCGCCGGGCAAAAATGGCCGACGGCAGTGAGCTCTACGCCCAGTACGACCTCCTGCTCACCTACGATTACGAAAACCTGAAGACGCCGCTGATGGACACCGCGCGGGACCTCCAAAAACAGCTAGCGGAGATCGGTCTCGGCTCCGGCCACGGCAAAATCCTCCACATCTATAGCCACAGCATGGGTGGGCTGGTGAGCCGTTGTTTCATTGAGATGCTGAACGGTAAAGAGATCGTTAGCCACCTGCTACAATTTGGCACGCCCAACGGTGGCAGCCCCTACGGCAACGTGGCGCAGTGGATCACGCCCATGCTCTCCCGGGCACTGGCCAGTGGGGCGGCCTATCAGCCTTACCTCGCGCCACTGCTCGGTCTGCGCTGGTTCATCAACAGCGCCCTGGACACCCTCAAGCAGATGAAAACCGGGTCTGATTTCCTAAAAATGCTCAAGGAGGAAGGCGACCGGGGCACGGTCCCCTACTCCATCGTCAACGGAGACATTCGCCTGATTCCGGACGTGACGACCGAGGAGATGAACTTCTACCAACGCATCGTTGCGAAGCTCGACTGGCGCGATGCGTTGGATGTGGTCTTCTTCCAGTCTCCCACCGACATCGCCGTATCCGTCAAGAGCCAGCAGGATATTCCGGGGCTGACGGGCTTGCCGGACGCCATCGGGAGCGATCACCTCAGTTATTTCATCAACGAGGCATCAATTAAGGTGCTGGAGGGCTACCTTCCCGGTCTCTTTAACCCCAAGCAATAGCTATGCAAACCAAAGTCACCGATCTGGTAAATGCCGGGAGGTTCCGGGCGGCCCTCAACGGATTGACCACTCACCCCAAACGCAACGAAGACGATGAACGGTACGATCAGCACCTGAACATGATGATCGGATCCTTGACCGGTATCGAGACGGATGAAATGGACGGGACGGCTTCTCCTGAGTTCACTTTGCGGCAGAAGGCGAAGCTTCGGAAGAGTATTGGTCTGTTTACCCGGATGTTTGGGATTACGCATGTGGAGGCGCAGCCGGTGGTGGTGGTGGAGCGAACGCTGGTAGCAGCTCCTTCGGAAAAACCGGTGGAGAAACCAGGGATTTTATTTCTGGCATCAGACCCCAGGGGAATGGGAAAACTAAAACTCAACGACGAGTTCGTGAAAATCAGAACCCATCTTGACGACAAGGTGGGCCACTTCAAGCTCGAACTAAAGTTTGAACAGCGCCCCGATACGCTGACAAAAACCATTCTGGATGAGCGACCAACTTACGTCCACTTTGCTGGCCACGGCGTAGGAACAACGGACGAAGACAACCTTGCGGGCATCGTTTTGGAAGACCGCGAACGCAACCCGCAAATTGTTACCGGAGTAGCCCTTGCTAATATGTTCCGGCTGCTAAAAAAACGCTTCGACATCAAGGCCGTAGTGCTCAACGCTTGCAACAGTACCGAGCAGGCAATGGCAATTTCCACAAACGGAATCTACACGATCGGCATGGCCGATGAAATCCCGGACCACGCCGCCATTGCTTTTGCCGGAGGTTTTTACCTGGGCCTTGCCGAGACACCCGATGACATCCCTTTCGCCTATGAGATGGCGCTGAACAGCCTGCTCATGGAGGGGGTAAAGCAGGAGGAGGTTCCAATGTTATTTTACGCCGGTGCCGAAGTAATCATCTGAGTACTTCATGTGATCTATGTGTTCTCTGTGATCTCTGTGTTCTATGTGATCTCTGTGATCTCTGTGCCCTCCACCACCCGCCGATGATAATTAACCTGCCCCAGATGATAAGTAAGATGAGACTGCAAATGAAACAAAAACCAGCCCAGCGTCATCGTTTCCGGAAAGACCCGCAGGGTGTAATCTTCCGTCAGTTCTTCGTCGGAGAGCATATTTAAGGCTTTCACTACACCGGTTTTTGTGGCGGTAATCATGTCTAATAATTCCTGGCGCGGCACATCCTTCCGGTTAAACTCAGCGGGGCGATCGCGGACGTAGCCGGACTTCCCGATTTGCCCACAGATAAAGGTGTTCAGGTTGCCGACCAGGTGCAGGGCCAGGTTTCCACCCGAGTTTGAGGTACCGGGGAGGGTTTGCCAGAGGCCGTTGGCTTCCTGGTAAGATTCCACCTCTTTGTGAAGGCGGTCGAGGTCACGGCTGAAGAGTGACTTGAGAATGTCTAGCTGGTTCATTTCAGTATGTTTTTTTCGGGCGCGGCCGCAGGATGCAAGGTAGGGTTTTTGAGGAGCAAAGACCAGTGCCCCGAAGGGGTACGTCGTATAGCGAGAGGTTGATCGACGCCGAAGGCGGAGATCGGCCCCCTCGCGACTAGTGGGTTTAGCGAGATCAGCCCCAGCGCGCCTCTTCAAGCGAGCGCCCAATACAACCCTTCATTGCACCCGCTGCCGAGC
>CAYWMW010000056.1:4834-19218 GCA_964458975.1 uncultured Lewinella sp. | reverse complement strand
GTAGGGGAATTCAATGCTCTGCCGGTCGGATTCCGACGAAACTATGGAGGGGCCGATCAGCTTTTCCTTGTATATTTGATCCGCAAACACTAGAGTTTAGCTTTGTGAAGCGGGCCATACCAGTTTTAATTCCCGCACGTATGTCAAAAGGTTTGCTCCTCCTCGGAGCCTTCATTGTCGGTATTTCAACCTTACTTTCGGGGCAGCAAACCTGGGGAGGCACCTACGTCGATTTACGGATCGCTAATGACGTATTGTACCTGCCCGCCAAAACGGACCAGTATTTCACCAGCGGCCTTAACCTGGAAATTGGAAAGCGGGAAAGGCACGGCGTTCCACTCCGCCCGGGTGGAACCAGCACTACGGAACGCTACTGGCGGCTAACGCAAAACATCTATACGCCCCGGGAAATTGATGCCGATGAATTACAGGAGAACGACCGCCCCTTCGCCTCCTACCTCGTAGCCACGCGCGGCAAATCTTTTGTGGACGATCAACTCGGCCTGGGATGGAGATGGGAGTTCACCGCCGGTGTTCTCGGCCGCTACTCCGGCGGCGGACGCATCCAGAACGCCTGGCACAGCATGCTCAGCTATGCGGACGAAGTACCCGGCTGGCCCAACGAGGTGAAGCCCGATATTTTACTCAATTATCAGTTGGGCGTAAGCCAGCGGTTTCGGATGTCTCCCCGCTTTGACTTTACCGCCGGGCTCACCGGGCGCGCAGGCACCCTCTACACCAATATTTCACCAGAGCTGAAATTCAGCTGGCTGGCCATTCGTATGGGGGAAAGGAGTAGCCTGCGCTTTGACTTGCTGGGCAGCGGAAGATTCGTCGCTTACGACGCAACGCTGAGCGGTGGTTTACTGAACCGGGACGATCGCTACCGGGGCAAAATTCAACCCGAGCTGATGGTCTGGGCCTTCGGCCTCGACGGCACCATCGAACTCGGCGGCCTGAAGCTCAGTGGCGGTATGCGGCACCTGAGCCCGGAGTTTGCTGGCGGCTTGCGCCATGCCTGGGCTTGGTTTTCGGTGGGGGTGCAGCCGGGGAGGTAGGTTTGGTTTTGTGGTTCGGTGGTTTTGTGGGCGGTGCCCGGCTAACCACATAAAAACAGAAGACACAGAAAGATTGCCCGGGTAACTTCGCTATTCACCGTCTTTAAGCAGGAGTTGTCACCACATGACCACAAAACCACCGAACCAACCTATTCCTTCCAGGCCCCGTACCCTCCCTTCAGGTTGTACACCTTTGTCAAGCCTATCTTGTTCAGCATTCCGCAGGTTTTTCCGCTGCGGCCACCGGAGGCACAGTATACGAGGTAGGTTTTATTGGGGTCGAGTTCGCTGAGTTTTTGGGCGAAATCCGGCGCGCGGTAGTCCATTTCAATCGCACCGTTGATGATGCCGCCAGCGGTTTCGCCGGGGGTGCGCACGTCGAGTAGAACGGTGTTGTCTCCTCCGATGCGTTCGGCGAATTCGGTGGGGGAAAGGTCCTGGTAAACGGCTGCCTGTTCCGTTGGTGGGTCTTCACTTCCGGCTTTTTCGGGGGCGGGGCCGCAGGTGCAAAGAAGGGTTAAGAAGAGCAGGGTAGAGCAAAGGTGTTTCATGCGAACTTATGTGTGGGGTGAATGAGGGAAGCTTTAAACGAGTTCACTATGTGTTACTCCGGGTGGTAAGCATTAATTCCTCCGTCCAGGTGGATAAGCTTAGTGACGCCCGCATTGCGCATCAGGGTACAGGCACGGACGGAGCGGCGGCCACTGCGGCAGTAAACGAGGTATTCCTGCTCGGGGTCGAGGGCTTCCATCTGCTCCAGGAAATCCGGGCCGAGGTAGTTCATGTTCACCGCGCCTTCGAGGTGAAAGGCCTCGAACTCTGAAGGGGCACGGACGTCTAAGACGGTACCTGCCGGAGCCTTGGTGCGCAGGGCATCAAATTCTTTGGGGCTTACGTTGCGGAGTTCTTGTTTCAGCAGCGTCCAGCGGGGGATGGGGCAGGCGGGAGGGCCTTCGTTCATGGCGAATTGGTTGTTGTGATGACTAAGGTAACGCGTTGGGAGGGGATTAGGGTTGAGTATTCACTTCCGGAGACAACCCCTTAGTACCGATTCCACAAGGTCCCGCGCCCGTTTCTCCTTAACTTCTGCGTAGGCTTTTCGCTCCTCTCCCGCAAGGGCCGCTACTTCCCGCTTGATCTGCTCGTAGGCAGTGCGGGCGGCCTTGTCGGAGCGCAGTCCGTCCCGAAAGCGGAGGTGACGGCTGAGTTCTTCGTTATCAGACGCACAAAGGTAGAGGTGATGCGGAATTGCATCGAGCACGGGATATGCTGAGGTTCCGGACTCCCGTTTAAAAACCTCCCGCCCGGGGATGCCTTGGTCTCCGTTATGGTAGTACCCCAGTTTTTCCAGTGCGCTAGTGATTGGTGCCAACGCTCCGCCTACCGGGTACTCCATGTCAATATCTACGATTGGCTTTGCGGCCAGGCCGGGTACTGCGGTGCTGCCGATGTGGTGGATGGCTACGAGGTGGTCTCCGACAGCTTCGTTCAGGATGCTGGCAATTTGCGCGAAGTGTTCGGGCCAGTCGGGGTGGTAAGGATGGATGAGCATGGTGACGAAGTTAAGGTTTTTTGCAGGCTCGGCTTCAAGTTGGAGCCTTGAAAAATTAAGGCTCCGGCTGAAGCCGGGCCTACTGGGAGCACCTTCCAATAATCTATCTCCCTACAAAAGCGTTACCTTAAAGTATGTCCCCAAAAAGCAACCGTATGTCTACGCGCAAAAAGATTTTTTCCGGCCTCGCCGCCGCCCTCGCCTTCGTCGTTTTTACCGCCGCCACCGTGAGCCCGGTGAACGATAAGTTCTTCGAGATCATGAAGGCCATCGAAGTCTACACCAACGTCTACAAAGAAGTGAATACCTACTACGTAGACGACATTGAACCCAATAAACTGATGCGCACCGGCATCGAAGCGATGGTGAGTTCGCTCGATCCCTACACCAATTACATCAGCGAAACGGACGTAGAGCTCGCCCGCCTCCGCCAGAGCGGAAAGTACCAGGGCATCGGGGCAGATATCGAGTACATCGATGGCCTGCCCACCATCATGGTGTTGTTCAAAGACCAACCCGCTGATAAAGCTGGCCTCAAAACCGGAGACCGCCTCTTGGAAATCGACGGCCGGGAAACCGCTGGCTACAACCGCGAACAGCTGGAAGAAATCATGCGCGGCTTCCCCGGCACCACCATGAAGCTGACCGTAGACCGCCCCGGTGGCGGCAAAAAAAACCTCGAACTGTTGCGCGGAGACGTCAGCATCCCCAACGTCCCCTACTCCGGTATGCTGGCAGGTAACGTAGGCTACGTTGCCCTCACCACCTTTACCCAAAACGCGGGCAAGAACGTCCGCGATGCCGTAAGCAAACTCCGCGCCGATAACCCCGAGCTGAAAGGCGTCGTGCTGGACCTGCGCAACAACGGCGGTGGCCTCCTCAACGAAGCGGTAGACATCGTGAACATCTTCGTCCCGAAAGACGAACTGATCGTTACCACCAAAGGCAAAGTCCGTGAATGGGACCGCAGCTACAAAACGAAGGGCAACCCCCTCGATCTCGAACTCCCCGTAGCCGTACTCATCAACAATAAATCCGCCTCCGCCTCCGAGATCGTGAGCGGCTCTTTGCAGGATCTCGACCGCGGCGTCCTCATCGGCCAGCGGAGCTACGGTAAGGGCCTCGTGCAGAACATCATGGAAACCGGCTACGGTAGCCGCGTGAAGATCACCACGGCCAAATACTACATCCCCAGCCAGCGCTGCATCCAGGCCCTGGAGTACCGTGACGGTAAGCCCTTCGACATCCCGGACAGCGAGCGCGCAGTGTTCAAGACCCTCTCCGGCCGGCCCGTACTCGACGGTGGTGGCGTAGCACCAGACATTGAGCTGCCCATCCTCGGCGGCAAGAACATCACCAAGGGCTTGCTCGAAGAACACGTCATCTTCGATTTCGTCAACGAGTGGGTCACTACCCGCCCAACGATCGACTCCGTCGCCGATTTCCGCTTTCAGGACTGGGACAAATTCCTCAGCTTCCTCCAGCGCGAAGACTATGAATACACCTCCAAGGCCGAGAAAGCCCTCGAGAAAGCCCTCGAAGCCACCAAGGAAGAAGGTTACGACATCGCCGCCGCCCTCAAGGCCATCCAAACTCAGGTAGACCAGGAGCAACTCGCCGCCATCCAGAGCTACAAAGCCGAAATCATCAGCATCATCGAGAAGGAAATCGCCGGCCGCTACTACTACCAGCGCGGCGAGGTGCAGATGGGCCTGCGCAACGATAAAGAAGTGCAGGAGGCCATTGCGGTGCTGAATGATCCGGCTCGGTATGCGGAACTGTTGAAGCCCTAGAAAGCGTTATCTTAGCAAAAACTTGCATATTATGACAGCTCCTCAGCTTGATCTTAAACGAAAGTATACTGTCGAAGAATACTTCAACTTGCTTACACAATCGGAAGATCGTTATGAATATCATAATGGCGAAATTCGTATGATGGCGGGAGGTACAGATAGCCACAGTAAAATTAAAATTGATACTTCCCGCGTACTGGGGAATAGTACATTAGATGGACCTTGCGAACCATACGACAGTGATATGGCAGTCTCTATTCCACGATGGGATAGCTATGTCTTACCTGATCTATCTTTTGTCTGTGAAGAGGCGGAGTTTGGCGACGATACTCACCGGCGACTATTAAATCCAGCACTTCTTATCGAAGTTATTTCAGAAACCAGCGGAGACTATGACCGGGGTGAAAAATTCCAGAAATACCGGTCTTTAGATAGCTTCAGAGAGTATATGCTCATTGATTCTCGTCGTTATGCCGTAGAATGCTGGTATAAAGAAGACGAGAAACTGTGGCGGATGGATTCTGCTTTTACGCGGGAGGGTAGTGTGTACTTGCATACCCTTAAGGTAGACTTACCGTTGGAGGAAGTGTACCGTCGGGTTAAATTTGAAAACTAGCCAGAAGTGTCCGAATTTCGCATGGATAAAACGGCCTTTCGCATCAACACCTTCGAAGAGGCTGACAACAATACTGCTACTGGTTAACCCGACCGCCGGCTGAACGGCTGCGTGCAGCTAAACTACTTATTCGTCAGGCTTTCCAACTTGGCCCGGATGATCTTGAGCTAGTAGACCGGACAGCTTTTAAAATACGAAAACGTGCTAGGGCAAATAGTATCTTTAGGCAAGACTTGCAGGAATTTATTGAAGCATGTAATGAGCATGATGTTGAGTATATTCTCGTTGGGGGTTATGCTGTAATCCTTCATGGCTATAGCCGCTCTACGGGAGTTATCGATGTATGGAGCAATCCCACAAAAGCTAACTACGCAAAGTTACTAGAAGCTTTTGACCAGTTTCAGATGCCCGTTTTCGATATGTCGGAGAAAAAATTCTTAGCAACGGAGCGTTACGATGTGTTTTCTTTTGGTTTGCCTCCTAACGCTATTGACATTATGACTTCCGTTAAGGGGCTAGATTTTGAAACATCATATGAAGCATCATACATTCATGAATTCGACGACCTTGAGGTGAGGGTAGTTCAGTACGATGATTTGATCACTGCAAAAAAAGCAGCAGGTCGCCCTCGTGATATAAACGACATTGAGCGTTTAGAAAAAGGGCGCAACCCCTAAGCCCTTTTTCCTCCTCATCCTTTCTTCCCTTCTTCCCTTATTGATGTGGTTGGTTAATGATCTCCTGGTGCTCCCGCTTACCAGCAACATCGGCGACTCCCGACATTTCCAGGAAAACGGTCAGCAGTACAATCCCAAGGATGATGTAAAATAGGGTAGCCAGCTTGGAGGTCTTTTTTGTTTGTGGCGCGTCAGTCATATTCGTGAAATTTATCTGTGAATGTAACCATGTTTTAGAAACCCGGTTCGCCGTACGTTTCATTAGGGCGCGGCCGCTGGTGCAAACAAAGGTTTAGGAGCTGGGGTAAGGCAACAATAAGATGTAATCATAAAAGTTACAAAATAGTATAAATTTAAAATAATACGCGTATAGTTGCGTAAATGAGCGACCCGTCGTATATTTGTACTATCGGAAGCAAAGAGAGATGAATCCGAGAATAATCACCTAAACCCTTTTGATTTAAACACACCAATTCTATTAACACTCACCTAAGACCGATTGAGTATTTTCCGTTTTTTGCAACCTTATTGATTAGAAGCCGGGGCCATTGGCCCCGGCTTTTTGCTTTTAGGGTTTGCGCAATAATAAGTTGTTCCGCGAACCCTTATTGTTGCGCGAACCCTTACTACGCCGTAACGACGCCGAGGAAGGAGGCGTAGCCATAGTGGCGTACGCCCTCTGTTTCGTTTCGTTCGTTGTGTACATCAGCGAGGAAGAAGCTGCCGCCGTCGGAGTCAGCAACGTTGTCCTTCAGCGTACCACGGTGGAGCTGTTCGTAGGTAGCGTAGTCGATGGCCTGGCGATGGTCGAGGCGATTTTTGAGGTCGAAGCCTTTGGCGACTTCCGCCCAGCCGGTTTGCAGGGTTGCGCCGAAGACCTTAGACTTCGAACCGGAGCCGTAGGCGAAGATGCAGATGCTTTGCCCTTCAACCTTCTTTGCATCCTGCGTGAGCGCCTCCAAAGTACTCATGAGGCTCAGGAAAACACTGCCTGCGTAGAGGTTGCCCACGCGCGAGCTGGCCCATTCCCCCGGCGCAATGCGCTCGGTCACGAAGGCTTTGTAATCGGCGGATTTGGTGACCAATTTCAGGAAGTCAGCACATTTGGTGATGTACTCCTCGCGGTCATTGTAATCATCAGCGCAGGGCACTTCGAGTTCGTTCTTCAGGATGAATTCCACCCAGTTTCCGTTGGCCTTCAACTCTTCCATGAATATTTCGGAAAACATCCTCCGGGCCTGGAAGGCGTAGGGGAGGTGGAAGACGAGGTGACTGAAATCGTTGAGCAATTCACCTTCTTTTTTACCGGAGCGGCGGCGGTAATCCTGGAGCGCTTCCCGGATGCGGGCCTGGTAGGCTTCGTTGCTGTACGGGCCGTCAAAAACCGGCGTGGCCTTGTGGAGGTAAAGGTCGTTATCGTTGCAGTCAAGTACGCCGTTGCAGTCGAGCCCTTCGGAGAGCTTGCCGAGTAATTCGTCCATGTTGAAATCTTCGGCGGAAGTATCGGGCAGGAGGTCGATCACCTCTTTGATGATCTCCCGCTTGGTCACCTTCCGGTTCGGCTTGAAGAAGTCGTGCGCGGGCCGCGTTGCTACCCCAAAGTCTGGATCGATGACCAGTAAGCGTGGGTTTTGCTTCACCACCATCGCTACGGCACCAGCACCCTGGGTGTATTCTCCGGGGCTGTTCATTTCGTACTTGGCTTCGTCGCTGGCCACTACGATGCCGATGCGCCCGTCTTTTGCCGCCGCCCATTCCAGGGAGTTTTGCAGGGCATCTACGGCACCGATGCAGGCGAAGGTGAGGTCTACCACGTCGCAGTTCAGAAAGCAATTGCCGCCGTGGGTATCGGCGAAGTGATCCTGCAGCATGTCCAGTACGTAAGTGGCCGTCGGCTTCGCCCCGTCGAGGGCAGATTCGGTGCCGAGGTAGAGGCGGCCGATGTCGTTTGGGTCCAGGTCGTTCTTGTGCATCAGGTCCAGCACGGCGTTGGCGGCCATGGTGGCGGCGTCTTCGCGGGCGTCGGCTACGGCCATTTGCAGGAGGCCCAGGCCCTTGCTGAGTTTTGGGTAGCTGAGGTCCCGCGCCGCAGCGAGGTCTTCAATCGGAAAATAAAGCTGGGGGACGTAGACGGACAGGTCGTCAATACCGACGGAGGAAGCGCTCATAAGTTTTGGTCTAATTTGAAATTCAAAGTAGGAACAGCATTAAGTGGTTTGAGTTTAACTGACAATGATTCTCTTGGCATTTTACGTCACTTTATTACGGTTTCAAAGTGGTTTTTTCTTCAGTTCATCCCGCGCCTCCATCAGCGCCCAGCCCAGCAGGTTTGTGCCCCGCCATTGGGCCGGGTTGTTGAGTCTCCGGGCTTCTTCGGCCTTCATCCCGATGCCCCACTGGTCGTCGTAGGGGCTGGCTTCTACGAGGATCGCGTTTCCGGTGCTAAGAAGGTAATCCTTTAGTTTGCGGGAGGCTCCGAACTTCAGCACGTTGCCCTGCACCACGATAGGGTATTTACGGGTGGCCCAGAGCTTATCGTCGTAGTTGTTCACCTTCCGGCCGATGGCTTTTACGGCCCGTGGGTCGGGGTCGGCCAGCACGGCTTCGGCGGAAGCACGGTCGTAGGCCACCAGTGCTTTGTGGTACATCATCCAGTGTTCGGCGGTGTGGAAGTACTTACCCTCGTGCTCGAAGCCGGAGGCGAACCACTGGCTTAAGCAGCTGGGGCCGATCCGGTCGGGCTGGGGCCGGTGGCCCCAGAAGTAAATGTATTCGGGCTGGCTTCCGTTGGCGATTTGGTCTAGGAGCCAGGGGGTGGAGTAGGTCATGGTGGTGTTTGTTTTGAATACAAACGAACCGAGAATAAAAGAAAGTTGCACCGGGCAAACCCGACTGCAACTTTCTTGTGACGGGATCGTGCCCGCTCGTTACACCTTACGGAACCGCAATTGGCATGCTTCGATACAGAAGTGTGAGATGATCAGTTTATCGTCAACCAACTCGAAGCGTATGGGGAACGCGGGGTCGCAGAGGTCCGTAGTTATAATTCCGGTTGTTTCATCGTAGGAGCCGGTATCTGCCTGGTCTCCCGATGCTGGTCTCAGACATACAGAATTGCTGGTGGTGTAGCGCCCGTTTGGTAGCAACTCCAGCAGCATGTCGCTTTCGATGGGTTCAAAATCACCGGAGCCGTCACCGGGGTCATTGTAGATGGCTTCTAGTTGCCATTCCCCAAGGATACTGGTTGGGGTGAGGTTACCATCATCTTCGGTACAGCTAAGGGCTAACAGGGCGAGGATAAAAAGGAGGAGGAAGGAATTCGCTTTCATGGTTCAGGGATTTAACGGTTTAGGTTGGCAGGCTTTGCGTACTGCCTTTATACCCTGACAGACGGGCCCCATTTTGGATCGCGTTGGCTCTTTTTTGTTAAAACTTACTTAAAGGGAAATGGCTTCCTTTGCGCAACTTACGCAGCCGTAGTGCGCAGCCTTCAAAACAGGTAAAACGAAAAGTCAGCTGCTGTCCGTCCAGTTCAAAGCGGTAGTTGGGGGTAAAATCACAGCCTTCCGGCTCAATGGTGCCTTCGGTGAGGTTATAGACGCCACGACTATCCACTTCCTCCGCCGAGCCGTTCAGGGGAAACACATATCCCGGTTCGAAGTGATGGTTCCATCAGCCCGGAAGGTGTACCGCCGGTCATAAGTTACGCTGTTAAAACGCCCCGATCCGTCGCCGGGGTCGGAGAACTGTTCCGTTACTTTCCAGGTCCCTATCAGGTCAGGGTTACGGTCTGGGTCAAAATTTTCTTTGTTACAGGAGAGTACGAACAGTGGAATGGTCAGGAGAATCGATAAATACTTCATATCTGGTAAGACGGGGAGTTAGGGGTGCGACGTTGGATAGAAGTAGCTGCAATTTCCGAAATACGTATTTCAGAAACCTGCGTTTCGGAAATAGAGCCCTGGCCCTCGAAGACGTTGACGTTGAGACTTAAACCACAACCAACCGCCCCGCCAAAGCTCCTCGCAGCTGCTCCGGGGCCTCAAACCGAATACTATCCAAACCCAACGACCGTGCCGTCTCGCAATTCCGCAAACTATCGTCAATAAACAGGCAGCCGGAGAAGTCTCCGAGGTCATAAGTTTTTGCCAAATGGAGAAAAATATCGGGGTTCGGTTTTTTCATCTTCACTTCGCCGGAGACCATGATGGCCTCGAATATTTCCAGGAAGTCGAAGTTTTCGCGGGCCCAGGGGAAGAGTTCGGCGCTCCAGTTGGTGAGGGCCAGGAGGCGGTGGTTTCCGGAGGCATCCAGGGCCCGTAAAACGTCCACTGTACCTGCGATCGCGCCCGAAAAATGCTCCGTCCAGCGGTCGTAGTACATCCTGATTTCGCGCTCCCACTTTGGGTGTTCGCGCACCAGTTCTTCGGTTGCTTCGGCCACCGGCCGCCCCCGGTCCTGCTCCTCGTTCCAGTCCAGGTGCGTGATGTTATTGACGAACCAGTCGGCCTCCTCCGGCGTGTCAAAAACCTTATTGTAGAGGTTGCGCGGGTTCCAGCCGATGAGGACGTTGCCGATGTCGAAAACGATGGTGTGTACTGGTTCGGTGGCCATTGTGGAGGGTGTTTTGTGGTTCGGTGGTGCTAAAGTACCACAAGACCACAAAACCACCGAACCACAAAACCACAAAACCAATAAGGGCGCGGCCGCTGGTGCAAAGAAAGTTTTCAAGCCACGGTTGTAACGTTTTATTCCCTCGCGCCATAAAGCAACGAATCATCCCTCCTACCCATGCTTCGGCACTTCCTTTATTCATTGGTTTTAGTTTGCAGTGGCCTGCTCGTTGCGCAAGACTTCCCGCCCGTCACCGTGGTGTGTCAAAGCGGACCGTTCGTACTGCAAAGCCCGCTGACGGACGGCATCACCTACCGCTACCAGTGGGAAAGAAGTTTTGACGGCGGCAGCAGCTGGTCTCCGACCGGCACCGACGCGCCCGAGCTTACCATCTCCAGCCCTAACGCCGGCATCAACTACCGGCTCACTTATGCCCCGGACGCAACTTGCCTTGCCGACCTGAGCTGCCGGTCCTTAACCTCACCCACCAGCCTAAGGGTTGATATTCCGAGTTTCTCCCAGGGCCAAAGTATCTGCAACGGAGACACCCTTTTCGTCGGCTCAACCGCCCTCACCACGGCCGGTAACCACGAAACGACCCTCCGCACGGAAGCTGGCTGCGACAGCATCGTCCGCACCTTCCTGCAAATTCTCCCGGCTTATGATGATCTGTTCTTCGTAGACCTTTGCCCCGGTGAATCCTTCCGGGGGCAAACGTTCACAACGGACACCACCATCACGGAGACCTTCACCGCCGTATCCGGTTGTGACAGCAGCGCGACCTACGAAATCAGCGTCGCCTTCGGTACCCGGCCGGTGATCTCCGGGCCGAGCCAAATTTGCTCCGGCGAAACCGCTAGCCTGGAAGTTGACGGGGAGTTCGCCGTATTTGCCTGGAGTACGGGCAACAACGGCGACGATGCCCCCGTCTCCGCCCCCGGCACCTACACCCTGACGCTGACCGACTTCAACGGTTGCCAACTCGAACTGAACCACGAGCTGGCGGTAACAGAACTAACCGTTGAAGCAACCACCACCCCAACCGCCTGCCCCGGCAGCAACAGCGGTACCATTGCCCTACTCGGAACGGGCGATACTGACCTCCTCTACTCCATTGATGGCGGCAGCAGCTTTCAACCCGACACCGCTTTCTCCGACTTAGCTCCCGGCACGTACGACCTTATAGTGGAAAATATCGACGGTTGCCGAGCTTCCAACTCCGCCACCGTTGCGGATGCCCCTGAACTGAACATCTTCGGCAGCCTGCCCAACGAACAAACCATTGAGCGGGGAGACTCCGTCTTCGCCGACTTTACCGCCGATTTCGCGGTAACCGAGTGGCGCTGGAATAACCGTGCTTTCACTTCCTGCAACGACTGCCCCACCACGGTGCTCACCCCTACAGTAGACACAAAATTCATCATCGAGGCCATCGCTCCCGGTGGCTGCAGCGTAGTGGACTCTTTCCTGATTCAGGTAAAAGACAGCCGCCGCTTCTACGCTCCAACGGCCTTCAGCCCAAACGGAGACGAGCGGAACGACGTCTGGCGGCTCTTCACCGGTCCGCGCGTGGAGGCCATTACCGGCCTTCAGATTGCGGACCGCTGGGGCGGCATTCGCTACCAACAGGCATCCGACCTCCCGCCGGCCGAGGCTGGCTGGGATGGCAACGAGCAGGGGAGTGGTCAGCCGCTACCACCGGGCACCTACGTGTGGTCTGCCGGGCTTCGTTTTGCCGATGGTAGCAGCAAGGCCGTACGGGGGCAACTTACGTTGATGCGGTAAAAATTTAACTCATACCTCCCCGCAATTTTCATGGGGTAAAAGTAATAATCCCGTAGGGATCTGACATCAGTAACCCGAGACGTAGCGAAGCGTAGTCTCGGGTTGCCAAACGCTCCCTGAACGGGGTCAGCAACGCGAAGCGGTGCTACGTATAGCGGTAATCCAGTAGGGATGAAACATGAGTAACCCGAGATGGATCGAAGCGTAGTCTCAGGTCGCGAAAACCTCCGCTTTGGGAGCTAATAACTATCAAAATCCGCTCGGCGGACGAGTCAGGGCTAACGCCCGCCTCGGCCGGCGAGCTAAAACTCAATTCCTATGCTTTCTAAAAACCTTCATTGCACCCGCGGCCGCGCCCTGCTGCTGCTCCCCTTACTCCTTTTCGCCCTTTCTCCCTTACTCACCGGGCAGGAGCTTTCGCGCAGCATAGTAGGCTCGGCGGGCAGCTACTTCTCGGCCGTCAACGTCGGGAACATCCACTGGACGGTGGGCGAAATTGCCGTCACCCGTTCCGAAAACGGCCTCGTGCTGGAGCAGGGTTTCCACCACGGCCTCTACGAACTCATCGCCACCAGCACCTGGAGTGCTCCGGAAATTCAGCTGGAGCTGAGCGTGTACCCCAACCCAACGGCGGATAGGGTCACGATCTCGGGCGACTGGGAACTACGGGACCGATTGCGCGTCTCCGACCTCCTCGGTCGTGCCATTTCGGATACAGAACTCCCGCTGGAGCGCACTGAGCTAGACCTCTCTCTTTACCCCGCCGGCACCTATCTCCTCACCGTTTCCAGGGCTGGCCAGCCGCTGAAAGCGCTGCGCGTGGTGCGGCAGTGATGCTTATTTAACACTAGCAAGGTGTAACACCTTTTTCCGAGGCCACATAAACCAATACAGACGTGACGCTCTCCAACAGTTTTCCCGAGAAACGGGGCCGGAGGAGAGAGGACACAAGTCATTCCCTTCAACTCATATCATTATGCAACGCTTACTCTTTACTTGCTTATTTCTGCTGATGCTTGCGGGCCTCAGCGCCCAGGCTCCCAGCGGTTTCCGCTTCCAGGCCGTAGCCCGCGATACGGACAATAACGCGATGGCGACGGACAACATCGCCGTTCGTGTAAGTCTTTTGGCTGGCGGCCCCTCCGGCGCCGTTCGCTACTCCGAACGCCACGAAGTAACCACCACCGACCTTGGGGTTTTTGACCTACACATCGGCAACGGTGTCGGCCTTTCCGGAGACATCAACACCCTCGACTGGGGAACGGACAACTTCTTCCTCAAGATCGACATCGACCCCGACGGCGGCGAGAGCTACGTCAACCTCGGTGCTAGCCAACTGCTATCCGTTCCCTACGCCCTCTACGCCAAAGAAAGCGGTTCCGGCGGCGGCGGCGGCGACCCCACCGACGAACTCCAAAACCTGATTTACGACCCCGCGTCGCAAACCCTGACCCTGACCGACGGCAACTCCGTCACCCTCCAGGTAGGAAGTGGCGGAGGCATGCCCCAGTCCCTTTCGTTTGACAGCGCTACCCGCATGCTGACCATCAGCGATGGCAATACCATCGAAATTCCTGGTGGCGTAGCGGGGCCGCAGGGTGAAACAGGCCCGGCAGGCCCCGCAGGCCCGCAAGGACCAGCCGGAGCTAATGGTGCCGACGGCCCAGCCGGGCCACAGGGAGACGCAGGTCCAGCAGGCCCCGCCGGACCACAAGGCCCCGCCGGAATGGACGGGCAAGACGGCACGGGTATTTCCCTGCTCGGTTCCGTTGCTACCGTCGCAGACCTGCCTGCCATGGGCAATACCCAGGGTGACCTTTACATCGTTACCGCCGACGGCGACGGCTACGCCTGGGATGGCACCATGTGGAACAGCACCGGACCAATCCGTGGTCCTGAAGGCCCACAAGGCCCAGCAGGTGCAAACGGAGCCGACGGTGCAAATGGCGCAGATGGTGCAGCAGGCCCACAGGGAGACGCCGGACCCGCAGGCCCAACCGGCCCCGCCGGACCGCAAGGCCCCGCCGGAATGGACGGGCAGGACGGCACGGGCATTTCCCTGCTCGGTTCCGTTGCTACCGTCGCAGACCTGCCTGCCATGGGCAATACCCAGGGTGACCTTTACATCGTTACCGCCACCGGCGACGGCTACGCCTGGGATGGCTCTATGTGGAATAACGCCGGACCGATTCAGGGGCCTGCCGGACCACAAGGTGATGCCGGTCCTGCAGGAATGAATGGTGCAGATGGCGCTGCCGGACCGCAAGGTGATACTGGCCCCGCAGGCCC